>NZ_JBEAJW010000043.1:0-308849 GCF_040064295.1 Klebsiella sp. JB_Kp031
CTCGGCGAGGACGACATTATTCGTATTAAAGACCAGTATGGTCGTTGCTAATTTTTTTCGGGACAAAACGCAGAATGACACAGTTAACATGCTTTAAGGCTTATGACATCCGTGGTGAACTGGGCGAGGAGCTGAACGAGGACATCGCCTACCGTATCGGCCGCGCCTACGGCGAATTTCTGAAACCCGGGAAGATAGTGGTGGGGGGCGATGTGCGCCTCACCAGCGAGTCGCTGAAGCTGGCGCTGGCCCGCGGGCTGATGGACGCCGGCACTGACGTGCTGGATATCGGCCTGAGCGGCACGGAAGAGATTTACTTCGCCACCTTCCACCTCGGGGTGGACGGCGGCATCGAGGTGACGGCGAGCCACAACCCGATGAACTACAACGGCATGAAGCTGGTGCGCGAGAACGCGAAGCCCATCAGCGGCGACACCGGCCTGCGGGATATCCAGCGCCTGGCGGAGGAAAACCAGTTCCCGCCGGTGGACCCGGCACGTCGCGGGACCCTGCGTCAGATTTCGGTGCTGAAGGAGTACGTCGACCACCTGATGGGCTACGTGGACCTGGCGAACTTCACCCGTCCGCTGAAGCTGGTGGTGAACTCCGGCAACGGGGCGGCGGGGCACGTGATTGATGAGGTGGAGAAACGCTTCGCGGCGGCCGGGGCGCCGGTGACCTTTATCAAGGTGCATCACCAGCCGGACGGCCATTTCCCGAACGGTATCCCGAACCCGCTGCTGCCGGAGTGCCGCCAGGACACCGCCGACGCGGTGCGTGCGCATCAGGCGGACATGGGTATCGCCTTTGACGGCGACTTCGACCGCTGTTTCCTGTTCGATGACGAGGCGTCGTTTATCGAGGGGTACTACATTGTCGGCCTGCTGGCGGAAGCGTTCCTGCAGAAGCAGCCGGGGGCGAAAATCATTCACGACCCGCGTCTGACATGGAACACGGTGGACATCGTGACCCGCAGCGGCGGCCAGCCGGTGATGTCGAAGACCGGGCATGCGTTCATCAAGGAGCGGATGCGCCAGGAAGACGCCATCTACGGCGGGGAGATGAGCGCGCACCATTACTTCCGCGACTTCGCCTACTGCGACAGCGGGATGATCCCGTGGCTGCTGGTGGCGGAGCTGCTGTGCCTGAAGAACAGTTCGCTGAAATCGCTGGTGGCGGACCGCCAGGCGGCGTTCCCGGCGTCGGGGGAGATCAACCGCAAGCTGGGTAATGCGGCGGAGGCGATTGCCCGCATCCGGGCGCAGTATGAGCCGGCGGCCGCCCACATCGACACAACGGACGGTATCAGTATTGAATACCCTGAGTGGCGCTTTAACCTGCGCACGTCCAATACCGAGCCGGTGGTGCGTCTGAACGTGGAGTCCAGAGCGGATGTAGCGCTTATGAATGAAAAAACGACCGAGCTGTTACACCTGTTAAGCGGGGAATAAGGTGAGAGATTTACTAACGACGATTTATCGTTATCGGGGATTTATCTGGAGCAGTGTTAAGCGTGACTTTCAGGCACGCTATCAAACCAGTATGCTTGGCGCATTATGGCTCGTTTTACAACCGCTCTCTATGATTCTGGTCTATACTTTGGTTTTTTCCGAGGTAATGAAAGCCAGAATGCCCGATAATACGGGGCCGTTTGCCTACAGTATTTATCTCTGCTCCGGGGTGCTGACCTGGGGATTATTTACAGAGATGCTGGATAAAGGTCAGAGCGTATTCATTAACAATGCTAATCTGATTAAGAAACTCAGTTTTCCGAAAATCTGTCTGCCGATCATCGTGACGTTATCGGCGGTACTTAATTTCGCGATTATCTTTAGTCTGTTTCTTATTTTTATCATTGTCACAGGTAACTTCCCTGGCTGGCTCTTTCTCTCGGTAATACCAGTACTGCTTTTGCAGATCCTGTTTGCCGGTGGGCTGGGTATGATCCTTGGTGTGATGAACGTCTTTTTCAGGGACGTGGGACAACTGGTTGGGGTTGCGCTGCAATTCTGGTTTTGGTTCACCCCTATTGTTTATGTACTAAATTCATTGCCAGCATGGGCAAAAAATCTGCTGCTGTATAACCCAATGACGCGGGTGATGCAATCTTATCAGTCCATCTTTGCCTATCATCAGGCTCCTAACTGGTATTCGTTATGGCCAGTATTGGCTCTCGCCATTATTTTCTGCGTCATCGGTTTCAGGATGTTCCGCAAACATGCGGCGGATATGGTGGATGAATTATAATGAGTTACATCAGAGTAAAGAATGTCGGTAAGGCGTATCGCCAGTATCACTCAAAGACAGGGAGACTGATCGAATGGTTATCTCCACTGAATACCAAACGCCATAATTTGAAATGGATCCTCAGCGATATTAATTTCGAAGTCGCTCCGGGAGAGGCTGTAGGTATTATTGGTATCAACGGTGCGGGTAAGAGTACCCTACTTAAACTCATTACCGGGACGTCCAGGCCTACGACCGGAGAAATTGAAATCTCCGGTCGTGTCGCTGCATTACTCGAACTGGGGATGGGGTTTCACTCTGATTTCACGGGTCGGCAGAATGTTTATATGTCTGGGCAACTGCTGGGATTATCCTCAGAGAAAATAACTGAACTGATGCCGCAAATTGAAGAATTTGCGGAGATTGGGGACTATATTGATCAACCTGTGCGTGTCTATTCCAGTGGTATGCAGGTTCGATTAGCTTTTAGCGTAGCGACGGCTATCCGTCCCGATGTGCTAATTATTGATGAAGCATTATCTGTTGGGGATGCTTATTTTCAGCATAAAAGCTTTGAGCGTATCCGAAAATTTCGTCAGGAAGGGACCACGCTGTTGCTGGTATCCCATGATAAACAGGCGATCCAAAGCATTTGCGATCGGGCCATTTTGTTGAATAAAGGCCACATTGAGATGGAAGGCGAACCTGAAGCAGTAATGGATTATTACAATGCGCTTCTGGCCGATAAGCAAAATCAGTCCATTAAACAAGTTGAGCACAATGGTAAAACGCAAACTGTTTCAGGCACTGGTGAAGTGACTATCTCTGAGGTTCATCTTCTCGATGAACAGGGCAATGTGACTGAATTTACCTCAGTAGGGCATCGTGTTAGCTTGCAGGTCAACGTTGAGGTCAAGGACGATATTCCTGAGCTTGTCGTCGGATATATGATTAAGGATCGACTAGGGCAGCCGATTTTTGGGACCAATACGCATCATCTTAAACAGACACTCACCTCCCTGAAAAAAGGAGAAAAGCGCTCGTTCTTATTCTCTTTCGATGCGAGATTGGGGGTTGGCTCCTATTCTGTCGCTGTCGCGTTGCATACTTCCAGTACGCACCTCGGCAAAAACTATGAATGGCGCGATCTGGCCGTGGTATTCAACGTCGTTAACACGGAACAACAAGAGTTTGTCGGCGTGTCCTGGTTGCCACCTGAACTGGAGATTTCTTAATGGGTTCGTCGTTTTATCGTTCATTTGAAGAACGACACAGAGGTTCGGTTGAAGATATCAAGAGCCGCCTGAGTTTTTATTTACCTTTTCTGTCACGTCTGAAGGAAATTTATCCTGATGGCGTGATTGCGGACATTGGTTGCGGGCGTGGCGAATGGCTGGAGATCCTGACGGAAAATGGCATTGCGAACATCGGCGTCGATCTCGATGATGGCATGCTGGCGCGCGCCAAGGAAGCCGGACTGAACGTGCAGAAAATGGATTGTCTGCAGTTTCTGCAAAATCAGGCGGATCAGAGCCTGATAGCGTTGACTGGTTTTCATATTGCTGAGCATTTACCTTTTGAGGTACTGCAGCAGCTCGTCATGCATACCTTGCGGGTGCTGAAACCTGGCGGTTTACTGATCCTCGAAACGCCGAACCCTGAGAATGTAAGCGTCGGCACCTGTTCATTTTATATGGATCCCACGCATAATCACCCTCTGCCGCCGCCACTGCTTGAGTTTTTACCTATTCATTATGGTTTTAAGCGGGCAATTACCGTTCGTCTTCAGGAAAAAGAGGCTCTTAAATCTCCGGATGCTGCCGTCAATTTGATCGATGTACTAAAAGGGGTTAGCCCAGACTACAGCATCATTGCTCAGAAAGCCGCGCCTGAAGATATTCTTGAACGCTTTGAACGCCTGTTTACCCAACAGTACGGCTTGACGCTAGATGCCCTGAGCAACCGTTACGATGCGATTTTGCGCCAACAGTTTTCGTCCTTTGCCTCACAGCTGGAGACGTTAAACCGTACCTATACGCGTCAGATAAGCAAAATGTCGGAGACTATTCAGACGTTGCAAGGTCAGGTTGACGAACTGAATCATGTCATCGGTCAGAATCATCAGCTTCATCAGCAAATGGCGGACTTACATAACAGTCGTTCATGGCGTATCACTCAACCACTACGCTGGCTGTCTTTGCAACGTCAATTATTACGTCAGGAAGGGGCAAAGGTGAGAGCCCGTAGGGCGGCGAAAAAAATACTGCGCAAAGGGATGGCGCTCTCGCTGGTCTTTTTCCACCGCTATCCTAAGTCTAAGGTTTATCTGTTTAAGTTTCTGAGAAAAACTGGCTGCTACACACTGCTACAACGCTTGTTCCAGCGTGTCATGCTGGTGCACTCTGACACGATGATGATGCAGTCCAGAAGATATGATGTGGGTACTGAAGAAATGACAAGTCGCGCGTTGAGTATTTATAACGAATTAAAAAATAAAAATACGGAGAAATAACGATGCGTATTGTCATTGATTTACAAGGCGCGCAGACCGAAAGCCGCTTTCGTGGCATCGGTCGTTATAGTATCGCAATCGCCAGAGCCATAATCAGAAATAACAGCCAGCATGATATTTTCATCGCGCTATCGGCCATGCTGTATGAGTCGATTGCGGATGTTAAGGCGCATTTTGCCGATCTCCTGCCGGCTGAAAATATAGTCGTCTGGCATGCCGCAGGCCCGGTGCGTGCGATGGACCAAGGTAATGAATGGCGTCGGGAGAGTGCGGAACTGATTCGAGAAGCTTTTCTTGAATCATTGCGTCCAGATGTCGTTTTCATTACGAGCTTATTTGAAGGTCATGTCGACGATGCGGCCACATCGGTACACAAATTTAGTCGGCAGTATAAAGTAGCCGTACTGCACCACGATCTTATCCCCCTGGTGCAGGCGGAGACCTATCTCCTGGACGATGTATTCAAACCCTACTATTTACAGAAAGTTGAATGGTTAAAAAACGCTGACCTTTTATTGACCAACTCTGCGTATACTGCCCAGGAAGCGATCGAGCATCTGCATTTGCAGGGCGATCATGTACAGAATATTGCAGCCGCAGCCGATCCTCAGTTTTGTATGGCGGAGGTGACTACGAGCGAAAAAGAGACGGTCCTTGGCCATTACGGTATTCAGCGTGAGTTCGTGTTGTATGCGCCTGGCGGATTTGACTCAAGGAAAAACTTTAAACGGTTAATCGAGGCTTATGCCGGGCTCAGTGATGCCTTACGTCGCACTCACCAACTGGTTATCGTCAGTAAGCTTTCCATTGGTGATCGTCAGTATCTGGAATCCCTGGCGTCAGGCAATGGTTTACAGCAGGGCGAACTGGTACTGACTGGTTATGTACCGGAACATGAGCTGATCCAGCTCTATCGCCTGTGTAAACTGTTCATCTTTGCTTCGCTACATGAAGGTTTTGGGCTACCTGTTCTGGAAGCAATGTCGTGCGGTGCGCCGGCCATTGGCTCAAATGTCACCAGTATTCCTGAAGTCATCGGTAATCCTGAAGCATTATTCGACCCGTATTCTGTTTCTTCCATTCGGGATAAGATCGCGCAATGTTTGACTGATAATGTATTCCTGGCGCATCTGAAAGAAATGGCGCAGCAGCAAGCGCGTAATTTCTCTTGGGATAAAGCAGCAGTGACTGCTCTGGAAGCTTTCGAGAAGATTGCGTCAGAAGACTCCGGCATCGCGCAGGCTTTGCCTGAGGCATTGATTCAGAAGATCCTTGCTATCTCTCATGGGCAACCAGATGAGCGCGATCTACGCTTGTGCGCAACGGCCATTGATTACAATCTGAAGACGGCAGAACTTTATCAAATTGACGATAAGGCGCTGACCTGGCGAGTGGAAGGTCCATTCGATAGCTCATATAGTCTGGCGCTGGTCAACCGGGAATTTGCCCGGGCACTCTCAGCTGATGGCGTAGAGGTGTTATTGCACTCCACTGAAGGGCCGGGTGATTTTGCGCCGGATGCCTCGTTTATGGCACAGCCGGAAAATAGCGATCTCTTGGCATTTTATAATCAATGCCGTACCCGCAAGAGTGACGAAAAGATAGATATTCTTAGCAGAAACATCTATCCACCGCGGGTTTCCGAAATGGATGCCAAAGTAAAACTCCTTCACTGTTATGCCTGGGAAGAAACGGGCTTTCCACAACCATGGATCAATGAATTTAACCGGGAACTTGACGGAGTACTGTGTACTTCGGAGCACGTTCGTAAGGTATTGATTGATAACGGACTTAATGTGCCCGCATTCGTTGTTGGCAATGGCTGCGACCATTGGCTCAATACCCCAGCCGAAACGACAAAAAATGTGGATGACGGAACCTTCCGTTTCCTGCATGTCTCTTCTTGTTTCCCACGCAAAGGGGTACAGGCAATGCTCGAGGCTTGGGGGAGGGCATTCACTCGTCGTGACAATGTCATCTTGATCATTAAGACGTTTAACAATCCGCACAATGAAATTGACGCGTGGCTGGCTCACGCCCAGGCTCAATTCGCGGAATATCCCAAAGTTGAAGTGATCAAAGAGGATATGTCTGCCAGCCAGCTTAAGGGGCTTTATGAAAGCTGCGATGTTCTGGTTGCTCCAGGTTGCGCCGAAGGCTTTGGCTTACCTATCGCTGAAGCAATGCTGAGTGGGCTACCGGCCATCGTCACCAACTGGAGCGGGCAACTTGATTTTGTTAATTCACAAAATTCATGGCTGGTTGATTATCAGTTTACCCGGGTAAAAACACACTTTGGTCTGTTTTCCTCAACCTGGGCCAGTGTGGACATTGACAACTTAACGGATGCGTTAAAAGCCGCAGCCTCGACCGATAAATCGGTGCTGCGTGGCATGGCCGATTCTGGACGCGAGCTTATTCTGCAGCAGTTTACATGGAAAGCAGTGGCCGATCGTTCTTGGCAGGCGGTCAAGACCCTGCGTGCGCATATTGATATTGCTCAGCATCGGGCGCGTATTGGCTGGTTGACGACCTGGAACACGAAATGTGGGATCGCAACCTATTCCCAACATCTGGTGGAGAGTGCACCGCATGGCGCGGATGTTGTTTTTGCTCCTCAGGTCAGTGCTGAAGATCTTGTATGTGCAGACGAAGAGTTTGTACTGCGGAACTGGATTGTAGGTAAAGAGAGCAACTATCTGGAAAACCTCCAGCCACAAATTGATGCTCTGCGACTCAATGTCATCGTGATCCAGTTCAATTATGGATTCTTCAATCATCGCGAACTGTCGGCCTTTATTCGTCGCCAGCATGATGCTGGTCGTTCAGTTGTCATGACGATGCATTCAACTGTGGATCCGTTGGAAAAAGAGCCGACCTGGAATTTCCGTCTTGCCGAAATGGCGGAGGCGCTGGCGCTTTGCGACCGGTTGTTGGTGCATTCTATTGCCGATATGAACCGCCTTAAAGATTTAGGCTTAACTGAGAATGTTGCTTTATTCCCGCACGGTGTAATCAACTACTCCGCAGCGAGCGTCGCGCGTCAACAGCAGGCTTTACCGTTGATTGCGAGCTATGGCTTCTGCTTACCGCATAAGGGCCTGATGGAGCTGGTCGAATCCGTCCATCGTCTCAAGCAAGCCGGTAAGCCGGTTCGTTTACGCCTGGTGAACGCGGAGTATCCTGTTGGAGAGTCACGCGATCTGGTGGCTGAGCTCAAAGCAGCAGCTCAGCGGCTAGGTGTTACCGATCTCATTGAGATGCATAATGATTTCCTGCCGGACGCAGATAGTCTGCGGCTGCTCTCGGAAGCTGACCTTCTGATTTTTGCTTATCAGAATACCGGGGAGTCTGCTAGCGGGGCGGTACGTTATGGTATGGCGACGCAAAAACCTGTCGCGGTAACGCCTCTGGCGATATTTGATGACCTGGACGATGCAGTCTTTAAATTTGATGGATGCAGCGTCGATGATATCAGTCAGGGGATTGACCGGATCCTGCATTCCATCCGTGAACAGGACGCTTGGGCGACCAGGACTCAACAACGTGCCGATGCATGGCGGGAACAACATGATTATCATGCTGTTTCACGCCGTCTGGTTAATATGTGTCAAGGCTTAGCTAAAGCTAAATACTTTAAATAAAAATATCCCTCTTGTATTTTTGCCTTTGAATACAAGGGGGATAGATGATGATGTGTCATTTATAATGAAAATTATTTTTGCTACTGAGCCAATTAAATATCCGTTAACGGGCATCGGTCGGTATTCCCTGGAACTGGTTAAGCGGCTGGCGGTTGCTCGTGAAATCGAAGAGCTGAAGCTGTTTCACGGCGCGTCGTTTATCGACCAGATCCCCCAGGTTGAGAATAAAAGCGATACCAAAGCCAGCAATCATGGTCGTCTGTCGGCGTTTCTGCGCCGCCAGCCGCTGCTGATTGAGGCGTATCGCCTGCTGCATCCGCGGCGCCAGGCGTGGGCATTGCGCGATTACAAAGACTACATTTACCATGGCCCTAACTTCTATCTGCCGCATCGCCTGGAACGCGCCGTAACCACGTTTCATGACATCTCTATATTTACCTGCCCGGAATATCATCCAAAAGATCGGGTTCGCTATATGGAGAAGTCCCTGCACGAGAGCCTGGATTCGGCAAAGCTGATCCTGACCGTCTCCGACTTCTCGCGCAGTGAAATCATCCGCCTGTTCAACTATCCGGCGGAGCGGATCGTCACCACCAAGCTGGCCTGCAGCAGCGACTATATTCCGCGCAGCCCGGCGGAGTGCCTGCCGGTCCTGCAGAAATATCAGCTGGCGTGGCAGGGCTATGCGTTGTATATCGGCACCATGGAGCCGCGTAAAAATATCCGCGGTCTGCTGCAGGCCTATCAGCTGCTGCCGATGGAGACCCGCATGCGCTACCCGCTGATCCTCAGCGGTTATCGCGGATGGGAAGACGATGTGCTGTGGCAGTTAGTCGAGCGCGGTACGCGGGAAGGGTGGATCCGTTACCTGGGCTATGTCCCGGATGAAGACCTGCCTTATCTGTACGCGGCGGCCAGAACCTTTGTTTATCCCTCCTTCTACGAGGGATTCGGTTTACCTATTCTTGAAGCGATGTCTTGCGGTGTGCCGGTAGTATGTTCCAATGTCACTTCTTTGCCTGAGGTGGTTGGCGATGCCGGCCTCGTTGCCGATCCTAATGATGTAGACGCGATTAGCGCGCATATTTTGCAGAGCCTGCAGGATGATAGCTGGCGGGAAATCGCCACCGCGCGCGGTCTTGCCCAGGCGAAACAGTTTTCGTGGGAGAACTGTACGACCCAGACCATTAACGCCTATAAATTACTCTAAGGGTGTCAGTTGAGAGTTCTACACGTCTATAAGACCTACTATCCCGATACCTACGGCGGTATTGAGCAGGTCATTTATCAGCTCAGTCAGGGCTGCGCCCGCCGGGGAATCGCAGCCGATGTTTTTACTTTTAGCCCGGACAAAGAGACAGGACCTGTCGCCTACGAAGACCATCGGGTCATTTATAATAAGCAGCTTTTTGAAATTGCCTCCACGCCGTTTTCGCTGAAAGCGTTAACGCGTTTTAAGCAGATTAAAGATGACTACGACATCATCAACTACCATTTTCCGTTTCCATTCATGGATATGTTGCATCTCTCGGCGCGGCCTGACGCCAGAACAGTGGTGACCTATCACTCGGATATTGTGAAACAAAAACGGTTAATGAAGCTGTACCAGCCGCTGCAGGAGCGATTTCTCGCCAGCGTCGACTGCATCGTCGCCTCGTCGCCCAACTACGTGGCCTCCAGCCAGACCCTGAAAAAATATCAGGATAAAACGGTGGTGATCCCGTTTGGTCTGGAGCAGCATGACGTGCAGCACGATCCGCAGCGGGTGGCGCACTGGCGGGAAACCGTCGGCGATAACTTCTTCCTCTTCGTCGGCGCTTTCCGCTACTACAAAGGGCTGCACATTCTGCTGGATGCCGCCGAGCGTAGCCGGCTGCCGGTGGTGATCGTCGGGGGAGGGCCGCTGGAGGCGGAAGTGCGTCGTGAAGCGCAGCAGCGCGGGCTGAGCAATGTGGTGTTTACCGGCATGCTCAACGACGAAGATAAATATATTCTCTTCCAGCTCTGCCGTGGCGTGGTCTTCCCCTCGCATCTGCGCTCCGAGGCGTTTGGCATTACGTTACTGGAAGGCGCGCGCTTCGCCAGGCCGCTGATCTCCTGCGAGATCGGCACCGGGACCTCGTTCATTAACCAGGACAAAGTGAATGGCTGCGTGATCCCGCCGAATGACAGCCAGGCGCTGGTGGAGGCGATGAATGAGCTCTGGCATAACGATGAAACCGCCAGCCGCTATGGCGAAAACTCGCGTCGTCGTTTTGAAGAGATGTTTACTGCCGACCATATGATTGACGCTTACGTCAATCTCTACACTACGCTGCTGGAAAGCAAATCCTGAGGCCAGCTACCCCCGCCGTTGCGGCGGGGGTCAACGCGTTAGTGCCGACTTTTCAGATTATCAATCACTTCCCCGAGATCCAGCCCCTGGTCCTGCAGCAGCACCAGCAGGTGATACATCAGGTCCGACGCCTCATTCTTCAGCTCGAAGCGGTCGTTCACCGTGGCGGCCAGCGCGGTCTCCACGCCTTCTTCCCCCACTTTCTGCGCAATGCGCTTGGTGCCGCTGGCATACAGCTTCGCCGTGTAGGAGCTCTCCGGGTCGGCGTGCTTACGCTCGGCCAGCAGCTGCTCCAGCTGATAGAGGAACAGCCATTGGTGGCCGGCATCGCCGAAGCAGCTGGTGGTGCCTTTGTGGCAGGTCGGCCCGATCGGATTCACCAGCACCAGCAGCGTATCGTTGTCGCAGTCCGGCGTGATGCTCACTACGTTGAGGACATGGCCCGAGGTTTCACCCTTGGTCCACAGCCGCTGTTTGGTGCGTGAGTAAAAGGTGGCCTTGCCGGTGGCTTCGGTTTTCTCCAGCGCCTCCTTGTTCATGTAGCCCAGCATCAGCACTTCGCCGGATACGGCGTGCTGCACGATGGCCGGCATCATGCCGTCCGTTTTTTCCCAGTCCAGCTGTTCAGTCAACATACCCTTATCTCCACGCCCTGTGCCGCCAGGTACGCTTTCAGTTCGCCAATATTAATAATCTGTTTGTGGAATACCGAGGCCGCCAGCGCGCCGTCAACGTCGGCGTCGCGGAAGGCTTCGAGGAAGTGTTCCATGGTGCCCGCGCCGCCGGAGGCGATCAGCGGCACATGGCACACCGCGCGAACCTTCGCCAGCTGCTGCAGATCGTAGCCGTTGCGCACTCCGTCCTGGTTCATCATATTGAGGACGATCTCGCCCGCGCCGCGCTTCTGCACTTCCTCCACCCAGTCGAGGGTTTCCCACTGCGTCACCCGGGTGCGGCTCTCGTCGCCGGTGTACTGATTGACGTGATATTTGCCGGTCTCTGCATCAAACCAGGTATCAATCCCCACCACAATGCACTGCACGCCAAAGCGGTCGGCAAGGCGGGTAATCAGCGTCGGGTCGGCGAGAGCAGGGGAGTTAATCGAGATCTTATCGGCGCCGAAGGAGAGGATCTGCGCCGCGTCTTCCAGCGACTTGATCCCGCCCGCCACGCAGAAAGGAATATCGATTACTTCCGCCACCCGCGACACCCAGCTCTTGTCGACCACCCGACCGTCGCTGGAGGCGGTGATATCATAGAACACCAGCTCGTCGGCGCCTTCGTCGGCATAGCGCTTAGCCAGCGGGACGATATCGCCGATGATCTCGTGATTACGGAACTGCACGCCTTTCACTACCTGACCGTCGCGGACGTCGAGGCAGGGGATTATCCGTTTTGCCAGCATTGAATGGCCTCCGTTACGTTGAATTTGCCTTCCAGCAGCGCGCGACCGACAATCACGCCGCGCACCCCTGTGCCGCGCAGGGCGGCAATATCATTGAGATCGCCGATGCCGCCGGACGACTGAAACGCCACCTGCGGATAGCGGGCGCAGACTTCCTCGTACAGCGAGACGTTGGAGCCCGCCAGCGTGCCGTCGCGGGAGATATCGGTGCACAGTACATGCTGCAGGCCGACCGGCAGATAGCTCTCCACCAGCTCCTCCAGGGTCACGCCGGAGTTTTCCTGCCAGCCGCTGACCGCCACCTGCTTATTGCCGTCGGCGTCGATACGCACGTCGAGGGCCAGCACCAGCCGTTCAGGGCCAAAGCGTTTAAACCAGCCTTTCACTTCCTCCGGGGATTTCACCGCAGTGGAGCCGACCACCACGCGGGCGACGCCGGCTTCAAGCAGGGCTGCGACATCCGCCTCGGTCCGCACGCCGCCGCCGACCTGCACCGGGACGTCAACGCCGGCGACCAGCGATTTCAGCAGCGGGATCTGGCGCTTCGCCGGATCCTTCGCCCCGGTCAGGTCGACCAGGTGCAGGACTTCCGCTCCCTGAGCGGCATAGGACTGCAGGCGCGGCAGCGGATCGCTGCCATAGTCGCGCTGCTGGCCATAATCGCCCTGGTGGAGACGAACGACGGTGCCGTCGATTAAATCTAAAGCAGGAATAATCATCACATCTCCAGGAAGTTTTTCAGCAGCTGCGCCCCGGCGCTCCCGGAGCGCTCCGGGTGGAACTGCACGCCAAAGAAGTTATCTTTCTGCACCGCGGCGGTGAACGCCTCGCCGTAATTGCACTGGGCGATGGTGTACGGGTTGACCGGCATGGCGTAGCTGTGCACGAAGTAGAAGTAAGCCCCTTCTTCGATGCCGCGGAACAGACGATCGCCTGCTTTGGCATACACCCGGTTCCAGCCCATGTGCGGCAGCGGCAGGCCGTGGTCGGTCATCTTCGGCACCTCTTCCTCGATAATGCCCAGCAGATCGACGCCGTTGTTCTCTTCACTGCGCTTGCCGAGCAGCTGCATGCCCAGGCAAATCCCCAGCACCGGCTGGGTACAGGCTTTGATCAGGTCGATCAGTTCGCGGTCGCGCAGCTGGTCCATCGCCGCCTGGGCGGTGCCGACGCCGGGAAGAAACAGTTTATCGGCACGCAATACCACCTCCGGGTCACGGCTGACCACCGGCTCATAGCCGTGGCGGCCAATCGCCGATTTCACCGAATTGAGGTTGGCGCACCCGGTATCAAGGATCACCACATTCATTACAGCACCCCTTTGGAAGACGGCAGGGCATCGCCCTGGACGCGGATCGCCTGGCGCAGCGTACGGCCAAAGGCTTTGAACAGGCTCTCCACGCGGTGGTGATCGTTCTTGCCCTTGGTTTTCAGGTGCAGCGTCACCGCCATGGTGTAAGAGAGCGAGCGGAAGAAGTGTTCCACCATCTCGGTGCTCAGATCGCCGACGCGCTGATAGGTGAAGTCTGCCTTATACTCCAGGTGTGGACGGCCGGAGATATCCAGCGCGCAGCGGGCGAGACACTCGTCCATCGGCAGCACGAAGCCGAAACGGTTGATGCCGCGCTTGTCGCCAAGCGCCAGCTTCAGGGCTTCGCCGAGGGCCAGGCCGGTATCTTCCACCGTGTGGTGATCGTCGATATACAGATCGCCGCCGACGTTGACCTCCATGCGGAAGCCGCCATGGGTGGCGATTTGGTCGAGCATATGGTCAAAAAAGCCGACGCCGGTGTGGATCTTGCTGCCGCCTTCGCGGTCCAGCCACACTTTCACATCCACCTGGGTCTCTTTGGTGATGCGCTCGACGTGGGCATAGCGGTCACGGCGGGTCAGTTGCTCGCAGATGGTCGGCCAGTTCAGCGTCTCGCGGTCATAGCGCAGACCGATAATCCCCATGTTATCCGCCAGCTCAAGGTCGGTGGCCCGGTCGCCAATCACATAGCTGTGGGCTTTATCCAGTACGCCCTCTTCCAGCCACGGCAGCACCAGCTGGGTTTTCGGCTTGCGGCAGGCGCAGTTGTCGCCCGGGAAGTGCGGACAAATCAGCACTTCCTCAAAGTTAACGCCCTGCGAGGCGAAGATCTGCATCATCAGGTTGTGCGGGCCATCAAACGCCTCCTGCGGCAGGCTGTCGGTGCCCAGACCATCCTGGTTGGTGATCATCACCAGCTTATAGCCTTCCTGCTGCAGCTTCAGCAGCGCCGGGATCACCTGCGGCTCGAACGCCAGCTTGTCGAAACGGTCCACCTGGAAATCTACCGGCGGTTCGGAAATCAGGGTGCCGTCACGGTCAATAAAGAGATACTTCTGGGTCATACATTCTCCGCAGTCAAGGCGTCAATCACGCGCTGGCTCTCGGCACGGGTACCGATAGTGATACGCAAACAGCCGCTCAATGAAGGTTGTTTATTCTGGTCACGTAAGATAATGCCCTGATCCCACAAAGATTTAAACACTGCGCTGGAGGCGGTTATCCGCGCCAGGACGTAGTTGGTCTCGGAATCGAAGACCTGCTCCACGCAGGCGATGCCGCGCAGCTGTTCCACCAGGTAGCGGCGCTCGTCGAGGATCTGCGCCACGCGCTGACGCATCGCGGCGATCCCTTCCGCGCTCAGCGCCTGGGCGGCGATATCGGCCACCGGCGTGGAGAGCGGGTACGGGGCGATCACTTTCAGCAGCACGTTAATCACCTCGGCGTTGGCGAGGGTGAAGCCGCAGCGCAGGCCGGCGAGGGCAAAGGCTTTGGACAGCGTGCGTAGCACCACCAGGTGCGGGTAGTCGCTGAGCCAGCCGGCGAGGGTCGCCTGCGGGCAGAATTCAATATAGGCTTCGTCGGCCACCACGATGGCTTTGCCGCGGGTCATCTCCAGCAGGTCGCGCATCGACTGCGGGTCGATAATCTGCCCGGTCGGGTTGTTCGGGCTGCAGACGAAGACCACTTTCACCCCGTCCAGCTTTGCCTCGATGCCCGGCAGGTCGAGCTGCCAGTCGGCCAGCGTCGGCACGGTGCGGCATTCGACGCCGATGGTCTCGGCGCTGACGCTGTACATGCCGTAGGTGGGCGGGCAGTAGAGCACCGCGTCTTCGCCTGGCTCGCAGAAGGCGCGGATCAGCAGCTCAATGCCTTCGTCGGCGCCGCGGCTGACCAGCACCTGCTCCGGTTTAACCCCGGCGTAGCGGGCGTAGTTCTCAATCACCGCCTTCGGCTGCGGCTCCGGGTAGCGGTTCAGCGTCTGCTCGGTCAGCTGGAAGGCCACGGCGGTGGGGAATTCGTTAGCGTTCAGCCAGACGTCGCCTTTCCCGCCCAGGCGGCGAGCGGATTGATACGGGGTCAGCGCGCGGACGTTGGCGCGGGCTAAATCTTCAATGCTCATGCTTGCTCCTTCAGGGCGGCAACGCGCAGCGTTACGGCGTTTTTGTGGGCGTCAAGGCGCTCGGCGGCGGCCAGAATCTCAATCGTCGAGGCGAGGGCGGCAAAGCCGTCGCGCGACAGCTCCTGCACGGTCATCCGTTTCTGGAAGTCGGCCAGGCCGAGGCTCGAGCAGGTGGCGGTATAGCCATAGGTCGGCAGGACGTGGTTGGTGCCCGAGGCATAGTCGCCCGCGGATTCCGGCGACCAGTCGCCAAGGAAAACCGAGCCGGCGCTGGTGATGCTGTCCACCAGCTCGCGGGCCTGGCGGGTCTGAATGATCAGGTGCTCCGGGCCGTACTGGTTGGAGATGGCCACGCACTGCGCCAGGTCGCGGGCCACGATGATCCGGCTGGCGGAGAGCGCCACGCGAGCGGTTTCGGCGCGCGGCAGGGCGGCCAGCTGGCGCTCCACGGCCCCGGCGACGCGGCTGCCCATCCCGGCGTCCGGGGTCAGGAGGATCACCTGCGAGTCCGGGCCGTGTTCCGCCTGGGACAGCAGGTCAGAGGCGACAAAGTCCGGGTTGGCGCCGCTGTCGGCGATCACCAGCACTTCCGACGGGCCGGCCGGCATGTCGATGGCCGCGCCGTCCAGACGCTGGCTGACCTGGCGTTTGGCTTCCGTGACGTAAGCGTTACCCGGGCCAAAGATTTTATCCACCTTCGGCACCGACTCGGTACCGAGGGCGAGGGCGGCGATGGCCTGCGCGCCGCCGACGTTAAAGATGGTTTTCACGCCGCACAGCTGCGCGGCGTAGAGGATCTCATCGGCGATCGGCGGCGGCGAGCAGAGCACAACCTGCTGACAGCCGGCGATGCGCGCCGGCGTCGCCAGCATCAGCACCGTGGAGAACAGCGGCGCCGAGCCGCCCGGAATATACAGCCCGACGGAGGCGATAGGGCGGGTGACCTGCTGGCAGCGCACCCCCGGCAGCGTTTCGACATCCACCGCCTGCAGCTGTTGCGCGTTGTGGAAGGTCTCGATGTTTTGCACCGCCACCGCCATCGCCTGCTTCAGCTCGTCGCTGAGGCGCTCGCCGGCGGCGGCGATCTCCGCCTCGCTCACCTGCAGCGCGGCGACGGTGGTTTTATCAAACTTCGCGCTGTATTCGCGCAGCGCCGCGTCGCCGTTGGCTTTGACGTTATCGAGGATCGCCGCCACCGTTTTACTGATGCTGTCGGAGGCGGAAATCGCCGGGCGCGTTAAGAGTTGTTGCTGTTGGTCTGCGCTACAGCCGTTCCAGTCGATGATTGTGTTGAAGCTCATGATTGTTTTCCCCTGTGTGTCCCGTGACCGGCTGGCCGATTACTCCATCATCTTCTCAATCGGCAGCACCAGAATGGAGCTGGCGCCCAGCGCCTTCAGTTTTTCCATGGTCTCCCAGAACAGGGTTTCGCTGCTGACCATGTGCATCGCCACGCGCTGCTTGTCGCCTGCCAGCGGCAGAATGGTCGGACGCTCGGCGCCCGGCAGCAGGGCAACCACTTCCTCAAGGCGTTCGGTCGGGGCGTGCATCATGATGTATTTCGACTCGCGGGCCTGGATCACCCCCTGAATACGGGTCAGCAGGCGGTCAATCAGCTGCTGTTTGGCGTCGGCCATTTCGCCGTCGCGCTGGATCAGGCAGGCTTTGGAGCGGTAGATCACTTCCACTTCGCGCAGGCCGTTGGCTTCCAGGGTGGCGCCGGTGGAGACGAGGTCGCAAATGGCGTCGGCGAGGCCGGCGCGCGGCGCCACTTCCACGGAGCCGTTCAGCAGACAGGATTTAAAGGAGATACCTTTTTGATCGAGGTAGCGCTTCAGCAGGTGCGGGTAAGAGGTGGCGATACGTTTGCCGTCCAGCGCCGCCGGGCCGTTCCAGGCTTCATCCACCGGGGTCGCCAGCGACAGGCGGCAGCCGCCGAAGTCGAGACGACGCAGGGTGAAGTAGCGCGGGTCTTCGCCCTGGGCGCGGCGGCTGAGCAGCTCTTCTTCCAGCACGTTTTCGCCGATAATGCCGAGGTCGACAACACCGTCCATCACCAGGCCCGGGATATCGTCATCACGCACGCGCAGAATGTCGATTGGCATATTTTCCGCCAGCGCAATCAGACGCTGGGTGTGCAAATTGACTTTAATGCCGCAGCGGCTGAGTAATTCGCGTGAATCTTCGCTTAAACGGCCTGATTTCTGAATAGCTATGCGTAAACGGGTGTTGTCTAACATTGTTCTTTTCCTCTGAATACCTGTCTGAATCTGTCCGAATTTGGTCCAAAAAAAAGCCCCCGGAAGTGAATCTTCCGGGGGCTCTCTGCGCGTTCATGCACCACTGGAAGATCCAAATGTCTTCCAGCACACATCGCCTGAAAGACTAGTCAGGATGATGGTGATGATGGTGGTGTTTAAATTGAACGCGGTTCATAAAATTCTCTGTGAATGACTATGCATTTGATGTCCTTTAACCTAAACCACTTCCGCCGCAGAAAGCAAGGGCTTTTTTCTATCATTAATTCATTTCACATTGAGCGAAGAAATTGTCAGTTGCCGCTGGCTGGCGTAGCCTGTAATCAGCACAGCGAAAGAGTCAGGAGCCTGGGATGAAAAAGGTCGCGATAGTCGGTTTGGGATGGCTGGGGATGCCGCTGGCGCTGTCGTTGACGGCGCGAGGCTGGCAGGTCACCGGCAGTAAAACCACGCAGGATGGCGTGGAGGCGGCGCGGATGTGCGGGATCGACAGCTATCCGCTGCGCCTGGAGCCGCAGCTGGTCTGTGATACCGAGGACCTCGACGCGCTGATGAACGTCGATGCGCTGGTGATCACGCTGCCGGCCCGGCGGACCGGAGCGGGGGAAGGGTTTTATCTGCAGGCGGTGCAGGAGATCGTCGATACCGCGCTGGCGTACCATATTCCGCGGATCGTCTTCACCAGCTCCACCTCGGTGTATGGCAACGTCAACGGCACGGTGAAAGAGAACTCCCCGCGCCTGCCGGAGACCGCCAGCGGGCAGGTGCTCAAGGAGCTGGAGGACTGGCTGCACAACCTGCCGGGGACGTCGGTGGATATTCTGCGCCTGGCCGGGCTGGTGGGGCCGTCCCGTCATCCGGGACGTTTTTTCGCCGGCAAGTCGGCGCCGGATGGCCAGCATGTGGTCAATCTGGTGCATTTGCAGGATGTGGTGGCCGCCATCGAACTGCTGCTGCAGGCTCCGAAGGGCGGGCACATCTATAATCTATGTGCGCCCCGCCATCCGGCACGCGGCCTCTTTTATCCGCAGATGGCCCGCGAGCTGGGGCTGCCGCCGCCGGTGTTCAGTGACAGCCCGGACGGCGGCCAGGGCAAGATTGTGGATGGCAATCGAATCTGCAATGAGCTGGGGTTTGAGTACCAGTACCCCGATCCGCTGGTGATGCCGATGGAGTGATTCGCCAGCGGTGATTCGCATACCGTAAGGGGGTAGCGATGAAACCACTGCTGGATGTCCTCGTGATCCTCGACGCACTGGAAAAAGAGGGGAGCTTTGCCGCGGCGTCGGCAAGGCTCTTTAAAACGCCCTCGGCGCTGAGCTACACCATTCACCGGCTGGAAAGCGATCTCAATATTCAGCTGCTCGACCGCAGCGGTCACCGCGCGCGCTTTACCCCCACCGGACAGATGCTGCTGGAGAAAGGACGGGAAGTGCTGCATATCGCCCGCGAACTGGAGATCCGGGCGGTTAAGCTGCAGCAGGGGTGGGAGCATACCCTCCGCCTGGCGGTAGACAGCACTTTTCCCGTGGCGCAACTCTCGCCGCTGATCGCCGCATTTTATCAACAGCAGCCGCTGACCCGGCTGCACTTCACGCTGAACCCCTCGCTGCTGGACTGGCGGCCGCTGACTGAAGGGCAGGCCGATCTCCTGCTGGGGGCGCTCGGCGAGCCGCCGCCGCTGAGCGGCTATGATTATCTTCCCCTTGGCGAGCTGGATCTGGAGCTGGTGGTCTCCCCGCAGCATCCTCTGGCGGAGCGTCGCGCCCCGTTGAGCTGGCGAACTCTGCGCCGTTACCGCGCGGTCGCCACCGGCGAGGGCGGGGCGCTGCTCGGCGATCAGGAGACCCTGACGGTATGTGACGTTACGGGGCAGCTGACGCTGCTGCGCATGGGGCTGGGGTGGGGCTGCCTGCCGCGTTACCAGGTGCAGGGGCTGCTGGAGAGCGGCGAACTGGTCAGCCTGGCCGTGCGCGGGCAGTCGCCTCGTCAGCACGCGTGGATCGGCTGGAATGACGCTACCTGCGGTTTGGCTGGCAAATGGTGGCGGGAAACGCTATTAGCAAATAGTGCTATTTTTACAATTTATCATATGGAAACCGTATAGATATTAGCACGTTAAAAAATATGCTTACGCAATGAACTTCATAACATCTTGTCAACGCCGTTGAATTTGTTGCAAAATATGCGGCCTGAAAACCAGAGACTAGCCGACGCTTTTTTTTAAAGTGTCGGTTATTTTTTTGGTCGAAAGACACATCATTCAATACCAAGAGGCCGGGCTTCGTACCGGATAGATATTTACTAAAAACCGACAGTCGTTGTCGCTGAGGAATAGAAAGAAATGGGGCAATTTTTTGCTTACGCGCTGGCGTTCACCGTAAAAGGGGATAACTATGTCGCATAACGCTACTCCAAATACCTCTCGCGTGGAATTACGTAAAACACTTACGCTAGTTCCGGTTGTAATGATGGGCCTGGCCTATATGCAGCCGATGACGCTGTTCGATACGTTTGGTATCGTCTCTGGTATGACCGACGGTCACGTGCCGACGGCCTACGCCTTTGCGTTAATCGCTATCCTGTTTACTGCGCTGAGCTACGGCAAGCTGGTACGTCGTTACCCGTCCGCCGGCTCGGCGTATACCTATGCGCAGAAATCCATCAGCCCGACCGTTGGCTTTATGGTGGGTTGGTCCTCGCTGCTCGACTACCTGTTCGCGCCGATGATCAACATTCTGCTGGCGAAAATCTATTTTGAAGCGCTGGTGCCTTCGATTCCGTCGTGGGTGTTTGTTATCGCGCTGGTCGCCTTTATGACCGCCTTTAACTTGCGCAGCATTAAATCCGTGGCCAACTTCAACACCGTGATCGTGGTGCTGCAGGTGGTGCTGATTGCCGTGATCCTCGGCATGGTGATTTATGGCGTGTTTGGCGGCGAAGGCGCCGGTACGCTGGCCAGCAGCCGTCCGTTCTGGTCCGGTGACGCGCACGTGATCCCGATGATTACCGGGGCGACGATCCTGTGCTTCTCGTTTACCGGCTTCGACGGCATCAGCAACCTGTCTGAAGAGACCAAAGATGCAGAGCGCGTCATTCCGCGCGCGATCTTCCTGACCGCGCTGATCGGCGGCCTGATCTTCATCTTTGCCACCTACTTCCTGCAGCTGTACTTCCCGGATATCTCGCGCTTTAAAGATCCGGATGCGTCACAGCCGGAAATTATGCTCTACGTGGCAGGTAAAGCCTTCCAGGTTGGCGCGCTGATCTTCTCCACCATCACCGTACTGGCTTCCGGTATGGCGGCGCACGCTGGCGTGGCGCGTCTGATGTACGTGATGGGGCGTGACGGCGTGTTCCCGAAAAGCTTCTTCGGCTACGTCCACCCGACCTGGCGCACTCCGGCGATGAACATCATCCTGGTCGGTGCTATTGCCCTGCTGGCGATTAACTTTGACCTGGTGATGGCGACGGCGCTGATTAACTTTGGTGCGCTGGTGGCGTTTACCTTCGTTAACCTGTCGGTGATTTCGCAGTTCTGGATCCGTGAGAAACGCAACAAGACGCTGAAAGACCACTTCCAGTATCTGTTCCTGCCGATGTGCGGCGCCCTGACCGTCGGCGCGCTGTGGGTCAACCTGGAAGAGAGCTCGATGATTCTGGGCCTGATCTGGGCCGGTATCGGTCTGGTCTATCTGGCCTGCGTGACCAAAAGCTTCCGCAACCCGGTGCCGCAGTACGAAGACGTGGCGTAAGGCGTAGCGTGATGTGATTGAGAAAAGCCGGAGGGAAACCTCCGGCTTTTTTTCGTTTGGCCCGGTGCTATATCTTTTGCCCGGCGGCGCTGCGCTTGCCGGGCCTGGGGTATATAAGCTGACGGGAGGCCTCCGTAGGCCGGGTCAGGCGCAGCCGCCACCCGGCACAAAAGCGGCTCCGCGCCCGCTGCCCTTGCCCGGCAATATGTTGGCCACGGAAACGACTGCCGGACGGTTCCCTCTCCCCCCGGGAGAGGTTAGGGTGAGGGAAAGCACTGCTGGGAAGTCTTTTATGTTATCTGTGGCTTCAGCGGGCATTGCGCTCCCGGTAAGTCTTCTGCGTTATGTCTCTCATGGCGCAGGGAGCGCACAGGGGGCGGCCAGTCGCCGCCGCCCCCTGTACCCCCGGGCTCCGGCCAGCAAAATCGCCGCTGCGCGGTCCCTTCGACTTATCCCTGCAGGCTTCGGGTCGGGCCGAGGCAGCGTCCATGCAAAACACGGCCCTCAGCCCGCATCCATGCGGGCTGCCCCGGCCTTCCGGGAACGTCTCAGCGATTTTGAGGCCGCCAGCACCGGCAGTTTCAGTCACGCAAGTGGGTAAATCAAGGACAGGTCGCACGAACCCTGTAGGCCGGGTAAGGCGCCAGCCGCCACCCGGCACAAAAGCGGCTCCGCGCCCGCTGTCCTTGCCCGGCGGCGCTGCGCTTGCCGGGCCTACGGTATTGAATAACCTTCTGATATATAAATGGCTTAGTAGGCCGGGTAAGCGAAGCGCCACCCGGCAGATATTCGCGTAAAGCGGTAAAACAGAAGCAGTATTGGGTTAGCGGTCAGGACACCTGCGGGTTGTTTATTGCGGCGGCGGTTCGAAGCAGAGGCTGCGCTCCAGGCACTCGTCGCAGCTCGGCGAGCGGCAGACGATCTCCCCCTGCGACTGCAGGCAGCGCTGGCGATAAAAGAACTTTTTCCAGCGCATATGGTGGACGTTCTGCGCCACCAGCTGCGGAAAGCAGTCGCGCATCAGCCGGCCCAGTTCCGCCCGCGAATCCAGACCCAGATCCTCCCACAGATGATTAAACGCCAGCGCCGCCCCGGCGACGATCGGCGCCATCGGTTCGGCTCCCGGCGCCATCCACTCCGCCAGCCACCGCGCCAGCTGGCGGCGCTCTTCGTCGCGGGTGGCATTCAGCTCCGTCATCAGCCGGCGGCGGCTCAGCGCCTCGCTGTCCAGCGGCGTCGCCATTTCGCCCAACCGCTGCTGCAGGGCCAGCCACGCCTCGACGCTCAGACCCATCCGCAGCGGAAAGCAGCCTTTTCCGGCGTGATACAGTCGCCACAGGCGGGTCAACCAGTCAACCGGCGCCATCAGGCGACCCCCTGACGCAGACGCGATGCCGCCAGGCTCTGTCGCCGCCGCTGCCACCAGGCGGGCAGCACCTCGGCGACCGACCGCCACGCGCCATCCACCTGCGGCTCAATGCCCTGTCGCTCGAGCTGTTGCCATGGCGTATGGCCGATACGCACGCAGAACACCGCTTTCACGTCGGCGAGCAGCGCGAGGAGCGCCGCCAGTCTGGCCTCGTTCTCCTGCGGTTCGCACTCCTCCGCGCCGCGGCAATATTTCGGCGTAAAGCGCTCGCCTACCAGCACCATGCCGGCGGCCGACAGGCTGTAGATCGAGAAGCGGTCGGCATGGCCAAAATGACAATCAATCACCTCGCCGCGGCTGGAGGCTACCGCCACCAGACAGGCGTCATCCGCCTCCGACTCTCCCCGGGTGGCGAGGCTGGCATGAAGTTCGGCGCGTTGGTGGAGGATGGGCAGCCAGTCGGGGAGGCTGTCCGGGTCCGGAAGCTGGGTAAACTGCTGGCTGCGATCTTCGCCCAGCATGCCGATGGCGTCGGCGCGGCACTGGTGGCAGTGGGTCATCTGCGGCATCGCTGCCCCGCACTGGCTGCGGATCGCGGCGAGCATCCCGGCGTCCGGTTCCGGCTGGCCGTTGAGGCCAAAGACCGTGCCGTGCTCCGGTCTGGCAATCAGCGGCATAATATTGTGAATAAACGCGCCGCTTTCCCGCAAACAACGGCTGACCTCGGCCATGCCGCTGTCGTTGATCCCCGGCATCAGCACCGAGTTTATCTTGACCAGCACCCCGGCGTTGGTTAGCCTGCGGACCCCCTCCAGCTGGCGGGCTATCAGGATCTCCCCGGCTTCCCGGCCGCTGTAGCGTTCGCCGTCGAGCCACAGCCAGGCGTAGATTTGCCCGGCGATCTCGGCATCCAGAGTGTTGATGGTCACCGTAACGTGATCCACGCCGACCTCCAGCAGGCGATCCACCGCGTCGGGCAGCATCAGCCCGTTGGTCGACAGGCATAATTTCAGGTCCGGAAGCTGGTCGCGGACCAGCTCCAGGGTGCGGAAGGTGCGGGTCATATTGGCCAGCGGATCGCCGGGCCCGGCAATGCCAACCACCGACAGCTGCGGGATGGCCTGGGCCACCTGGCGCACTTTCAGCACCGCCTGCTCGGGGGTCAGCAGCGTCGATGACACCCCGGGGCGGGATTCATTGCTGCAGTCGAATTTACGGTTGCAGTAGTTGCACTGCAGATTGCAGGCCGGGGCGACCGGGAGATGCATCCGGGCGAAACGGTGGTGCCCGCTGCGGGAGTAGCAGGGGTGCGCGGCGACCTTATCGGCCACCCGCGGCGCTAACGCGCTGGCGTCCGCCGACTGACAGGCGTTGCCGCCGGAAAAAGAAGAGCAGGAAGTCATGGTCGTACCTTCTTGGTTGGGCGATACCTTCCTGCTGCAAAGGGCATACCAGAGAGGTTTTTTTTATCTTTCTGAAAAGAAAGGTGTTATTCCGCATCCCTGCGGCAAAATATTGTCGTGTTCCCGCCGCACGGGCGACAATGTCCTGAACCTGACACCGCGGCCTACAGACGCGGCAGGGTGATATCCATGATCTGGATCCGGTAGGCGACCTGGCGCGGCGTCATCCCCAGCAGCCGCGCCGCCTTGGCCTGCACCCAGCCGGCTTTTTCCAGCGCGGCGATCAGCCGCTGGCGTTCATCCAGGCTGTTGTCCAGCCAGCTGTCTTCCGCTGGCCCGCTGGTGGGCAGGGCTTTGGCCGGACGTTCCTGGTGGGTGAAGAGGATCACGTCGCGATCGATCAGGCCGCTCTCGGACATCACCGCCGATCGTTCGAGGCAGTTCTCCAGTTCGCGAACGTTGCCCGGCCAGCTGTACTCCATCAGCAGGCGGATCGCCCCCTCGCTGATCCGCAGCGTGCGCCCCTGATGCTGGCCAATTTTGCGCACCAGAAAGTGCGCCAGCTCGGCGATGTCCTCCTGACGCTCGCGCAGCGGGGGCAGGGCGATGGGCATCACGTTCAGGCGATAGTAAAGATCCTCGCGGAAGTGGCCCAGCCGGACCTCCTCCTCCAGGTGGCGGTTGGTGGCGGCGATGATGCGGACATTCACCCGCAGGGTCTCATCGCCGCCGACCCGCTCCATCTCCCCCTCCTGGAGGATGCGCAGCAGCTTAGCCTGGAACGAGGCGCTGCTTTCGCCAATCTCGTCGAGAAACAGGGTGCCGCCATCCGCCAGCTCAAAACGCCCCTTACGCTGGCGCATCGCCCCGGTAAAGGCGCCTTTTTCATGGCCGAACAGTTCGCTTTCCAGCAGGTTGTCCGGCAGCGCCGCGCAGTTAAATTTGACGAAGGCGGCGCCAGCCCGCGGCGAATGGTGGTGGATGGCATTGGCGATCAGCTCCTTCCCGGTGCCGCTTTCGCCGCGCACCAGCACGGTGGTGTCCCAGCGCGAAACCTGGCGGATCACCTCCACGATCTGGCGCATCGCCGGGCTCTTGCCGACCATATTGTCAAGGCCCACCCCGCGCGACGACGAGCAGGCCGGCGGCCGTTCCACCTTCGGCGGCTGGCGGCCCGGCAGGGTGGCGGAGGCCGGGAGGATCATCAACCGGATGGTCTGGGCCATGAGGTTGGCGACGGTTTCGAGAAAGCGGGTGCAGGCCGGCAGCCGCTCTTCCTGGCGCGCCATCGGCTGGGCCGCCAGCACTCCCATGGGCCGGGCGTTAGGCCCCATTAGCGGCACGGCGATAAACGGCAGGTCATAATCGTAGAGGCTCAGACGGTCGAGAAAACGCTGATCGTCGGCGACCCGCGGCAGCACCAGCGACTGCCCCTGGGCCAGCACCGTCCCCACCAGCCCCTCGCCGGGACGATAGCGGATCTGCGCGCTGCCGGGGAGGGTCTGCTGCTCGGTTTGCTGCAGCGCTTCGATACTGAGGATCTCCTGCTCGCTGTCGTAAAGACAGATCATCCCGTGCTGCATAAAGGCATCGTTGTGCAATACGCTGAGCACCTCCTGCAGCGTTTTGCTGGCCTCGGTGGCGCGGCTCAGCACCACGCTTATCCGCTGCATGGCGGTGAACTGCTGAGAGAGGTCGAAGCGTCTGACGGTGGTGTCCGGGTCGGATTCGGGGATCATGCTTCACCTCCGTTCAGGGTGTTAAACAACGGGAAACGCAGGGTCAGGCAGGTGCCGCCCTGCGGCCGGGAAGCCAGCTCGATGGCCCCGCGATGGTGCGCCACCAGGGTCTGGATCAGCCGCAGCTCCATGCCTTTGCCCGGCGAATTCAGCGCGTCGGGGGAGTGGGCGTAGCGCACCTGCAGCAGCGGCACGTTGTCGGTCAGGTACAGCGCCAGCCAGCCGTCGTTTTCCTCGGCATAGAGCTGCATCGCCAGCGGGACGGAAGGCAGCTCGGCGGCGAGGGCCAGGGTGCGGTCGAGCCACAGGCTTAAGCACGCCAGCAGCTGAGTGCGCTGGCCAAAACCGATCAGATGCGGTGAGGCCATTTCCAGCTGTAGCCCCTCGGGATCGAAGCGGGTGCGGTAGAGGGCGCACAGGTCGTCGAAAAAGGGCTGCAGCGGCCAGACGGCGGGGCTTTCGAGTTCCAGCGACGGGCGACAGCGCTGGAGCCGGGCCATCGCCTCTTCCCCTTCTCGCCAGGCGGCCTCCAGCGCCACGTTGCCGCTGCTCTCGCCGTTCAGCCGACGGGCCGCCGCCAGCATGTTAATCGGGCAGTTCAGCTGGATCAGCGCGGCGTCCAGCGATTCGCGGATCGCCGCCAGCAGCTTGCCGGCGGTCATTTGCTGCTTCAGCCGGTCGAGGCGGCCCTGCTCCTGCTGCTGGCGCTGCTGGGTACAGTCGGCGATCACCACCAGGCTTCGCGCCAGGGCGCTGTCGATAAAGTAGCGGCTGGCCTCTTCGCTGACGCCGGGCAGCGGCCAGCAGGTCACCGACAGCCAGCGCGCGGCCCCGCGGATCGCCACCGGCAGGATCTGTTCCACGCCGGGCGTCATTCGGCCAGGGGAGACCTGCAGCTCGGTGAGCAGCTCCCGGCCGCCGCAGTCGGCGCAGAAGGTTTTATAGGCGAGGTTGTCCATCACCACCCGATCCTGCTCGTCCACCACCACCACGGCGGCGGGAATATTATTCAGCACCGCCTCCATCAGGGTCATATGGTTGCGCAGCCGCTGCTCCAGGGTATAGCTGACGCTGATATCCCGCTGCATCGCCAGATAGTGCTCCAGTTCCCCCTGCGGACTGAGCACCGGAGTGATGTCAATCTCCACCAGGTACAGGCCGCCGTCACGCCGCTGGTTAATCAACTGGCCGCGCCACGGCTGACGCTGGAGCAGGGTGTGCCACATCTCCTGATAGATCTCGCGCGGCGTCTGGCTGCTGGCCAGCAGGCGCGGGTTCTGATTTAACAATTGCGCCAGCGAATAGCCGGTCTGGCGGCAAAACGCCGGGTTGGCGTAGATGATCCTGGCGCTGGCGTCGGTGAGTGAGATCGCCACCGAGGCCTGTTCCACCATGGTAAAAAACAGCCCCGGATGTTGTTGAGTCAGCGCGCCGGCGATGGCTTCCGGCGCGGCGTTATCGAGCATCATATTCAGGGTCATCGTAAACTCCTGTGTCGCAGTTATGACAAATTGTCCGACACCCTGCGCGGATCGCGGCGGGCTGAGCCGAACCCGGATAACCATGCAAACTGTGCGCCCTTATCGAAACGACCGAACGAAACATTGATCCGACAGGGGGAAAATCCGCTGATTTTTACCTTTAGGCCCGCCGGGGGCGCCTTTCGCGGGCGCTGCTGCGGCGGGAAGCGATCCTGATGGGGCAGGGATGGGCCGTCACGGTGCAGGGCAACCTGGCACAGCCTTCGCAATACCCCTGCGGTTATCCCTATTTCCGACACCATTCCGACAGGAGCGTACTATGGCGAACATTGGCATTTTCTTTGGCACCGATACCGGTAAAACCCGCAAAATCGCGAAAATGATCCACAAGCAGCTGGGGGAGGCCGCCGCCGCCCCGGTCAATATTAACCGCGCCACGCTGGCGGACCTGCTGGCCTACCCGGCGCTGCTGCTGGGCACGCCGACGCTTGGCGACGGCCAGCTGCCGGGCCTTGAGGCCGGGGGCGAGAGCGAGTCGTGGGCGGAATTTCTTCAGACCCTCGGCGACGTCAGCCTGCAGGGGAAAACGGTGGCGCTGTTTGGCCTCGGCGATCAGCGCGGCTATCCCGATAACTTCGCCAGCGGGCTGCGGCCGCTGTACGACGCCCTGCGCGCCCGCGGGGCGACGATGATCGGCAGCTGGCCGAACGAGGGGTATGAGTTCAGCGCCTCATCGGCGCTGGAGGGGGAGCGGTTTGTCGGGCTGGTGCTGGACCAGGATAACCAGTTCGACGAAACCGAAACGCGCCTGGCGACCTGGCTTGAGGAGATTAAACCGCACCTGCTGTAAACGCTGGCGGGTGGCCTGTCGGCTACCCGCAAAGCCCCGGCTGGCGCGCTAACATCTCAGCCAGCCACTGGCGCTGGTGGCGGCGCTGGCTCTGTTGACTGAGGTAATCGCGGGCGCTTTCCAGCGCCTGCTCAGGCGTCATCGGCGCGGCGGGGCGGATGGCTTCGCACCATACCAGGTGCCAGCCCAGCTCGCTGGCCACCGGCGCGCTCAGCGCGTTTTCCGTCAGCGCAAACAGGGCCTCCTCCAGCTGCGGATAAAGCAATCCCCGGCCGATCCACCCCAGCAGTCCGCCGTCCAGCGCGCTCGGACAGTGGGAGTGTCGCTGGGCCAGCGGCGCAAACGCCTCGCGGGAGGCCGCGATTTGCCCATGAAGCGCCTGGATGCGCGAGTAAACCGCCTGCTCATCGCCATCGACGGTGAGCAGCAGATGGCGGGTCAACCGCTGTTCCGGGCGGATAAACTGCGCCTGATGCCGCAGATACCAGGCCTGCACCGTGGCGGGATCCGGCTGCGGCGCCTGGCTGGCAATCCCGGCGAAGGCGGTTTCCAGCCGGGCATGGTGCAGGACGATCGCCGCCCGCTCCGGCGGGGTAAACCCGCCCTCATCCAGCCAGGCGCCCAGCGAAGCGGCGAGGCCTTCCCGTAGCGCGGCGGGGATCGCCTCCGCCGCGACCTGGGCGACCAGCGCCTGCTCCACGCTGGCCTGACGCTGCCAGGCCGCCTCGAAGGCCTCCCGGTCCGCCGCGGCGATGGCCGCCGGTTCGCAGTTCCAGCGGCTCTGCGCCAGCCGCCGCCGGCCAAATCGTTGCCATGGCTGCATTATTCTTCCTCCTCTGCCAGGGCCAGCGCGGTCACCGGCACCTGGAACCAGCGGCCGCCGAAGTCGACGATATAGCCGTCGCCGCGCTCGCCCCGATCGGTGGCTTCAATGCGCCCCTGCTGACCGACGTTGACCACCACTTCGCCCTGCAACGTCAGCGCCGTCTGGCAGGTGACGTTATCGCCATACTGCAGATTCCCCGCCAGCCAGGGCCGATCGCCGGCAATCAGCTCCTGTTCGCGGCAGCCGACAACCCGGTCACAGTCCGGGAAGTGGATCTGGTAGATGATCTGGTCCTGCAAGAACACCCCCCAGTCGCGGACATAGCCGATGCTGCCCCGGCGCACCAGCAGGGCGCCGGATGGCAGGCCCGCATAGGTGCCATCGTTGCGGATGGCGCGCACGACGCGGACCGCTTCGCTAAAGGTGAATGTGGGTCTCATGGCCTGTTCTCCTCGAACTGTTGCTGATAACTCTCCGCCAGCAGCCGGCGCGCCAGCAGCCAGTGCGCGCGCGGGTTCTCCTCCAGCTGGTTGAGCAGAGGCACTTCCGCCTTCAGCTTACGGTGAAAGGCGGCCAGCACCGGCAGGCTGCAGTGGGCCAGACGCTCGGGCTGGTAGGGAACGGCGAAAAACTGAAAGAAGGCGTCGGCGGAGCGCAGGTCGTCTACGCCGGGGATCTGATAAAACCACTCCATGCTTACCCCCTGGCCTGCAGCGTTTCGGCGCCGCAGAGCGCGTGAAAGATTGCCGCCAGCTCATCATCCCGCGGGCTGCGTTTACCGGTTTCCGCAAAGTGGCGGAGCGCGGGCAGCAGCTGGTCAATTTGCGCTGACGTCAGGTGATAGCCCATCCGGTCGAAGACGCCGTTAACCGCCTGGCGACCAGAGTGTTTGCCCAGCACCAGCCGATAGCCGCGGCCCAGCAGGGCGGGGTCGATCGCCTGATAGCTCTCGCTGTCGCGCAGCAGCGCCGCGACGTGCACGCCGGATTCGTGGGTAAAGACCAGCTCACCCACCAGCGGCTGCTGGGGATCCACCGGGCGGCGGGTGGCGAGGGCCACGTGTTCGCACAGTGCCGGCAGGGCGGTGAAACGCACCCCGGTCTCGACGCCCAGGCAGCGCTCCAGCCCGAGCGCCACGGTCTCCAGCGCCGCGTTGCCCGCGCGTTCGCCCAGGCCCAGCACGGTGGTGTTCACGCTGGTGGCCCCGGCGCGGACCGCCGCCAGGGTGTTGGCGGTAGCCAGGCCCAGATCGTTATGGGCGTGCATCTCGAGTTCGCCGGGCCAGACGCGGCGCAGGGCGGCGATCTGCGCCGCGGTAGTGAACGGGTCGAGGATGCCGAGGGTATCGGCATAGCGCAGACGGGTGGCTCCCGCCTCGCCGGCCTGCCGGGCAATGTCCTGCAGCGTCGCGTCGCTGGCTCGCGAGGCGTCCTCACAGCCAATGCAGACCTTCAGGCCAAGGGTGTGGGCGAGGTGGATCAGGGCCGCCAGCCGCTCCAGCAGCAGCGGTAAGCTCTCGCGCAGTTTGTACTGCCGCAGCTTGTCGGAGGCGGGAATGGAGATATCCACCCAGTCCATGCCCAGCTCGGCGCTCTGGCGAATTTCGCCGGCCTGCATTCGGCACCAGGTCATCAGCGTGGCGCCCGGGAGCTGACGGCGCACCAGCCGGATACGGGCGCACTCCTCCTCGCCCATCGCCGGGGTGCCGACCTCCAGCGCCTCGATCCCCGCCGCGTACAGCGCCTCGGCGATGGCGATTTTTTCGCTGGCCTGGAAGGCCACGCCGGGACTCTGTTCGCCATCGCGCAGGGTGGTGTCATTGATCAGTACGCGTCCCATTTTCGTCTCTCCGTCTTAACCGTAGACCGGCGTGAAGGCGCCATCCTGCAGGTGCGGCTGGCCGTTCCGCCAGTAGGGCGACAGGGCGCGCAGCCGGTCGATAATGGGCGGCAGGGCGGCGATGACGTAGTCGATCTCTTTTTCCCGGGTGTAGCGCGAGAGGGAGAAGCGAACGGTGCCGTGGGCCGCGGTGTAGGGGATATTCATCGCCCGCATGACGTGCGACGGCTCCAGCGAGCCGGAGGTGCAGGCGCTGCCGCTGGAGGCGGCGATCCCGGCCTGATTCATCAGCAGCAGGATCGCCTCGCCTTCAATGCACTCGAAGGCCAGATTAAGCGTGCCGGGCACCCGCGGCTGGCTGCCGCCCATCACCGTTACCGCCGGGATAGTGGCCTGGAGATGGTGTGCAAGGCGATCGCGCAGCTGGCTAATCTGCGCCATGCCCGGGAGATGGACCTGCGCCAGCTCGCTGGCGGCACCCATCCCGACAATGCCGCTGATATTTTCCGTACCGGCCCGCCGGCCATGCGCCTGGTGGCCGCCGCGCAGCAGCGGGCGAAACCGCGTTCCCCGCCGCAGCCAGAGGCAGCCCACCCCTTTGGGGCCGTGGAATTTATGCGCCGAGCAGGAGAGCATATCGATCCGCGTCTGGCTGAGCGCCATCGGGATTTTGCCCACCACCTGCACGGCGTCGCAGTGAAACAGCGCGCCCTGCTCATGGGCCAGCTCCGCCAGCTCGGGCACCGGGAACATGACGCCGGTTTCGTTATTGGCCCACATAATGCTGACCAGCGCCACGCGCGGGCTAAGCGCCGCCCGAAACTGCGCCATATCGAGGGCCCCCTGCCGATCCACGGCGATACGGTGGATCAGGTATCCCTGGCGCTCCAGCTGTTCGCACACCGCCAGGGTGGCGGGATGTTCGACCACGCTGGTGATGATCTCGCGCCGCTCCGGCATCAGGGCCACCGCCGAGGCGATGGCGGTGGTGGTGGCCTCGGTGGCGCAGGAGGTAAAGATGATCTCGCTGGGGTAGTCGGCTCCGAGCAGGGCGGCCACCTGTTGGTGCGCCCGTTCAAGGGCGGCCTGCGCCGGCAGACCAAAATCGTGTATCGACGAAGGGTTGCCGTAAATGTCGGTCAAAAAGGGCATCATCGCGTCGAGAACCATCGGGTCGAGACGGGTGGTGGCGTTGTTATCGAGATAAACAGGTTTCATCGTATCCCCCTTGGGTTAGTTAACCGCGGCCGGGGCCGCCACCACGTCCATGTAACTTCCGGTACGCTCCATCAGCTTCTGCTGCAGCCAGGCGAGGGTCATGTCGGTCATCATGCAGCCGCTGCAGCTGCCGGAGAGGCTGACGGTCACCTGGCGCGGGGTGACGCTCACCAGCGTCATGTCGCCGCCGTCGGCCTGAATGTGCGGGCGCAGCTCGTTGATGGTATCGACCACGCTTTGCCAGTGCGCATCCTGGGTCGTCTCCGCCGGCAGGGGGGCGGGCGGCTGTTGGGCGAGGATCGCCGCCAGCGCCAGCTCAATTTTTTCATGGCAGGCGGTACAGCCCCCGCCGGCCTTGGTGTAGTTGATCACTTCCTCGAGGGTGGTCAGGCCGTTGTTCACCACGGCCCGGCGAATATGCCCTTCGTCGACGCCGAAGCATTTACAGATCAGCTTGCCCTCCTCATGCTCCTCCTCAAGGCTTTCGCCGCGAAAATGGGCGATGGCCGCACGCAGCGCCTCCTGGCCCATCACCGAGCAGTGCATTTTCTCCGGCGGCAGACCGTCGAGGTAGTCGGCGATCTGCTGGTTGGTGATCTGCCCGGCTTCGGTCAGGGTGTGGCCGATAATCAGCTCCGTCAGCGCGGAAGAGGAGGCGATGGCGCTGCCGCAGCCGAAGGTCTGGAAGCCGGCCTCCTCGATGATCTCGGTGTGCGGATCAACCCGCAGCATCAGGCGCAGCGCATCGCCGCAGCTTAATGAACCCACATCGCCCACCGCGTTGGCGTTGTCGACCACGCGCGCGTTGCGGGGATGAAAAAAATGGTCTTTCACTTTCTCGGAGTAGTTCCACATGCTGTCAGCTCCAGGGATGATGACGAAAACGCCGGGGCGCGGTGCACCGCAGACTGGCGGTGGTACTGTTCCCCAAGCAATTGCAGTACCAACGCATAAAAACCTTATTTATTAATTATCTGGCTGAATCAGCTCCCCCGACAGAGCCGACACTGTTGTGGCGTTTTGTGGGCTTTGTCACATAAACGACAGGCTCAGGGCTGCGGGTCGGGCTCCTCCCGCCATGTCTGCTCCTCCAGCAGGCGGTTAAAGCGCTGCGGGTCGCGTTGCCGCGTGCTGCGGCGCTGCGCTTTTTCATACCAGGAGAGCTGGATCTCCTGCAGTAAGCCGAGGATGGTGGTCTGGTCGGGAACCCGTTCGGCGCGGACGCCCACCTGCAGCAGCTGGCGAAAAACCGCCTCGCCAATCGCCACGCAGAACAGGGTGACGCAATCCTCCAGGGCGTGGACACGCTCGGCTATCTTCTCGGTCTGATGGCCGCTGACGACCGGGAACTCCACCACCCGCAGCAGGGTGACTCGATCCGCCTTGACGCCGTAGACCACCAGCCGCGGCGTGGCGCCAAAATGCTGATCGACGTGGCGGTAATCGGAGCTGGCGAAGGCGACTTTCATCGACCACTCGTCGGCGTGGACCATCTCAAACTGTCGGTTAATGGGCGGCATAAGCGTCTCCTGAAGCCGGCTGGGGGTCGGCGCCCTGGCGAAGCGGCGAGCGGTAGAGGGCGGTGTGGTGATGGCGGTCGCGCAGCAGATTGGCCAGCTCAAACAGCGTGTCGCGCATGCCGGGGTACCCCTGGCGGACCCGGCGAAACTCGCCGAGCCGGTCGAAGATGGGAAAGCCGACGCGGATCAGCGGCAGGGCAAACTGCTCCGCCAGATCGCGGGCGTGCGAGTTAGCCACCAGCAGATCGGCGGGTTGGTGGCTCAGCAACTGCTGGAGATCCTCAAGATCCCCCGGCACCACCTGCTCGACCGGCAGCTGGCGCAGGCTGGGGTGGCTGGTGGGGGCGACCAGCGGGCCGGGCTGGATCCCCTGGCTGCGGGCGAAATCACACCATGCCGCCAGCAGGTCGCCCTCCGCGGCCATCGCCATGCGCTGGCCCTGCAGCCACATATGGCAGTCGATCATCGCATCCTGCAGCTGGCCGCGCTGGCGCTCAATCCAGGCCGGTACGCGGCGTCCGGACAGCTTCGCCAGCTGATGGATAAAGGTATCGCAGTGGTCGAGAGTCATCAGGTGCGGCAGGGCGATCACGTCCCCCCGGCTGCGCTGGCTCAGGAGGGATGCCGCCCGCTGCATTGACACGCCGATGGCGAAGCTGCCCAGACTCTGGCCCATCTGCGCAATCTGGCGCAGCGAGGCGCCGCCCTGGGTCAGGGGCGTAAAATCCCCCTGACCGAGGTGGCCATCCATCGACAGCGAGAGGTCCGGCAGGACCACCGGCTGCAGGCCAAAGGCCTCCACGCAGCGGCTCAGCCATTCGATATCCCCTGGCGAACAGAGGTGGCTGACCAGCAGGTTGACCCGCCGGGGGCGCTGCCCCGGCCGCGGCGTCGGCGCCACCCACTGCTCGATGATGCTCTCGATCACCGCGCTGTAGCCGTTTTCCATAGAGCCAAAAAAATCCGGGGTGTTGACGGTGAGGATCGCCACCCCGTTATGGCGGGGATGCGCCTCGCGAAACTGGCGCACCACCCGGGCGATATCGCTGCCCTGCGCTTCCGCCAGACCGGTGCTGAGCAGCACGATGGCCTGCGGACTGTGGCGCTGGCAGAGGGTGTCGAGCGCGGTGAAGATATTGCCGTCGGCCCCCATGATCGTGGCGGTCGGATCCATGGCCGTCGACTGCAGCGGCACCGGGTCATGGAAATGCTGAATAAAGAAAACTTTGGCGAAGGCGCTGCAGCCCTGGGCGCCGTGGACCAGCGGGATGGCCTGGGCCAGCCCGAGGCTGGCGAGGATCGCCCCGAGCGGTTGCCCGGTTTTAATCGGGCTCACCGCCAGCGGTTTTTCGCTACGGATAAGGTCTGCCATGGTGTTCTCCTAGCGCCACGGGGCGCGGGCATGCGTTTGCGGCCAGACGGGGCTGGCGAGGGTCAGACAAAGCTGGCGGGCGAGGGTGATGATGCCCTGGTAGCCAGCGTAGGCGTGCTCCCGCTCCTGATTGATATCGAGAAACGGCAGCCGGGCTTTCCAGGCGGTGTACATATTGCGTCCGCCGGCGATCATCAGATCCGCCTGATAGCGGTACACCACGTCGAGCAGGGTGCGGGCGTTGCCCTCCTCAAGCATCACCGCCTCGTCGCCCATCAGCTCCCGGATCCGCTGTTTATCCTCCTCGGTGGATTTCCGCGTGCCGGTGGCCACCACGGTCATGCCGAGATCCTGCAGGGCCGAGACCACCGACCAGGATTTCACGCCGCCGGTGTAGAGCAGCACCTTGCGCCCGCGGAGCTGCTCGCGCCACGGCGCCAGCGCCTGCTCCGCCGCTCGCTCCTCGCGGGCGATCAGCGCCTCGGTGCGGCGGCACAGGTCGTCATCCCCCAGCAGCGCCGCCAGCTGGCGCAGGGCGTCGGAGGTGGCGCGGATCCCGTAGAAGCTGCCTTCAAACCACGGCGTGCCGTAGCGCAGCTCCAGCCCCCGGGCGACGTTGATCAGCGCCCGCGAGCAGACCAGCATATTGGCCTGCGCCCGGTGCAGGGTCTGGATCTCGGCAAAGCGGCCGTCGCCGGAGAGGCTGCCGAGGACGCGGATCCCCAGCTCGTCGAGCAGCGGCTGGACCTGCCAGAACTCGCCGGCGATATTGAATTCGCCAATCAGGCCGATATCGTGGCGCTGGGCCGGGGCAAAGGGCGTGTTGTCCGGCCACGGGGCGGGTTCGCGCTGGCCAATCACCTGCCTGAGCATCACGTCGCCCGCCATCCGGTTGCCAAGATTTTTGCTGCCGTAGAAGCCGGCGGCGTCAATGGCGATGACCGGGACGCCGGTGGCGGTCTGCGCGGCCTGGCATACCGCTTCGATGTCATCGCCCTCCATCGCCGGTACGCAGGTGTTGTAGATAAAGACCGCCGCCGGGCGATAGCGGTCGACGATGTGACGCACGGCGTGGAACAGACGGCGTTCGCCGCGGCCCATAATCACATCCTGTTCGTTGAGATCGGTGGTAAAGCCGAGCCGGCTGAGGGCCGGGCCGGCGCTGACGCTGCCACGGTTATCCCACGAGCTGCCCGCGCAGCCGATGGGGCCGTGCACCAGGTGCGCGACGTCGGCGATGGGCAGGAGCGTTATCTGCGCGCCGTCGAAGGCGCAGCCGCCGGCGGTGGCGCCGGGCTTAGGGGCGCTGCAGCCGGATTTTTGCTTCTGGTTGTGCTCGCAGGCGGGTTCGTCCAGCAGCGCCAGAATTTCCTTTCCCTTCATAGTGACCTCGTTGACGGTGGGAGACCGGAGAGGTGATGCAATTCGCGCTCCAGGGAGAGGGGGATTGATTTTTAAGGAAAAAGGGTTGTGGGTTTTGCGACAAAGGCAACAATCGGACAAGGGGGGCATGATTTATCGCGCTGATAACTGGATTTACCGCGACAGTATTGCTGCAGACTGGTGAATGGCGGGAAAGGTCGATAAGGTGGACTATTCCGTTCACCGACCTTCCTCTCTATTTCATCGCGCCCTCTGCGGGTGAACGGCATGGGGGGCGTTTCGCCCGCCCCCCATGACCCCCCGCATGGCGCTGAAAATTGCCGCTGCGCGGTCCGCTCCACTCCGGCTTCATCTGGCGGAACGGGCGGACTCGACATCCCTGTCTCGACCGCCCTCTGGCCGCCGTCCTGGCGGCCAGTCCTGGATGCGCGCCTGCGTTCTCGCCAATTTTCCTGATGCGCCCAACCCCCCGCTGTCACTTTTGTCCCTGTCCTGCGGCGCTTGCCTTGCTGAAAGAAAGGATGTCCCTGCAGGGGTAAAAAAAGGCCCGCGGGGTCGGCGGGCAACAAGCACAACACAACGATTAAAAAACACGTTCCTCCAGAGGGTTATCCCGGTTGAGGCGCTTCGCCAGCCACGGCGGCAGCCGACCGGCCAGCATCGCGCTCACCGCGGCGCACTGCGCCTGAATCGTCGTGCCCGGTGGCGCTTTCATCGGATGGATCTGATGGCGGATCAACCTCGCGGCGGCAGGCCCGCCAATCTCCTGACAAAACAGCAGATGGCAATCCTCCAGTAGCCTGGCGCGCATCTCGCTGGCGTCAGACGCCGCCGAAGGGGAGGCATAGCGGCGCAGATCTGCCAGCCAGCCGCCCTGGTCATCGAAGGCATAGATAAAAAACAGCCGGTTCTGGCCAAAATGACCATTGATGGTCAGGCCATCCTGCGAGCAAAAAGCGACCCGCAGCTGCGGCGTTCGCTGAGGGTGGCGGGCGATGCGTAAATGGCCGGGCAGCGCCCCCTGAAGGCAGGCGATGACCCGCGCCCAGCGGGCCGGGGACATCACCGCCGTCGCCGAAGGAAAGCTGGCGGCCAGCTGAGGCTGCGTCAGGGTGGTTAAGCGTGCCGGGGTCAAGGTCTCGCCGCACTCCTGCGCCAGCCAGTCGACGACTTGCACCGGCTGCAGCTCCGGCAGCGTCTGGAACAGCGCCAGCAGACGCCAGAAAAGGGTATCGTTATCGGACATTTCCAGCTCCTTATAGCAGCGTGCTGCGGGTGGCGCGCAGGCTTATCGGGAAGACCGGCCGCCCCGGCTGCGGATTGACGTAGTAGCGACGCCCCCCTTCAAGGGCAATCGCGCCGCCCCAGCGGTCGGTCTCGTCATGTTCGACCTGGAGCACCCGAGCCTCCAGATCCTGTTTGGCGATATAGGCATACAGCGCCTCGCCGCGCTCACGGAAAATCACGATGGGCATACTCCCTCCTGGCCCCGCCTGCGGCGGGGCGCCTGATGGTTAACGAACGAGGTCGAAGCTGTAATCGGTTTTGCCCAGCTGGCTGGTGTCGTGGTCCAGTTTTTCCAGCACGGCGTTCACCAGCGTCGTGACGATGTTCATCGCGCCTTCATAGCCCCAGGTGGTCTGGCGGTGCAGATGATGGCGGTCGAACAGCGGAAAGCCGAGACGGATCAGCGGCACTTCGAAGGCTTTGCCCTTCGCCAGGGTATCGCGCTGGATAAACTTGCCGTAGGAGTTACCGATCATAAAGTCCGGCTGGCGGGTGAACATCAGCGACCGGAAGTGCCACAGGTCGCAGTTGATGAACACTTCGCTGTCCTGGCCGTACGGCGAGGCATCGAGCATTTTCTTCATCGCTTTTTGCCAGCGTTTATTGGCGTTATGGCTGAGGATCACCGTCGGCTCGCAGCCCAGCTCCAGCAGGAAGCGCGTCAGGCCCATCACGAAATCCGGATCGCCATAGAGGCCGAATTTTTTGCCGTGCAGCCAGGTGTGGGAGTCCAGCATCATGTCCACCAGCCGGCCGCGCTCCAGGGTCAGGGCGTCGGCGATCGGTTTGCCGGTTAGCTGACTAACGGTCATGAGCAGCGCGTCGGTAGCGGCCAGACCCAACGGAACGGCCACCTCCGTCGCGGGCTGATTCCACATCTCCTGAACCACCTTTTTGCTTTTCACCAGCTGCCACGGCTGCAGCAGCAGGGTGTCAATGGCGTCCGGCGCGGTTTTGATCTCCTGCTGGCTGGTGCCGCCGGCGTACATCCGGTAATGGCCGTCGGCGGGGGTGTCGAGCACCTCGGATGGGTCGGAGAGCAGGCTGCACGGGACATCCATCTGCGCCATCATCCGCTTCAGCACGCGGAAGTTGCCGAGATAGGTCTCAAATCCGGTCACCAGATTGAGCTTTTGCTGTTTGCCCGGCTGCCCGGCGTAGTCAGCGGTAAAGGTCTTCGCGAACCCTTCGAACATATTGTCCCAGCCGGTGACATGGCTGCCGATAAAGCTGGGGGTATGGGCGTAAGGAATGGCGATGCTGTCGTCAACAAATCCCTCTTTTTTGGCGTTGGCGATAAACGCCTGCAGATCGTCGCCGATCACCTCGGCCATGCAGGTGGTGGAGACGGCGATAATCTCGGGTTTATACAACGCGCTGGCATTCTGCAGGCCCAGATTCATGTTGTTGTTGCCGCCGAACACCGCCGCGTCCTCGGTCATGGAGTCGGAGACGCAGGCCACCGGCTCTTTAAAATGGCGGTTAAAGTAGGTGCGAAAATAGGCGACGCAGCCCTGGGAGCCGTGCACGTAGGGCAGGGTACCGGCGAACCCCAGCGCGCAGAGTACGGCGCCGAGCGGCTGGCAGGCTTTGGCCGGGTCGACGGTCAGCGCCTCGCGCTGGAAGTTCAGCGCTTCATACTCGGCGGTGGTGGTCCAGGCAAACACCTCCTGGACGCGCTGTGCGTCGTGCGCCTCTTCAAGGCTCTTTTTGTTCTGGAACAGGGTCTGGTATTCATCCTGTTCAAACAGCGGATAACAGCTGTGAATTTTATCGATCGTTTGGCTCATGGTGTTCTCCTCCCGCGCCACAAATCGGTGGACTGACGGGATAGTGAAGGGGCAATCACGCAGACTTCAGCCACGGGGCAGTCAGTTCGTTCCACGCCGGATTGTTCAGGGTCATATCCATATCGCGGGCAAAGATGGCGAAGCCGTCATAGCCGTGATAGGGGCCGGAATAGTCCCAGGAGTGCATCTGGCGGAACGGCACCCCCATTTTCTGGAAGATATATTTCTCTTTGATCCCGGAGCCGATGAGGTCGGGCTTCAGCGCTTTGACGAAGGTCTCCAGCTCATAGCTGCTGGCATCGTCAAACAGCAGAGTGCCCTCTTTCAGGTCCGGCAGGGTGCGGTCGTAATCATCGTTATGGGCAAACTCGTAGCCGGCGGCGATGATCTCCATCCCGAGATCCTCATAGGCGCCGATGACGTGGCGCGGCCGCAGCCCCCCCATGTACAGCAGCACTTTGCGCCCCTCCAGCCGCGGGCGATATTTGGCGATGATGGCCGCCATCTGCCCCTCATATTTGGCGATCACCGCTTCTGCATTGGCGCGAATGGTGTCATCAAATTGATCGGCGATTTTGCGCAGTGATTCGGCGATTTTGGTCGGGCCGAAGAAGTTATATTCCATCCACGGGATCTGATGTTTCTCCTCCATATGGCGGGCGATATAGTTCATCGAGCGGTAGCAGTGGACGAGGTTGAGCTTAACGAACGGGGTGTTCTCCATCTCCACCAGGGTGCCGTCGCCGGACCACTGCGCCACTACGCGCAGCCCCATCTCTTCCAGCAGAATGCGCGAGGCCCAGGCGTCGCCGCCGATGTTGTAATCGCCAATGATGGCGACATCGTACGGGGTGCTGGCAAACGGCTGCCCTTCGCGATTGTTCAGCACCCAGTCGCGCACCACGTCGTTGGCGATATGGTGGCCCAGCGACTGCGATACGCCGCGAAAGCCTTCGCAGCGCACCGGGATCACCGGTTTATCCAGCGCCTTGCTGCTGGCGTTGGCCACGGCGCTGATGTCATCGCCGATGAGGCCCACCGGGCACTCCGACTGGATGGTGATCCCTTTGGTCAGCGGGAACAGCAGCTCCATCTCTTCAATCAGTTTGCTCAGCTTTTTATCGCCGCCGAAGACAATATCGCGCTCCTGAAAATCAGAGGTGAAGTTCAGGGTGCCGAAGCTGTCGACACCGCTGACGCCGGTATAGTAGTTGCGCCGTCCGGCGCGCGAGTACTGGCCGCAGCCGATGGGGCCGTGCGAGATATGGGCCATGTCTTTGATTGGCCCAAACACCACCCCTTTCGAGCCCGCATAGGCGCAGCCGCGCACGGTCATCACCCCGGGCTGCGATTTACGGTTCGAGATAATGCACTTGCCGACGCTCTCCATCTGCGGATCGCTGATCATCATGTGCTTTCTGCGCTCTTTGCGCGCGGTTTCGGGAAACACCTCCAGGACTTCCTGGATGAGCGCAAGGTTACGTTCGCCTGTTGCGTTGGTCATGGTGAGGATCCTGTACTCAGGCCGCGTTTTCTTCAGCGGCGGTTTTACCAATGATGCTGGTGTCTTCTTCTTCCATGATGCCGAACTCCATCAGCAGCGACTCCAGCTCGTCCATGGTGCAGGGGGTCGGCACTACTTTTTTGGTGTTATTGACGATCTTCTGCGCCAGTTGACGATATTCGTTGGCCTGCTGACAGGTCGGGTCGTACTCGATCACCGTCATCCGGCGGATCTCCGCGCGCTGTACAATGTTGTCGCGGGGAACGAAGTGGATCATCTGGGTGCCAAGCTTCTCCGCCAGAGCGATGATCAGCTCATCTTCGCGGTCGGTTTTACGCGAGTTACAGATCAGGCCGCCGAGGCGTACCTTGCCGGATTTGGCGTACTTCACGATCCCTTTGGAGATATTGTTGGCGGCATACATCGCCATCATCTCGCCGGAGCAGACGATGTAGATCTCCTGGGCTTTGTTTTCGCGGATCGGCATAGCGAAGCCGCCGCAGACCACGTCGCCGAGGACGTCATAGAAGACGAAATCCAGATCTTCTTCATAGGCGCCTTCTTCTTCGAGGAAGTTGATGGCGGTGATCACCCCGCGTCCGGCACAGCCGACGCCTGGCTCCGGGCCGCCGGATTCGGCGCAACGGACATCGCCATAGCCGATTTGCAGCACGTCTTCGAGCTCCAGATCCTCGACCGAGCCCACTTCCGCCGCCATCTCCATGATGGTGTTCTGGGCTTTCGCATGGAGGATCAGACGGGTGGAGTCCGCCTTCGGATCGCAGCCGACGATCATCACTTTCTTACCCATCTCGGCGAGAGCCGCGACGAGATTCTGGGTGGTGGTGGATTTACCGATACCGCCTTTACCGTAGATAGCGCATTGACGCATGGTCATGGTGACTTCTCCTGTTGTTGAGTGTTTGCCAGCAGAGAAGTGCAGGGAACATACCAGCTGTGATTTTTTATTTAGATGTTTGATAAATAAGTGTTTTTTGTAAACCGACCGCGCAGGGGGCCTGCGCAAACGGCACAATAACGCCACCAAATGTGCGAAACAGAACAATTTCCCGCCACCGGCCCGGCGCGGCGCTTTGTCGCCTGTTCAACAGCTTGTCGCGCCCTGTGTCTTATTCCCCGCAATTCCGCCGGACGGATCTGCGCCTTTCTTCCCTTAACCTGTTGAATTAATAAGCGACAGGCGGCAATTCGCGAGCTGGCACAGGCTGTGCTTGAAGAGGAAACAGGGTTTGCCGCGGGCTGTCGCGGTAAAGAGAACGCTCACCTTCGAGGATTGAACGATGTCCGGAAACATGAAAACAATGGATGGCAACGCGGCGGCGGCCTGGATCTCCTACGCCTTTACCGACGTGGCGGCCATCTATCCCATCACCCCCTCCACGCCGATGGCGGAAAATGTCGATGAATGGGCCGCTAAGGGGAAAAAGAACCTCTTTGGTCGACCGGTGCGCCTGATGGAGATGCAGTCTGAAGCCGGTGCCGCCGGGGCGGTGCACGGCGCGCTGCAGGCGGGGGCGCTCACCACCACCTACACCGCGTCGCAGGGGCTGCTGCTGATGATCCCCAATTTATACAAAATCGCCGGGGAGCTGCTGCCGGGCGTCTTTCACGTCAGCGCCCGGGCGCTGGCGACCAATTCGCTGAATATTTTTGGCGACCATCAGGACGTGATGGCGGTGCGCCAGACCGGCTGCGCCATGCTGGTGGAGAATAACGTTCAGCAGGTGATGGACCTGTCGGCGGTGGCTCACCTGGCGGCGATCGCCGGGCGGATACCGTTTATCAACTTCTTCGACGGCTTTCGTACTTCGCACGAAATACAGAAGATCGAGGTGCTGGAGTATGAGCAACTGGCGACGCTGCTGGACCGCCCGGCGCTGGAGCGCTTTCGTCGTCAGGCGCTGCACCCGGATCACCCGGTGATCCGCGGCACCGCGCAAAACCCGGATATCTACTTCCAGGAGCGGGAGGCCGGTAACCGCTTCTACCTCGCGCTGCCCGATCTGGTGGAAAGCTATATGGCGAAGATCACCGCGCTGACCGGGCGGGAATATCACCTGTTTAATTACCACGGCGCGCCGGACGCCGAGCGGGTGATTATCGCCATGGGCTCAGTGTGCGACACCGTCCAGGAGGTGGTGGAGACGCTCAATGCGGCGGGGGAGAAGGTGGGGCTGCTCAGCGTTCATCTCTATCGGCCGTTCTCGCTGGCGCACTTCTTCGCGCAACTGCCCGCCAGCGTGCAGCGTATTGCCGTCCTTGACCGCACCAAAGAGCCGGGGGCGCAGGCGGAACCGCTGTGCCTCGACGTCAAGAACGCCTTCTATCAGCGCGACGATGCGCCGCTGATCGTCGGCGGCCGCTACGCGCTCGGCGGTAAGGACGTGCTGCCCAACGATATCGCCGCAGTGTTTGACAACCTCAGGCAGCCGCTGCCGAAGGACGGCTTTACCCTGGGCATTGTCGATGATGTCACTTTTACCTCGCTGCCCGCCCGGCAGGAACCGCTGGCGGTCTCCCATGCCGGGATCACCGCCTGCAAATTCTGGGGCATGGGCTCGGATGGTACCGTCGGGGCGAACAAAAGCGCCATCAAGATCATCGGCGATAACACGCCGCTCTACGCTCAGGCCTACTTTTCCTACGACTCGAAAAAGTCCGGGGGGATCACCGTCTCACACCTGCGCTTTGGCGATCGGCCGATCACCTCGCCCTACCTGATCCACCGGGCCGATTTTATCGCCTGCTCTCAGCAATCCTATGTCGACCGCTACGACCTGCTGGAGGGGCTGAAGCCGGGGGGCACTTTTCTGCTCAACTGCAGCTGGTCCGAGGCGGAGCTGGAGCAGCACCTGCCGGTCAGCGTCCGGCGCTATCTGGCGCAGGAAAAGATCGACTTTTATACCCTCAACGCGGTGGACATCGCCCGCGAGCTGGGCCTCGGCGGGCGCTTTAACATGCTGATGCAGGCGGCGTTCTTTAAGCTGACGGCCATTATCGATCCGCAAACCGCGGCGGACTATCTCAAGCAGGCGGTGGAAAAAAGCTATGGCAGCAAAGGAGCGAGCGTCATTGAGAAGAACCAGCGGGCTATCGAGCTGGGGATGGCGGCGCTGCACCGGGTGACGGTACCCGCCCACTGGGCGACCCTCGAGGCGCCGGCACCGCAGGCGAGCGCCCTGATGCCGGACTTCATCCGCGATATCCTGCAGCCCATGAACCGCCAGCGTGGCGACCTGTTGCCGGTGAGCGCCTTCGCCGGGATGGAAGACGGCACCTTTCCCTCCGGCACCGCCGCCTGGGAGAAGCGCGGCATCGCCCTGGAGGTGCCGGTCTGGCAGCCTGACGGCTGTACCCAGTGTAACCAGTGCGCCTTTGTCTGCCCGCATGCGGCGATCCGCCCGGCGTTACTGAGCGCTGAAGAGCAGGACACGGCTCCCGCCGGGCTGCTGAGCAAACCGGCCCAGGGGGCCAAAGACTACCACTATCATCTGGCTATCTCGCCGCTGGACTGCTCCGGCTGCGGCAACTGTGTGGAGAGCTGCCCGTCGCGCGGCAAGGCGCTGCAGATGGTCTCCCTCGACAGCCAGCGCGCGATGGCCCCGGTCTGGGATTACGCCCTGGGGCTGGCGCCAAAAGACAACCCGTTTCGCAAAACGACGGTCAAAGGCAGCCAGTTCGAAACGCCGCTGCTGGAGTTTTCCGGCGCCTGTGCGGGCTGCGGCGAAACACCCTATGCCCGGCTGATCACCCAGCTGTTTGGCGACCGGATGCTGATCGCCAACGCCACGGGCTGTTCTTCGATTTGGGGCGCCAGCGCGCCTTCAATGCCCTATACCACCAACCACCGCGGCCACGGGCCGGCCTGGGCAAACTCGCTGTTCGAGGATAACGCCGAGTTCGGGCTTGGCATGATGCTTGGCGGCCAGGCGATCCGCCAACAGATCGCCGAGGAGATGACCCGCGCCCTGGCCCTGCCGGTCAGCGACGCGCTTCACGCCGCGATGCGGCAGTGGCTGGCGCAGCAGGATGAGGGGGAGGGGACCCGCGAACGCGCGGACCGCCTCAGTGCGTTGCTGGCGGCGGAAAAAGAGGGGGTTCCGCTGCTGGAGCAGCTCTGGCAGAACCGTGACTATTTCGTCCGGCGTTCGCAGTGGATCTTCGGCGGCGATGGCTGGGCCTACGATATCGGCTTCGGCGGCCTCGATCATGTGCTGGCCAGCGGGGAAGACGTCAATATTCTGGTGTTTGATACCGAGGTCTACTCCAACACCGGCGGCCAGTCGTCCAAGTCGACCCCGGTGGCGGCGATCGCCAAATTTGCCGCGCAGGGGAAACGCACGCGGAAAAAAGATCTCGGCATGATGGCGATGAGCTACGGCAATGTTTACGTCGCCCAGATCGCCATGGGCGCCGATAAAGATCAGACCCTGCGGGCCATCGCCGAGGCCGAAGCCTGGCCGGGGCCGTCGCTGGTGATCGCCTACGCCGCCTGTATCAACCACGGTCTGAAAGCCGGGATGCGCTGCAGTCAGCGCGAGGCGAAGCGGGCGGTGGAGGCGGGATACTGGCACCTGTGGCGCTATCATCCGCAGCGCGAAGCCGAGGGCAAAACGCCGTTTATACTGGACTCCGAAGAGCCGGAAGAGAGCTTCCGCGACTTTTTGCTCGGCGAGGTGCGCTATGCCGCGCTGCACAAAACCACACCGGATCTGGCGGACGCCCTGTTCCGGCAAACGGAGGACGATGCCCGGGCCCGTTTCAGACAGTATCAGCGGCTGGCGGGGGAGGAGTAGGCTGTCGGTTAGCGATTCACGGCTGCTGCATCACGTTCAGCAGCGTATCCAGCAGGCCGGGAAAACGGGCGTCCAGATCTTCCCGGCGCAGCGAAATCATATTCTCCCGTCCCTGAGGCCGCTGCCAGATCACACCGCTGTCGCGCAGGACGCGCCAGTGGTGGGTCATGGTGGACTTGGCCACCTCTTCCTGACGCAGCGCGTTGCAGCTCTGCTCGCTGCCGTCGGCCAGCGTGCGGATGATCTCCAGTCGCAGCGGGTTGCCGAGCGCGGAAAGGACATTTTCCAGGCGAATTTGTTCTCGTTCGGGGTGATTGGCGATCATAATAATCCTGTGTCGGCGGTGGCGCGGCGCATGGCGGTCGCAGCCCGTATCGGCGGCTGGCGGCTACTATACCCAAACTCCAGGTCTGATGCCACGCGCGCCGCCGCAACCTGACCAATCATAATAATAGTCAAAATAGTTCGAATATACTCGTACAATTGTACTATCATAAGCGGCAGTGAAATGAACTGCGGATCATTCCGACCGCAGACTGACAGTCAAAACGACTAAGGACGCATCATGCCCCGACCCATCCCCCTCGAACGTTATCGCAACATCGGTATCTCCGCGCATATCGATGCCGGTAAAACCACCACCACCGAGCGCATCCTGTTTTACACCGGGATGAGCCATAAGCTGGGTGAAGTACACGATGGCGCGGCAACCACCGACTGGATGGCCCAGGAGCAGGAGCGCGGGATCACTATTACCTCGGCGGCGGTGAGCTGCTTCTGGCCGGGTATGGACCGCAGCTTCGAGCCGCACCGGATCAATATCATCGACACCCCGGGGCACGTGGATTTCACCATTGAGGTGGAACGTTCCATGCGCGTGCTCGACGGCGCAGTGATGGTGTATGACTCCGTCGGCGGAGTGCAGCCCCAGTCGGAGACCGTCTGGCGCCAGGCGAATAAATACCATGTCCCGCGGCTGGCCTTCGTCAACAAGATGGACCGCCCCGGGGCGGATTTCTTCCGCGTGGTGCAGATGATGATCGACCGCCTGAAGGCCAACCCGGTGCCGATTGTCATCCCCATTGGCGCCGAAGAGCATTTCACCGGCGTCGTCGACCTGGTGAAAATGCGTGCCATCCTGTGGGATGACGCCACTCAGGGCATGACCTTCAGCTACGGGCCGGTCCCTGACGATCTGCTGGCGACTGCCCGCGAGTGGCGGGAGAAAATGGTCTCGGCGGCGGCGGAGGCCAGCGACGCGCTGATGGACAAATACCTCGAAACCGGCGAGCTGGACGAGGCGGAGATCGTCGCCGGTCTGCGCCAGCGCACGGTGAAGGGGGAAATCCAGGCGGTGCTCTGCGGGAGCGCCTTTAAAAACAAAGGCGTGCAGCGCATGCTCGATGCGGTGGTGGAGCTGATGCCGTCGCCGCTGGATATTCCGGCGATACAGGGCGTGGATGAGAAAGGCCAGCCGGCGGAACGCCATCCGAGCGACGATGAGCCGCTGTCGGCGCTGGCGTTCAAACTGATGACCGACCCCTACGTCGGCCAGCTGACCTTTATCCGCGTCTACTCCGGGACGCTGAAGAAAGGCGATGCGGTGTGGAACCCGGTGAAGGGCAAGAAAGAGCGCATCGGGCGTATCGTGCTGATGCAGGCCAACGATCGCCATGAAGTTGACGAACTGCACGCCGGGGATATCGCGGCCTGCGTTGGGCTGAAGGATGTGACCACCGGTGATACGCTATGCGATCCGGATGCGATTATTACCCTTGAGCGCATGGAGTTTCCGGAGCCGGTGATTTCGCTGGCGATTGAGCCGAAGACCAAAGCGGACCAGGAGAAAATGGGCATCGCGCTGCAGCGGCTGGCGGCGGAAGATCCGTCGTTCCGTCTGCATACCGATGAAGAGTCCGGCCAGACGATTATCTCCGGCATGGGCGAGCTGCATCTGGAGATCATTGTCGACCGGATGAAGCGCGAGTTTGGCGTTGAGGCCAACATTGGTCGTCCGCAGGTCACCTACCGCGAAACCCTGCGCAAGAAAGTGACGGACGTGGAAGGCAAATTTGTGCGCCAGTCCGGCGGTAAAGGACAGTACGGGCACGTCGTGCTGACCCTGGAGCCGCTGGAGCCGGGCAGCGGTTTCGTCTTCGAGGACGCCACCAAAGGCGGGGTAGTGCCGCGCGAGTACATCCCTTCCGTGGAGAAAGGGCTGCGCGAAGCGATGGGCACCGGCGTGCTGGCGGGCTATCCGGTGGTTGATGTGAAAGCGACCCTGACCTTCGGGTCGTACCACGACGTGGACTCCTCGGAAATGGCGTTCCGCATGGCGGCGATCTTCGGCTTCCGGGAAGGGGCGCGCAAAGCGGACCCGGTGATCCTTGAGCCGGTGATGCACGTGGAGGTGGAGACGCCGGAAGAGTACGCCGGGAATATCATGGGCGATCTCTCTTCCCGTCGCGGGATGGTGCAGGGGATGGAAGAGCGCTTCGGCAGCCAGATCATCCGCGCCGATGTGCCGCTGGCGGAGATGTTTGGTTATTCCACCACGCTGCGCTCGATGTCTCAGGGACGAGCAACCTACAGCATGGAGTTCCACCACTACGCGGAAGCGCCGCGCAACGTAGCGGATGAAATCATCGCCAGCCGCGCGAAAAGTTAAGCCAGTCATCCCGGGTAGCGGCTAGCGCCTTACCCGGGCTACTCTGGTACCAGCGTCCAGGCCCGGTAAGGCGAAGCCGCCACCGGGCAAAAAGGTAAGCACGAACTGGGGAGGCAATGCCCGGCGGCGCTGCGCTTGCGCGGGCCTGCGGTCAGGCGTCCTCCCCGGTCATCGTTTGTAGCCCGGGTAAGGCGTTAGCCGCTACCCGGGCATGTCCGCCAATCAGACAATATCCTGCGCGTACTGCCACAACGCCTTCAGCTGCGCCAGCTTCTCTTTATCATCCGCATACTGCTGATACAGCATCTGCAGCTCATCGGCATAGGCCTGCAAAAACTCAGGCGTAAATACCTGACGACGGTGCTCTAACCAGCGCTGCTGCTCATGTTCATCGAGCGTGCCGGGGAAGTTGCGCGCCCGGTAGTTAAACAGCAGGCGTTCGATGCGCTTGTCGGCGAAGGTGATATCCAGCGCCGGCAGATTGCGCGGTTCGGTTTCCAGCACGATTTTCATCGCCGCGCGGTCGGCATCGCTAAAGAACCCATTGTAAAGCTGGGCGTCGACGTTTTCGGACGGCACGAACGGCTCGGCCTCGGCATACACCGCCACCACTTTCTCCCGCACCTGCGGATTCGCCCGCAGCAGCTGGGCATTCTCCAGACAGCGTTGAATGGAGATCCCCAGCCGGTCGGCATCCTGCGGGCGCAGGGTATTGGCCTGGGCCAGCACCGGACATTTGTTCAAATGCACCAGCTTAATCGGCGCCGCCGGCAGATCGCCAAGCTCGGCGCGCGGGGTGTAAAGCCGCTCGCGCAGGGCGTCGGCATCCAGCTCCAGCAGCGGCGCCATATCGCCCGCCAGATCGACCATGATCACCGCATTGCGGTTTTCCGGATGCCAGGCCAGGGGCGCCACCAGGCTGGTGTTGCCGCGCGCGGCGCCGAACATGCCGGAGACATGCACCAGCGGCTTCATCTGCGGCACGTCGATGAGCGTCGCCAGCTTGCGCTTATTGCGGTGGCTGTAGAGATAGTCAAACAGCCGCGGCTGCCGGTTTTTCACCAGCTTCGCCATGGCGATGGTGGCGTAAACGTCGGCCATCGCGTCATGGGCGTTCTGGTGTTCAATACCGTTGGCGACGGTCAGATGTTCAAGCCGGAAGCTCGGCAGACCCTCGTCATTCTCCGGCCAGACGATCCCTTCCGGACGCAGGGCATAGCAGGCGCGCATCACGTCGAGCAGATCCCAGCGCGAGTTATCGTGCTGCCAGCTCCAGGCATAAGGGTCATAGAAGTTGCGATAGAAGATATTCCGCGTCACTTCGTCGTCAAAGCGCACGTTGTTATAGCCGACGATGCAGGTCTGCGGCACCGTGAACAGATCGTGGATGCGGCGGGCAAACGCGGCCTCGTTATCCCCTTTGGCCAGCGCTTCCTGCGGGGTGATCCCGGTGATCATCACCGCCTGCGGCTGCGGCAGATAATCGTCAGCGGGCTTGCAGTAAAACACCTCGGGCTCGCCGAGCACGTTTAACTCCGCGTCGGTGCGGATGGCGGCGAACTGCGCCGGCCGGTCGAGGGAAGGGCTGGTGCCGAAGGTTTCATAATCGTGGAATAAAAATCCGGGCTGGTTGACGCTATCTTGCATAGTCTGTTCATTATCCGTGGTGGCGTGCGACCGGTATGGTAAACGATTTGCCCGGTCATCAGAAGGGTAACGGCAAGCAACTTCCTCTGCTGTGTCATATTTTCTTGCAATTAAACCCTGATATGAAACGCGAAGTTCCGTAAAAAGGACGGCGGATCTGTAAATCTAGAGGATATGCCGTTGAAAGGCCGTTTGTTTATTGCTGTATCTTTGCTCGCTTCGAGCGTTTCCTGCGCATTTGCCGTCGACTTACCTGCTACGGTCGCGCCGCCTTCCATTCAGGCTGGCTCCTGGGTGCTGATGGATTACACCACCGGTCAGGTGCTGACCGCGGGTAACGAACATCAGCAGCGTAATCCTGCCAGCCTGACCAAACTGATGACCGGCTACGTGGTCGATCGCGCCATCGACAGCCATCGTATCACCTTTGACGATATCGTCACCGTAGGTAAAGACGCCTGGGCGAAGGGCAACCCGGTGTTCGACGGGTCATCCCTGATGTTCTTAAAGCCAGGGGACCGCGTCAGCGTCCGCGACCTCAGCCGTGGGCTGATTGTCGACTCCGGCAACGACGCCTGCGTCGCGCTGGCCGACTATGTCGCCGGCGGTCAGCCGCAGTTTGTCGCCCTGATGAATCAGTATGTCGAAAAACTGCATCTGCAGGACACCCATTTCGAAACCGTCCACGGCCTCGATGCCCCGGGCCAGCACAGTTCGGCCTATGACCTGGCGGTGCTGTCGCGGGCGATTATCCATGGCGAGCCTGACGTCTACCACATGTACAGCCAGAAAAGCCTGACGTGGAACGGCATTACCCAGCAAAACCGGAACGGTCTGCTGTGGGATAAAACCATGAACGTTGATGGTCTGAAAACCGGCCACACATCGGGCGCCGGGTTCAACCTGATCGCCTCGGCGGTGGATGGCCAGCGCCGGCTGATCGCCGTGGTGATGGGGGCCGACAGCCCGAAAGGCCGCGAGCAGCAGGCCGCGAAACTGTTACACTGGGGGCAGCAGAACTTCGACACCGTGCAGGTGCTACAGAAGGGGCAGAAGGTCGGCACCGAGCGCATCTGGTACGGCGATAAAGAGCAGATTAAGCTCGGCACCGATCAAGATTTCTGGTTAGCGCTGCCGAAGGCGGAAGTATCGCGGATTAAGGCGAAATATGTGCTGGATAAAAAGGATCTGGAGGCGCCGATCGCCGCCAACCAGCGGGTCGGCGAGATTTCGCTGTATGACGGCGACAAGGTCGTGGGCCACTATCCGCTGGTCACCCTCGAAAGCATTAATAAAGGCGGGGTGTTCTCGCGAATGAGCGATTACCTGCACCACGAGCTGTAACCATGATAACCGCCTCTTTGCAGGCGGTTTTTTTTCGCCTGCCGCCCGGCAGTCGCGGCGACAAAATCGCCGTTTTTTTCATCAGCCGCAATGGCGACTCTGTGAATTCGCGCACATACTGAGGGGGGATCTCCTGCTAGATTGACTGTACATTTATACAGTAATTTGTTCACAAAGGAGGCAAGATGAACTACAGCGTCACCACCCTCGGCAAGAAAACCATTGCCGGTTTCCATCTGGTCGGGCCCTGGGATCAAACCGTCAAGCAGGGGTTTGAGCAACTGATGATGTGGGTTGAGAACCATCAGGTGCCCGCCCGCGAGTGGCTTGCCGTCTACTACGATAACCCGGAGGACGTGCCAGCGGAAAAACTACGCTGCGCCACCGTGGTCGCCGTTGACGAGGATTACGTCATTCCCGCCAACAGCGAAGGGGTGATACTGGCGGCGATTGCCGGCGGGGATTACGCCTGCGCCCGCGCGCGAGTGGTGGATTACGATTTTGCTACCCCGTGGATGCAGTTTTTCGACAGTCTGCTGCAGAGCACAACGCATCGCGTGGCCCCCAGGCCCTGTTTTGAGATCTATCTCAACGATGGCAACCACGACGGCTACTGGGATATCGACATGTATGTCCCCGTTGAGCGTGTCGCGTCGTAGCGGTTTACCCCTGTTCCGGACAAGGATTTTTACATTCCCGGCATGCTCCGGGCGAAAAAGCAGTTACAATTGGCCTTTTCGTTTTGCCGGAGAGGGTTGTGCGCGCTGATAAATCACTCAAGCCATTTGAGATCCGCTTGTATCGCCATTATCGGGTGGTGCATGGTGTGCGGATTGCGCTGGCCTTTGTGCTCACCTTTTTGCTGGTGCGGCTGCTGAACGTGCCCGAGGGGACCTGGCCTCTTATTACCCTGGTGGTGGTGATGGGGCCGATCTCCTTCTGGGGCAACGTCGTGCCGCGGGCGTTTCAGCGCATCGGCGGCACGATCCTCGGCTCGGCGCTGGGGCTGGTGGCGCTGAAGCTTGAGCTTATCTCCCTGCCGCTGATGGTCCTCTGGTGCGCAGCGGCAATGTTCCTCTGCGGCTGGCTGGCGCTGGGCAAGAAACCCTATCAGGCGCTGCTGATCGGCATTACCCTGTCGGTGGTGGTCGGGGCGCCGCCCGGCGATATGCATACCGCGCTGTGGCGAAGCGGCGACGTGATCTTCGGCTCGCTGCTGGCAATGTTGTTTACCGGTATCTGGCCGCAGCGGGCGTTTATCCACTGGCGTATCCAGATGGCCAGCTACGTCACCAACTTCAACCGCCTCTACCAGGCCGGCTTCTCGCCAAATCTGGTGGATCGGCCGCGGCTGGAAAAACATCTTCAGCAGGCGCTCAACGACGTCGTCAAAATGCGCGGGCTGATCACTCCCGCCAGCAAAGAGACGCATATTCAGAAGGCGATCTTCGAGGCTATCCAGACCGTCAGCCGCAACCTCGTGTGCATGCTGGAGCTGCAGATCAACGCCTGGTGGGCAACCCGTCCGGGTCACTTCGTGATGCTCAATGCGCACACCCTACGCGAGACGCAGCAGATGACCCAGCAGACGTTGTTGGCCATCGCCCACGCGCTGTACGAAGGAAACCCTCAGCCTGTGCGCGCCAACAATGAAAAGCTGAATGAGATTGTCCTCGAACTGCGCCAGCTGATGAAAGAGCAGGGGGACGACAGCCTGGCGGAAACCCCGATCCATGGCTATGTTTGGCTCTCTATTGAACTGGCACGCCAGCTGGAGCTGCTGTCGCATCTGATCTGCCGCGCATTGCGCAAATAAGCACCAGATGCGCCGGGTAACTGCATGGGTTGTTTCGATTCAGCAGCGTTTAGGGTTATGATAAACGCAAAGGAAAAAACATTGTCATCAGCGACTGCTAGCAGTTATGTTAGCCCTATAACGCAGTCGCTTTACGAATCCGAATCTCAATTATTAGGGGTGTAAAAATGGAAACAACTAAGCCTTCTTTCCAGGACGTACTGGAGTTTGTTCGTCTGTACCGTCGTAAGAACAAACTGCAGCGTGAAATTCAGGACGTTGAGAAAAAGATCCGTGATAACCAGAAGCGCGTTCTGCTGCTGGACAATCTCAGCGACTACATCAAGCCGGGCATGAGCGTGGAAGCTATCCAGGGCATCATCGCCAGCATGAAGAGCGATTACGAAGACCGCGTTGATGACTACATCATCAAGAATGCCGAGCTGTCCAAAGAGCGTCGCGACATCTCCAAAAAACTGAAAGTGATGGGCGAAGCCAAAGTCGAAGGCTAATCCCTGCTGTCCGGCGGCGGTCAGCGTCGCCGGGCTGTTCTGCACTACCAGCTCCTCAACGCATATTTCTGCGAAAACTTTGTCCCGGCAACTGCCTCTCCTCGCCGACTCTTTGCTATACTGCCCCGCGAAAACGTATTGATATCGGAAAGGTTTCTCTCATCCTGGCCGGGCATCTGACGCAGCGGCGTCAGGGCGATATCTCAACACCTCTCACCTCTCCGACGATCGATTCGCCAGAAGACAAACTCAGGTGCTGACCGGGCGCGACAGAACTCTTCCGCTGCTTTCGCCGACAGGAGTCAACCCCACGTGATTAAGTCATTCTTTGCTGCACTCTCGTTTATCAGCCGTCTGCCGGTCCCGGCGCGGTTATCCCAGGGCCTGGAGATCGAACAGTACCAGCGCAGTATCGTCACCTTCCCGCTGGTCGGTTTACTGCTCGGCGCTATCGCCGGCGCGGTGGTGTACCTCCTGCAGCCATGGTGCGGCGTCCCGCTGGCGGCGCTGTTCGGCGCGCTGGCGCTGGCGCTGCTCACCGGCGGATTTCATCTTGACGGGCTGGCCGATACCTGCGACGGCATCTTCTCCGCCCGCACTCGCGATCGGATGCTGGAGATCATGCGCGACAGCCGGCTGGGGACCCACGGCGGTCTGGCGCTGATTTTTGTGCTGGTGGCCAAGGTGCTGGTGGTCGGCGAACTGCTGCTACGCGATGTCAACCCCATCGCGGCGCTGGCGGCGGCCTGCGCCGTCGGTCGCGGGATGGCGGTACTGCTGATGTATCGCCATCGCTATGCGCGGGAAAAAGGGTTGGGCAATCTGTTTATTGGCAAGATTAGCCTGCAGCAGACGCTAACGACGTTGGCGATAGCGATCGCGCTGGCCACCGCCCTGCTGGGGCTGCAGGGGCTGCGCGCCGCGCTGATCGCCCTGGTGCTGATCGGGGGCCTGGGGTGGGCGCTGAAGCGCACCCTCGGCGGGCAGACCGGGGATACCCTCGGAGCGGCGATCGAGCTGGGCGAAGTATTCTTTTTACTGGCGCTACTGTAAGGCCTGGCATCCACGGTGAGGAACAGAATGGAAACACTTTCGGCGTTACTGGCTGCCATTCCGCAGCCCGATGTGGCGGGCATGGCGCGCGCGCAGCAGCATATTGATGGCCTGTTAAAGCCGCCCGGCAGCCTTGGTCGTCTGGAGAGCCTGGCGGTGCAGCTGGCCGGTCTGCCGGGGCTGCAGGGGCAGCTGGCGCTGAGCGATAAAGCCATCGTGGTCATGTGCGCCGACCATGGCGTCTGGCATGAAGGCGTGACCCCTTCGCCGCAGGCGGTGACGGCCATTCATGCCGGCAATATGGTACGGGGCAACACCGGGGTCTGCGTGCTGGCGGCGCAGGCCGGGGTGAGAGTGGAGGTGGTGGATGTCGGCATCGACGCCGAGCCGCTGCCGGGCCTGATCAACCTCAAGGTGGCCCGCGGTAGCGGGAATATCGCCCGGACGGCGGCGATGAGCCGTCAGCAGGCGGAGACGGTGCTGCTGGCCAGCATGCATTTCACCCGCCAGCTCGCCGCCGACGGAGTGAAAGTCTTTGGCGTGGGAGAGCTGGGGATGGCCAATACCACCCCGGCGGCAGCGACGATCAGCGTCCTGACCGGCAGCGACCCCGACGCGGTGGTGGGCTGCGGGGCCAATCTGCCGCTGGCGCAGCGGGGCCATAAGGTGGCGGTGGTGCGCCAGGCGATCGCTTATAACCAGCCGAACCCGGCGGACGGGCTGGACGTGCTGGCGAAGGTGGGCGGTTTTGATCTGGTGGGCATGACCGGGGTGATCCTCGGGGCGGCTTCCTGCGGTCTGCCGGTGGTGCTGGATGGTTTCCTCTCCTACGCTTCGGCTCTGGCGGCCTGCCGCATGGCCCCGGCGGCGCACCCGTATCTTATCCCTTCGCACCTGTCGGCGGAGAAAGGGGCGCGGATCGCCCTCGACGCGCTGGGTCTGCGCCCGTATCTCGATATGGACATGCGCCTGGGGGAGGGCAGCGGCGCCGCGCTGGCCATGCACCTGCTGGATGCCGCCAGTGCAATGTACCATCAGATGGGGACCCTGGCGCAGAGCAACATTGTGCTGCCCGATAGCGCGCCAGCGTCCTGATGATAAAGCGCATCGTTTCGACGATGCGCCGGGTTTACAGCGCCTGCTGCCAGACCGCCTGCGGTAGCAGGTAAACCTGCGCCGGGGCGCGCATACCGTCGCTGACAATATGACCGATACCGCTGGCCATCACCGCCAGGGTGACGTCAAAGGCGTTCAGGCTGTCGCCGAAGCCGGCGGTCAGGTTGAGCATCGAGCCATTGGCCATCAGGTAGACGGTTTTGTCAGCCATGCGGTAGGCGTTGATATACGGCATCACCTCTTCCTGAGGATACTGGCGCAGGTATTCGCCGTCGATCTCTTCCGCCACGTGGCCGACGTTAAGGATAAACACTCCCGCTTTCGCCCGGTCCAGCGCCTGGCGATTAACCACGTTTTTACCGCCTGTCGCCGTGGCGACCACGTCCGCCGAGGCGATAGCCTCCTGGAGATCGACCACGTGCCAGCCGTCATAGGCCGCCTGCAGTCGACGGGCAGGATCGATCTCCGCCACCATCACCTGGCCGCCAAAAGCTTTTGCCGCCGCCGCCACGCCCTGGCCAACCAGGCCGTAGCCGATGACCAGCACTTTTTTCTCATGCAGGGTGAGATGAGTGGTCTGGAAGAAGGTATGCCAGGCGGTGAGTCCGACCATATGGCGGTTATGCAGCCCCTCTTTGACCGGCAGATCGTCCCAGTTAAAGATCGGATAGCCGGGCTGAATATCCCCCAGCCGATTGACGCCGGAGCCGGTGGCTTCCAGACCCGCCACGATGTTGCCGAACTCGCCGCGCTGGTGGAGGAGGGTGGTGATATCGGCTCCCATTTCGCACAGGTGAGTCGGCTGCCAGGCGATCGCTTTTTCCCATGACTGTTGCCAGTCGGCATCGCTCATATTGCGCCAGGCGCAGGCCTCGGCGCCACGCTCCACCAGCCAGGCCACCACGTCGTCCTGCACGGTGGTGGGGTTACAGGTAGTTAAAAAGACCTGAGCGCCCTTGTCGAGGATCCCCTGCACCAGCGGGATCATTTTCATGTCGAGGTGCATACAGCAGGCCAGGCGGACGCCGCTGAGGTCGGGCAGGGCGGCGACCTGGCGCAGGGTACGCGGCATATTCTGGCTGGCCCATGCCACTTCTTTCGCTAAAGAGATTTTATTATTCACTGGGTTATGACCTTCAGTTCGCAAAGGGGTATCCCCCTGACAGAAAAGGGATTCTATCAGTCCGGGCGAGAATTCACAGCCCTGTGCCGCCTGGAAATCGCCGCCCGTGCAATCCCCTGCGAAATACAGGGTTGTTAATGAAAGGTTAAAAAAAGAAAATAAAATATAAGTTATTCCTATGATCTGAGCGATAAAGCGATGTTGAGTGTCATTCCCGCGGGCCTGTTTTCACGGCTGCGGATTTTCCTTGGGCGGTTGAAGCCGCATGCGCTGCCGGTGGCTCGACGGCATATTGTGCTGGGATCCATCGGCGCCGGCACCGGCCTGGCGGTGACCAGCATGTTCAGCCACTGGCTGCTGGGCGAAGTTAACCTGTGGTTTATTGCCCCCATGGGCGCCTCGGCGGTACTCCTGTTTGGCGTGCCGAGCAGTCCGCTGGCGCAGCCGTGGTCGATTGTCGGCGGCAATGTGCTGTCGGCGCTGATCGGCGTCACGGTGGGTATGCTGGTGCCCGACCCGGCGCTGGCCTGCGGGCTGGCGGCGGCGCTGGCCATCGCCGGAATGTATTTTCTGCGCTGCCTGCATCCTCCCGGCGGCGCGGTGGCCCTGACGGCGATCCTCGGCGGCGCCGGGGTGCACAGCGAAGGCTATCACTTTGTGCTGACGCCGGTGCTGCTCAACTCGCTGATGCTGGCGCTGCTGGCCATCGTGTTTAACAATCTGGTTGGCCGCCGCTACCCCCATCCGCTGGCGGCAGAGGAGGTCAAATCCCGGACGGTGCCGCTGGGCATTTCGGTTACCCGGGAAGATATTCACGCCGCGCTGCTGGAAGGACAGTTCCTCGACATTGACGAAGACGATGTCCAGGAACTGCTGGAAAATATCGAACAGCAGGCGCGCCAGCGCATCGCGGCGGCTGGCCGCCGCTGACAGCACTCTCCCGGCCGCGGGTTAGAGATCGCCGGTAAGATACTGGGCGACCCCGCGGCCAAAGCTCCAGTCGCCTTTCTGGTTGCTGATAATCGACACCATCAGATCATCGCCGCTCAGGCCGCAGTGCTCCGCCAGCTCCTCCTGCAATATGGCGAAGAAGCGCTGCTTCTGCGCGTCGCTGCGCGGGCTGGTATAGACCCGCACCACCACCAGATCCCGCGTGCGGGTCAGTCCGAGGCCGGTATCTTCAATCACCATATGGTGGACTTTGTTTTCGTGAACAATCTGGTAGCGGTCGCGTTCCGGTACCTCGAAGGCGCGCAGCACGGCGCGATGAGCGGCATCCAGCAGGGTTCTGATCTCCTGTTCCGTACGGCCTTCTATCAGGTCAAATGTCAGTAATGGCATGCAGGTGTTCCTTATCGTTAGGCAATAATCGCGGTCTGATAAAGATGGTAGCCGATGCCGTCGCGGGCAAAAACCGCTATAGTTGAATACATTGTTTTTACTGGTGAACAATCAACATGAGCGAGAGTCGTCCGGAGAGTTACTGGGCCCATCTCTACTGGCTGACGGTGCTGGAAGAGCAGAAAAGCTATACCCGGGCCGCGGAAAAGCTGGGGATCAGCAAGTCGGCCATCAGCCAGAAAATCAGCGAGCTGGAGCGGGTGACCGGTAAAACACTGGTCCATCGCACCACCCGCAGCGTCAGCCTCAGCGACGACGGGCTGCGGCTGGTGGCGGAGCTCAATGAGCCGTTTGGCCAGCTGCGGGATATTTTCACCGGCGCTTGCGATGAGGGCGGGCCGTTGCGGGGGACGCTGCGCCTGACCGCGCCGGTGGCTTTTTCCCGTCAACAGCTGGTGCCGGCGATCGCGCCGTTTTTGCATCAGCATCCCCAGCTGCATCTGCAGCTGGAGGTTACCGACCGGCTGGTCTCTCTCGGCAGCGAAGGGTTCGACCTCGCCATCCGCCACTGTCTGCGCGAGGCGCTCCCGGACACCCACGTCGCCTGGCCGCTGTGCCACACCGCGACGCTGATCGTCGCGTCCGCCGACTATATCCTTCGCCATGGCCGCCCCGAGACGCCTGACGATCTGCGTCATCACCAGTGCCTGACCTATCCCCGTGGGCCCCAGCGCCCGCAGTGGACGTTTGCCTCCCGCCAGACGCCCGATGAACGGGTGACCATCAACGTGCAGGGGCCGTTCGCCACCAACAACAGCGAGTCGCTGCGCGATGCGGTGCTGGCGGGGTTGGGGGTGGCGCTGCTGCCGGATTTTAGCGCCCGGGAGGCCATCGGCCGCGGGCTGGTGCAGGAGCTGCTGCCGGCGTGGCAGCCGGTGGAGGTGTTCGCCGATCGGCTGTACGTCATCCGGCCCTATGCTCCGCGGGTGTCGCGCGCGGTGGAGACATTCAGCCGCTACCTGAAAGCGACCTTCAGCGAGCCGCGTCCAGCTCCCGCGCCAGCGCCTCGCTGAATCGGGGGAGCAGATGGCGCTCGCCGGGAAGCAACTGCGCCAGGGTGACGGTTTTGTCGGCGCGGTAGACCCGCCCGCTGCCGAGCTGCGCTTCGAAGGCGTTCGCCGCCTGATGCGCCGCGCTCAGGTCGGCGTCAATAAGGATCACCGCATGGGCCAGCACCACATGGCCGCCGCTCGCCGTCAGCGGCCGCCAGTACTGGGCGGTACCGACAATCTTACGCGCCGCCTCTCCCTCCCCGCAGGCGAGATTATAACGGCCATCGCAAAAGGAACCGCTCACCGCCTGGGGGTGGCTGGCAACGCCGAAGCGCGCGAGGGTGCGCTGCAGCACAGCGCACAGCGAGTGATAGATGGGTTCGGCGGCTTCGCCGAGCGGCTGCTGCACCGGCCAGGCGAGGCTGAGGTTGATAATCCCCGGCCCCTGGGGCACCAGACCGCCCCCGGAGCGGCGGAGCCATACCGGCCAGCCCCGCGCGGCAAAATGCGCGCTGACCGCCGGCAGGTCCGCAAACTGACGATAGCTCCCCGGCACCACGAATCCCTGCGGCGCCTGCCAGAGCTGGGCGACGGCCTCGCCGGCGCAGGCTTTGGCAAACAGCGGCTGTTCTGCCAGGGTGGGGTCCTCGCAAAACTGCAGCGCCAGCGAGGCGGGGGTAAAGCGGCGTGGCCAGCAGTCGGCCAGAGGCAATAAAGACATGCATTCTCCTTACCGGAGGGCGCGGGTCGCGCCCTCCGCAGGCGGGTCAGTCGACGGTATGTTTTTTCATCAGCAGCGCGGTGAGTGCTGACAGCAGGCATCCCGCGGTCAGATAGAGGGCCACGCTGTGCCAGGCTCCCCCGGAGAAGGTGACCAGCGCCGCGGCGATAAACGGCGTAAAGCCGCCGCCGACTACGCTCGCTACCTGGTAGCCGACGCCGGCGCCGCTATAGCGATAGCTGGCGCCGAACAGCTCGGTAAACATCGGCTGCTGGACGCAGACCACCATATCATGAGCGATATTGGCCAGCATCAGGGCGAAGAACAGGATCCAGAAAACGGACTGACTCTCCAGCGCCATAAAGAACGGGAAACCGCTCAGCGTGCCGATTAGCGCCCCGGTAATGTAGATCCGCCGACGGCCAAAACGGTCCGCCAGCCAGGCGAAGCAGGGGATAGTCAGACAGCTGAGGCCGCCCACCAGCAGGCCGATGTTGAGAAACAGCTCACGCGGCAGGCCGAGGTTTTGCGTTGAGTAATTGAGGGCGAAGGCGGTAACGATATACATGGTCAGCAGTTCGCACAACCGCAGGGCAATAATCAGTAAAAACGCCCCGGGATGGCGAAGCAGGGCTTCCACCACCGGCAGCCGCTTTTTCACCTGCGGCGCGTTGGTCTGGCGCTGTTGGGCCTCAAACTCCTGCGATTCGGCCATACCGTTACGGATCCACAGCGCAATCAGGACCAGCGCCACGCTGAACAGGAAGGGTAAGCGCCAGCCCCAGCTGAGAAACTGCTCGTCGGTGGTCAGGCTGCTGATCAGCGATACCAGCCCGGTGGAGAGCAGCAGGCCGACGCCGTAGCCCACCTGCACGCCGCTGCTGTAAAAGGCTTTTTTTCCCTTCGGAGCGTTCTCCACCGAGAGCAGCGCCGCGCCGCCCCATTCGCCGCCGACGGCAAAGCCCTGAACCGCCCGCAGGAATACCAGCAGCACCGGCGCCCACCAGCCGATCTGGCTGAACGACGGGAGCAGGCCGATGCAGGCGGTGGCGATACCCATCATCCAGACGGTCATCATCAGCATCCGCTTGCGCCCGAGACGGTCGCCGAAGTGGCCAAAGATAATCCCGCCCAGCGGGCGAAAAAGAAACCCGACGCCGAAGGTGGCAAATGCGGCAAGGGTGCCCATCGCCGGGCTGATTTGCGGGAAAAATTCGCGGTTGAACACCAGCGCGGCGGTAATGCCATAGAGAAGAAAATCGTACCAGTCGACCACGGCGCCGGCAAAGCTGCCCCATGCCGCCCGCCGGGCCCGATGCAGCGAATCCGGCGCCTCGTCGGGCTGCACGCTTATTGTTGAATCCATACCCTGTCCTGTCAGTCACATATTCGTTGTTATTGGAATGAGACGCTTTTCGCGTAGCGTCTGCACTGAGACTACCGCGCGGCGGCCGTGGAGGAAAGTAGTTTGCCTGCTAAGCGGAGAACTGGTGCAAAAATAAGCGGCCGGAAAGGCGGGCGAAATCACACCCTTTACTAAACATTCTGGCAATTTGCCAGCCAGCTTATACTTTTAATTAAATCAACGGATAACAAAGAGGAGCACCTTTTAAGAATTGACGTAAATGGTTTACACTTAACATGTCTCCTTCTCTGGAATGGTGAGTTAAATGCGTCTACTTCTTGCAGTTTTATTTTGTTCTGTCATGTTGCCTTCTGCTTATGCTGAAAAACTGCCTGCGCCGACAGGAAAACCTGTACTGACCATTTCCGGGAAAATCGGAAATACGAACGTCGGTGACAAGGCGGTTTTTGATCTCGCGATGCTGGAAAAACTGGGCATGAAGACGGTGGAAACCACCACCCCCTGGTACACCGGGAAGGTCCGTTTTGATGGCATTCCCCTTAATAAACTCATGGATTTAGTCGGCGCTAAAGGCCAATCCGTCCGCGTGCTGGCGCTCAACGACTACACCACCCTTATCCCGATGGACGATTTTTATAAATTCCCGGTCATTATGGCGTTAAAAATGAACGGCGAATATATGCGCGTTCGGGATAAAGGCCCGTTATTTATCGTCTACCCTTACGACAGCAGTGCTGAATTACAGAACCAGATCTATTATTCCCGATCGGCCTGGCAAGTTTCTAAGATTATTATAGAGTAAGGGTTGGATCTTGAATCGAATACTCACGGCTATTATTTTGTCGTTGTTTATTGTTACTGGATATATTACTTATCTGGTGCATGAGCGACAAAGTGAGTTGCAAAAATTTACCCGCTATACGGACTCGTGGTCAATGTCGCAGATGGTATCGGAATATATGCGACTGGAGTCTCGTCTGGCGGGCATGGCGATTGGGGCCGAAGGGGCGGACCACGATGAGGTGCGCCTGCGCCTCGAGATCATGATGAGCCAGATCGAACTTCTGCAGCAGGGCGATCTGGGTCGCTTTATTAATAAAAGCGAACAGCGGAAGGCGGTGGTCGCCACGCTGATCCGCAATCTTCATTTGCTTGATAAACAAGTTGACACCATGACGCCGGCACAGGTTAAAGCGATCCTGCCGGTGTTAAGCGAGCTGGATGGTCCCCTGACCTCAATGGCGGCCGCCACGCTGACGCAAGATATTAATATCGTTAATATCACCCATGATAAAATTCAGCATCTCTATTATATCTACTCGGTGATCTCCATTTTGCTGATCGCCATGTGTATTACCCTCGGGCTGCTGATGCTGCGGCAGAATAATAATCTGCGGCGCGCCCACGTTCGTATGAAAACCCTGGCCAACGATCTGCAGGTCTCGAAAGAGAAGCTGCAGGTGCAGAACCGTCGTCTGCAGTACGACGCCTACCATGATTCGCTGACCGGTATGCCAAACCGTCTCTCTTTCTGGCAGCGTCTGCAGGAGATCGTCAATCAGGTGCGTCCCTATAACGGATGCGCCGTGGTGATGCTTTTTGACCTCGACAGCTTTAAGGATGTAAACGATACCCTCGGCCATGACGCCGGCGATAAGCTGCTGCAGGATCTGGCCAGCCGCCTCTCTTTTTTCCGTAAAACCTCTGAGACGCTGTATCGCCTCGGCGGCGATGAGTTCGCGATGCTCTCTTACGATCTCACCGAAGAGATGGCCCTCGAGCGGGCCAATGTTATCCGGGAGAAGATCAGCCAGCCCTATCAGATCTACGATGCGCAGATTAATATCGACGCCTGCATCGGGATCGTGATCTCTGATGGCGAAAGCCGGACCGATTATCTGTATAAGTGCGCCGACCTCGCGCTGTATGAGGCGAAAAAAGAGGGCAGCGGCCATGTACAAATCTTCCGGCCGGGGATGCTGCAGCGTCTGCAGGAGAATAAATCGTTTGAAGACGATCTGCTGCAGGCCCTGTCCCATGACGAATTCAAAGTCTACTACCAGCCGATCGCCGATACCGTCACGCGCGAAATCTACGGCTACGAAGCGCTGGTTCGCTGGTTCCATCCGGTGCGCGGCGCCGTGCCGCCGACGGTGTTTATCCCGGTGGCAGAGAAAATCGGCCTTATCAATGCCCTCGGCGAGTGGGTGCTGAAAACCGCCTGTGCCGAAGCGGCCAGCTGGGCGACGCCGCTCAAGGTCTCGGTCAACGTTTCGCCGATTCAGCTGATGAACACCTCGCTGACCGACACCATTATCAGCGTATTGCAGCAGACTGGCCTCGACCCGCGACGGTTGGATCTGGAGATCACCGAGTCGGACGTGTTCAATGAGAACACCCGTTCGCTGGAAATTCTCAGCCAGCTGCGCGAGCAGGGCATTCAAATCTCCATCGATGACTTCGGTACCGGCTATTCTTCGTTGTCACGTTTAAGCTACTTCCCGTTCGACAAAATCAAAATCGACCGCTCGTTTGTTATTAATATTCCGGAGCAAAAAGACGATCTGGATATCGTGCGCCTGATTATCAGCATGGGAAAGAGCCTGCATATGCGTATTGTGGCTGAAGGCGTGGAGACCGAAGAGCAGTTGGCCTCGCTACAGGCGCTGGGCTGCGACCTGGTGCAGGGCTATTTAATCGGCAAACCGAGTCCGCTGCGCTAATTTAAATGTAAACGGCTTAACATAATTATTGCGGGGCGATTTCAGGACACTGTAATCGCCTTTTTTATTTTATCAAAGCGTTAATCCCTGAGGGGTATAAAAAGGAGTAGAGGTAAAATTCACCGGCAAAATAATATCCTTCCCCTTTGAAAGAGGTATATGATATGCATCATATCGATTATTTCTGACCGTATCCTGTGCGACGGTAAAGTGAGGCGCAATCATGCAGCGAATTATTATTCCCACCCATTACGTTCATACCCGCAGCACGCCGCTGTGGACAAAGGAGACCGCTCCGGCCTCTATCTGGCGCCGCCATCTGGACGCTGGCACCCGCCAGGGGGTCTATCCCCGGCTGTCGGTGATGCAGGGGGCGATCCGCTATCTCGGCTATGCCGATGAGAGCAGCCCCGAGCCGGTTGAAACCCTGACCATTGAAGCCGGCCAGTTTGGCGTTTTTCCGCCGGAAAAATGGCACTGCATTGAGGCCCTGTCGGAGGACACGGTATTTAATGTCGACTTCTATGTTGATCCGAATATTCTTATCGAGGGCTAAAAGCATGAACAGTGAAAATAAAGGTTATACCTTAGCGGTAGAGAATGGCCGCCTTCAGCGGAAACAAGAAAAAATATTCCTCAAACCGATGGCATTGTATATTCCGCAGCAGGCGGTGGAGGCCGTTAATGGGCTGCTGAGCGATCTGCCGGACGACAATTTAGAGGGGGAGTTTGTGCTGACGGTCACCAATAACAATAACGGCGTCTCGGTCGATAAAAGCTTTTCCTCGCTGGCGGCGCTGCGCGATCCGCTCGCCGCGGCCGATGCAGTGAAGGAGCTGATCAATATCGTCCGCGGCTATGAGTCCGACGAAGAGACCAACGTTTGCGGCTGGTAAGGCCGCTATCCCGCTGCCGGCTGGCCGCTGTCGCCCGAGGCCATCTGCCCCACCAGCCACTCCCGCAGCGCGATAATATCCCCCCGCTGCGCTGCCGCCTCGGTGGTGACCAGGTAGTAGCTGGCGCCCGGTAACGCGCTGCTGAATGGCGCGGATAACACTCCGCGCTGCAGCAGATCCCGCGCCAGCAGTTCGCTGGCGATCACCGCCCCCTGGCCAGCCACCGCCGCCTGCAGGGCATGGGTTTCATCGCTAAATGTTAACCCCGCGTCAATATTCAGCGTCGGCGGTCCATAGCGGCGACGCCAGTTCTCCCAGCTCGGCGAATCCGCCGGTACGTGCCGGTTGGCGACGTGAAACAGTGTTACTTCCGCCAGATCGTCAGGCCGACTGAGGGCCAGCGTCGGGCTGGCGACCACGATAAAGCGATCCTCATGCAGCAGCGTACAGCACAGATCCGGCTCGGGCGTTTCGCGATAGCGAATCGCGGCGTCCACCGTGCCCAGATGCAGATCCACCCGTTCGACGCTGGTGTGCAGACGCAGGTCGATAGCCGGAAAGCGGGCGGTGAAGTCCGCCAGCCGTGGCACCAGCCAGTGGGTGAGAAAATTGGAGGTGGTGGTGACGGTTAAGGATGGCGGCTGGCGGGCCTGGGCTATCTGCACAACGGCCTGCTCCAGGGCGCTGAAGGCGCGCTGGGTGGCGGCGTAGAGGATCTCGCCGTCGGCGGTCAGGCTGACGCCCTGCGCGCTGCGCTCGCAGACCCGGCACTCCAGGACCGATTCCAGCAGTTTAATCTGATGGCTGACCGCCGTCGCGCTGACGCCGAGCGCCCCGGCGGCCAGTTTAAAACTACGCTGGCGGGCGACGGCGTGGAAGGCGCGCAGGGCGCCCAGCGGCGGCAGGCGGGGTGTTCTCATGGCTGAGTTTTTCTCATCTATGGCTGAAAACTATGCGTTTGTGTGTCCCTGTATAGTGGCGATAGGCTACGGGCATGTAAAGACGATGGCATGAGTTATTTTCATGTCGTTTACAGTGTCAGGAGCTGAATATGCACGTTTTACACCACCATGCCGCCGCGGACGCGGCGGGAACCATCGACCCGCGCGGCCGCGCCATCGCTCTCAGCGTGCTCTTCGCCGCCGGGGCCTTGCTGTTAATCATGGCTCCCGTTATCGGGGCGAGCGGCACGCTGGGTCTGCTGGCGCTCCTGATCGCGGCCTTCGGCGCCGGATGGGGATTCGCGCGCGCGCAGCCCAGGCTCTATCGGGCGCCCCTGGCGGCAACGCGCTGGGCTTTCCTGCTGTCGGCGGCCGGCTGGCTGCTGGCGCTGGTGGCGTGGTATGGCGGCCAGGCCTGGCCGGCGCTGCTCCCCGGCGTGACGTTCGGCAGCGCGGGGGCGGCTGTCGCCTGGCGCGTTGCCGCGGGACGGGCGGCACTGTCGGGTAGCCGCGTCAGCGGCGCCACGGCGCTGAGCGTGGCTGTCGCCATCGCGGCGACGCTGCTGACCTGGCACACCGCCGGGGCAGGACGCGGCGGTGTGTGCTTTGCCTTCGCCGTGCTGCTGGACTGGGCGCTGCTCGGCGCGCTGATTGTGCGGATCCGCCAGCAGGAGAGTGCGGCGTAGCCGCTGGCGCTTGCTGGGCTTGAGCGAGCCGATCAAGCGAGACGGGATAAGTCGTCCGGCGGGGTGATAAATTTCTTCTACACTGTTACTGGCATCACATTCCTGCGCGGCTGGCATCTCAGCCGGCCGCCGTCGGCATTCAGCCCAGGCACGGGCCTGCAGGCTGGTTATCCTGAGAGAGGAGTCTGTAACATGGCATTTGTCACCACCCAAGACGGCGTCAATATTTACTTCAAAGACTGGGGTCCAAAGGAAGCTCAGCCGATTGTTTTCCATCACGGCTGGCCGTTAAGCGCCGACGACTGGGATAACCAGATGTTGTTTTTCCTTGCCGAAGGTTTTCGGGTCATCGCTATCGACCGCCGGGGCCATGGCCGCTCCGATCAGGTCAGCGAGGGGCATGATATGGACCATTATGCGGCAGACGTCTCGGCGGTAGTGGAGCATCTGGATCTGCACAATGCGGTCCATGTTGGACACTCTACCGGCGGTGGCCAGGTCGCCCGCTACGTGGCCCGCTACGGTCAGCCGCAGGGGCGGGTGGCGAAGGCGGTGCTCATCAGCGCCGTCCCGCCCCTGATGGTCAAGACCGAACAGAATCCTGGCGGCACGCCGATCGAGGTGTTTGACGGTTTCCGCAAAGCGCTGGCGGCTAACCGCGCCCAGTTCTATCTCGACGTCGCCTCTGGCCCGTTCTATGGCTTCAATCGTGACGGGGCGGAGGTGTCGCAGGGGACGATCCAGAACTGGTGGCGACAGGGGATGATCGGTAGCGCCAAAGCCCATTATGAAGGCATCAAGGCGTTTTCAGAAACCGACCAGACCGAAGATCTTAAGTCGATTACGCTGCCGGTGCTGGTTATGCAGGGGGATGACGATCAGGTGGTTCCCTATAAAAATGCCGCTATCCTGCAGGACCAGCTGCTGCCCAACAGCCAGCTGATCATTTATCCTGGCTTCCCGCACGGGATGCACACTTCTCACGCCGATACCATCAACGCCGACCTGCTGGCGTTTATCCGCGCCTGATCTTCCCTTTCGCCGGGCGGAAAGCCGTCAATGGCCTTCCGCCAGCGCCCTGGCCGCCAGTCGCCGGGGCGCGCCGGTTGACGAGCAGGGGAAATCTGCTTAACTCATGGGATACCTGACGACTATTTTTCCCCTGGCAGGATAAAACACCGGGTTTCCAGCGGGAATCCCGGTGGAATTCTGCGCAAGAGACAAGAGAGAGACAATGAAATTAGCCGGACTTCATCCCGACGAGCAGCGTCGCCTGCAATCGCTTCGCTCTTCCGGGCTGTTGAATAGCGGAAAAGAAGAACGCTTTGATCGCCTGACCAGGCTTGCCCGTTCGCTGTATAACCTGCCGGTGGCCTCCATCAGCCTGGTAGGGGAAGATCTGCTGCACATCAAATCCTGTGCCGGTCTGGATGTGGACACGGTGCCGAGAGATATTTCATTTTGCGCCCATACCATTTTGCAAACCGACCCGCTTATCGTTAACGACATGCAGCAGGACGAGCGTTTTCACGACAATCCGCTGGTGATTCAGGCGCCGTTTATCCGCTTTTACGCCGGGTACCCGGTTCAGCTGCCGGATGGCGCGACGGTGGGGTCTTTTTGTCTGATGGACCATCAGCCGCGTTCGTTCTCCGCGCATGAAATACAGATCTTAAGCGATCTGGCGGCGATCGTGGAGGATGAGTTCAAGGTGCTGGATGCGGCAACCTCCGATGAGCTGACGGGACTGTTTAACCGCCGGGGATTCCTCACCCTCGCCGAGTATGCCCTGCTGACGGCCCAGCGCCGCCATGAGCCGGTGAGCCTGGCGTTTGTCGACCTCGATCGCTTTAAGCACATCAACGATACCTGGGGGCATGAAGAGGGCGATCGCGCGCTGATCGCCATCGCCGATTTGATGAAAAGCGCCTTCCGTGAATCCGATATCCTCGCCAGGCAGGGAGGCGATGAGTTTATTATTCTGTTCGCCAATACCAGCCGCCACGATGCCGCGGCGGCAATGGAGACGCTCAGCCACAACGTAGCGCGTTTCAATCAACAGGCGGCTCACCCCTGGCAGCTGGCGTTCTCCTGGGGCTGCGTCGAGTACGATCCCGCCAGCCATCCCAGTCTCAACGCGCTGGTGGCCACCGCCGACCGCCTGATGTATCAGGCGAAGCAGAAACAGGGGCGCGAACGCCGTTAATCCTTTGCCGCGGCGGCATTGAGCAGGTACTGCTGCGCCTGCTGCCGCTTCTGCGCATAGTCACCGAGTAGCGCCTGCTGCGATTTCCCAGCGTTGTCGTAAAACAGGCCGCCTTCGTCGGCGATAAAGCGATAATGCTGTTCCAGCTGGCCTATCACCCAGTCGATACGTTGCAGGGTGAGCAAGGTGCAGGACTGGCCATGCAGGTCGTCTTCAATATCCAGCACATGGGAGCGGAAGGCTTCCAGGGCAAACAAGCGGCGCAGTGCGGAAGGGTCAGCCAGCGCCGTCTCCCAGCGCGTCGTTATCTGCTGAAAATGAGCCTGTACCTGCGGGGCTGCCCGCCGGGCGCGAAGCCATACCAGCTTGCGCCGGTAGCTTTCGACGGCCAGCCGCTTCATCTCGCGATACTGCGCCAGCTGCTGTTCGGCATCGGGCACCCGGGTCATCAGCCAGCTAAAAAAGAAACGGGTCTCAAAGCGCTCGACAAAGTGAAACAGGGGATCGGCCAGACCGTTGCTGTTGAATTCTCTTAGCGGGTCGAAGGGATACATATAGCCAAAATCGAACAGCCACAGCTGCTCCTCCCGGTCCACCAACAGGTTCCCGCTACAGAGATCCCACTCCATCAGCCCCTGCTCCTCGCAGGCTTCCAGCGTGGTGAACAGCTGGGCGATCAGCGGCGGGGTCAGCTGGTGAATCGGCTCGCCATCGATCCAGGGGGAGAGCAGGATGCCGAGGCGATAATCGGCATACAGCGTTGGGACGATGTGGGTGAAGCGCAGTGCGGTATTCGGGTCATCCTTCAGCCGTTGCAACGCCTGTCGGCGCTGTACCTCATTCAAAAACGACAGCTGGCCGTTAAGATTGGCAACGCCGGCGACGGCGCGTCGTTTCTTTAAATTATACTCCTTGCCGGCGATGCGCAGCCGGTAAACCTCGCCGGTCAGACCCGAACCGTATACCTGCGCCACATAGGGGGAATCCGGACCCAGCGCGGCGAGGGTCTCCGGCGGCAGTGGACAGTGGTTGACGTCGCCGACGATAAGCGGCTGACCGCTGCGGTCAAACGCCTGCTGCTGCTGTTGTCTGAGGTTCATGGCGCCTCCTTATAAGACATGGGACAGAGTGATTCATTCACGCTATCTCACCCGCAAGCGTCAGCAAAATCATCCTACCGCCGGGCGCTTTTTCAGGTTGAGCGGCGGCGTGTTCATGGAGGATACCTGGGGCGTAGGGCGGCGGTAGCGAAAGGCAAGCGTCTGAAACGCATACCTGTCGCCGTTGTCAATGAGGTGCTTGCCGGGCTGGATGCGATTCTGCGTTAAGGCCAGAGACGCAGAAAAGCAAAAAGCCTGCTCGAAAGCAGGCTTCTTAAATGTGGCTCCTCTGACTGGACTCGAACCAGTGACATACGGATTAACAGTCCGCCGTTCTACCGACTGAACTACAGAGGAATCGTGTGGAGTCGTATCTTAGCGGCGAAAAATCTTTTGTCAAACATCAATTCGCCCGTTCAGGTGCAACTGCCGCTTCCATCAACAATTTGTTGTCATTTCCGACAATTATTACGGAAAAATACTTTGCAGGATATCCATTTCTCGATCATCATTTGAAATGTTGTTTCAACATCTCTCACTAAGGTCTCTCTTGAACGTCACCTCCGCCGTACGCCAGGCCGTCGAACGGACATCCTGGTTTAAAAAACGTCAGCGTTATCGTGTGCTGTACTGGCGCGAAATCAGCCCCCTCGCTGTGCCCATTCTGCTGGAAAATGCCTGCGTATTGTTGATGGGGGTGTTGAGCACCTTCCTTGTCAGCTGGCTGGGAAAAGAGGCCATGGCCGGGGTGGGTCTGGCCGATAGCTTTAACATGGTGATCATGTCGTTCTTTGCCGCCATCGATCTGGGTACCACGGTGGTGGTAGCCTTTAGCCTCGGCAAGCGAGATCGGCGGCGGGCGAGAGCGGCCGCGCGCCAGTCGCTGGCCATTATGACCCTGTTTTCCATTGTGCTGGCGGGGGTGATCCACGCCTTTGGTCAGGAAATTATTAATTTTGTCGCCGGCGATGCCACCCCCCAGGTCAAGGACCTGGCGCTGACCTATCTCGAGCTGACGGTGCTGAGCTATCCGGCGGCGGCGATTGCGCTGATCGGCAGCGGGGCGCTGCGCGGGGCCGGTACCACTAAAATCCCGCTGTTGATCAACGGCGGGATGAACATCCTCAATATCCTAATCAGCAGCGTGCTCATCTATGGCCTCTTCTCCTGGCCGGGGCTGGGCTTTGTCGGCGCCGGTCTCGGGCTGACCATTGCCCGCTATATTGGCGCCATCGCCACTATCTGGGTGCTGATGGTGGGCCTCAATCCCGCGCTGCGGCTGTCGCTGAAAGGCTACTTCAAACCCTTTAACTTCGCCATTATCTGGGAGGTGATGGGGATCGGCATCCCGGCCAGTATCGAATCGGTTCTGTTCAATGGCGGTAAGCTGCTGACCCAGATGTTCGTCGCCGGGATGGGCACCAACGTTATCGCCGGCAACTTCATTGCTTTTTCGGTGGCGTCGCTGATTAACCTGCCGGGCAACGCCCTCGGCTCCGCCTCGACGATCATCACCGGCAAGCGGCTGGGGAAAGGGCAGATTGGTCAGGCGGAATTCCAGGCCTGGCATGTGTTCTGGCTGTCGACCATTATTCTGACGCTGATTGCCTGGGGCAGCGCCCCGTTCGCGGGCTTTATCGCCTCTTTCTATACCCATGAAGAGGATGTAAAAGAGGTGGTGAAGCAGCTGCTGTGGCTCAACGCCCTGTTTATGCCGATCTGGTCGCTGTCGTGGACTTTACCCTGCGCCTTTAAAGGCGCCCGTGACGTACGCTATACCATGTGGGTGTCGATGCTCGGCATGTGGGGCTGCCGGGTGGTGGCGGGCTATACGCTGGGCATCGTGCTGGGGATGGGGGTGATCGGCGTCTGGTTAGGGATGGTGCTCGACTGGGCCGTGCGCGGCGCGCTGTTTTACTTCCGCATGGTGAGCGGTCGCTGGCTGTGGAAGTACCCGCGGGTTAAGGCCTCAACGCCGGAAACCTGATCCGTTTGCCGGATAAACGCCATTTTTTGCGCAAAGTGAGGAATAATTCGGCAAACGATTCATTTTATTAAAAACAGGCTTTACAGCGTACGGCGTCATCGTTAATATTCGCCCCGTTCACACGATTCCTCTGTAGTTCAGTCGGTAGAACGGCGGACTGTTAATCCGTATGTCACTGGTTCGAGTCCAGTCAGAGGAGCCAAATTTAAAAAAGCCTGCTTTCGAGCAGGCTTTTTGCTTTTCTGTCTGCCTGTTTCCTTGCGGACGAAAAATCTGGAGTCACCGCCGGGACGTTTGTTTCGCTCACCCGAGCGCTGACGCTCCCCAGCGGGGAACGCCAGCGTTTTCCTCTTTATTCTCACGTCACCGGTTAGCGGAACGGCGGTTCGTTGAAGGTGCGTAGCTTACGCGAGTGCATGTGATCCCCCTCGGCGCGCAGCAGATCGATGGCCCGGATGCCGATCTGCAGATGCTCAGAGATGGCCCCCTCATAGAAGCGGTTGGCCTGACCGGGGAGCTTGATCTCACCGTGCAGCGGTTTGTCCGAGACGCAGAGCAGCGTGCCGTAGGGGACGCGAAAGCGATAGCCCTGGGCGGCGATGGTCGCGCTCTCCATATCGATAGCCACCGCGCGGCTGAGATTAAAGCGCAGCGCGGAAGCGGAATAGCGCAGCTCCCAGTTACGGTCGTCGGTGGTGACCACCGTCCCGGTACGCAGCCGCTGCTTCACTTCCTCGCCCGGCATCCCGCTCACCTGCTTGGTGGCGTCGTACAGGGCGCGCTGCACTTCGGCAATGCTGGGGATGGGAATATCCGGCGGCAGCACCGCATCCAGTACATGGTCGTCGCGCAGATAGGCGTGGGCCAGCACATAGTCGCCGATAGCCTGGCTTTCGCGCAGGCCGCCGCAGTGGCCGATCATCAGCCAGACATCCGGGCGCAGCACCGCCAGGTGGTCGCAGATGGTTTTGGCGTTGGCCGGGCCGACGCCAATATTAATCAGCGTGATCCCTTTGCCGTCGTGGGTGATCAAATGCCAGGCCGGCATCTGGTGCTTCTTCCACGCCAGATCGGAAATGGCCTGCTCCGGCGCTTCGGTTTCGGCGGTGATCCAGATCCCGCCGGCGCAGGAGAGAGCGATATAGGGGCTGTCGGGATCGAGGATCTGGCTGCAGCCCCAGCTGACGAACTCATCCACGTAGCGGGTATAGTTGGTGAACAGCACGTAGGGCTGGAAGTGTTCCGCCGGCGTGCCGGTATAGTGCCGCAGACGCGCCAGCGAAAAATCGACGCGGCGGGCGTCAAAGTGCGACAGCGGATAGAACTCGGTAGGATGGAACAGGCCGTCTGCGGTCTCATCGCCAATCTGCGACAGCTCGGTGGTAGGGAAATAGCGCGTCAGACCGGCGCTCATCGAGCGGTCGAGTGTCAGGGTGGAACCATCTATCACGTAAGGATAGGGGATCTCATGCTGCGACAGCTCGACGCTGATATGCGCGCCATAGTCCTGATACAGCAGGGTCAGCTGTTCCAGCAAATAGTGGCGGAACAGTTTCGGATTCGTGATAGTGGTGGTATAGCACCCGGCATGGGTGAAACGTCCCCAGGCGCGCGTTTTGAGGGCTTTATGATCGGCGCCGTCCCAGGAGACCGAGAGCTGCGGATAGACAAAAAGACCTTCCGCGCGGGCTTCGGTATCGGGGAGCGTATTATGGTCAATATAGTCGCCGATGGCTTTGCGTAATGCCGTGACCGAGGCTTCATAGCGCGCTTCCAGCTCGGCAAGCGCTTGTTCCGGGGTCAGACTGGCGGCCTTGTTATTCATGATTCGCTCCTTGTTTCAGGTCTGCTGACATTCCCGATAGTATGTCACAGCGTGAAAAGGGCGAAGGGGAATTTATCTGTCAGATGCGAAGAGACCCAGATCATCACTGGCAAAGGGGTCGGACCCGATTTATTTGCCGGCGTTTGCCCAGCGCTCACTGCTATAATGGGTTGCTTTGAGGATCTTCAACGTCTGTGTCGGGTTATTATTCAGACAATAACGCGCATCGGCCAGCGGAGTAAGTTTATCGCCTTCCTGCAGGTGAAGGCGACAGGCTTCAATTTCAGCAATCATCGCTAATGTACCGCTCTGAAGCACGACGCAGCAGGGGCTGGTCATTGAATTTTTTCTCACTTTTTTTACCCACCACTCCATCTATATCTTCCTGTCCTGATCACATCCCTGCCGATAATTCATGTTTCCTGAAGGCCTGACAATAAGATTATCCCCTTGGTTTATACAGTGTTTAAAAATAGGCGACCTAACGTTGATCTCAGTGGTAGGCTTTTTTTCGCTGAACATGAATGATCTGCCGGGTTTAATTTGCCGGAGCCGATGACTATGCTGAGAAGCAGACAGTGAAAATAGCCTGTCAGGAATAGGGCAGCTGAGTTCGGCTATGCGAAAAATAATAGAGAGAGCGTCATGAAGCATCTTTTACGCCACTGGCGAACGTCAGGCGCCGTTATTGGCTCACTGTTAAAAAAAGGGATCGTTGCGGTGCTGGCGCTGCTGGTGGTGTTTCTCGCCGGACGGATCTATGAGTCCCAGCGCGGCCCCGCGCTGCATTCCTGGCATACCTGGCATGGCAACGAGATGACGGCCAAAGAGATCGACCAGGCGACCTTTGCCCAGTATCTGGCGCGGGAGAAAACGATTTTCGCCGATCTTCAGCGCGAGGTGACAGAGGCCTTGCCGGAAGAAGATAAAACCCCAGTCAACCGCTTTTATCGCCATAGCCGGGTCTGGCCGGGACAGTTTACGCAGGACTGGAACCGCTCTTTTGTACTATTGCCGCAGGGCAAACCGCGCGGCAGCGTGGTGCTGCTCCATGGCCTGACCGATTCGCCCTACGGCGTGCGCTATCTGGCGCAACTCTGGCGGCAGCGGGGCTATGTGGCGGTGGCGCCGCGTTTGCCGGGCCATGGCACCGCGCCGGGGGCGTTAACCGCCGTTGACTGGGAGACCTGGCTGGCGGCAACGCGTCTGGCGGTGCGCGAAGCGACGCGCCTGGCCGGGGCGGACGTGCCGCTGCATCTGGTCGGCTACTCTAACGGCGGCGCGCTGGCGCTCAAGTATGCCCTCGATAGCCTGGAGGACAGCCATTTACGCCAGCCGCAGCAGATTATCCTGCTGTCGCCGATGATCGGCGTGACGGCGTTTGCCCGTTTTGCCGGTCTCGCCGGGCTGCCGTCCATCTTCCCGGCGTTTGCCCGCGCGGCCTGGCTAAACGTGGCGCCTGAATTTAACCCGTTCAAGTACAACTCTTTTCCGGTAAAAGCGGCGAGACAGTCCTGGCTGTTAAGCCAGGCGCTGCAGCAGCAGATTATTCGCGCGTCCCGTCAGGGGGAGCTGAAAGCGCTGCCGCCAGTCCTCACCTTTCAGTCGGTGATGGATTCCACCGTCAGCACCCGGGCGGTGGTGGAGTCCCTGTATCGCTACCTGCCGGACAACGGCAGTGAGCTGGTGGTGTTCGACATAAACCAGGCGGCGGATCTCCGGGTCCTGTTCCGTCCCGCGCTCTATGCGGCGGTGAATACGCTGCTACCGCCGGCGCCGAGGGCCTATACCACCACGGTGGTGACCAACGCGACGGCGCATACGCTGCAGACCGTCGCCCGCACTACGCTGGCGCAGGAACGGGAAGAGCATCGTTATTCCCTACACCTTGCCTGGCCGGCGGATATGTACTCCCTGTCGCATGTGGCGGTGCCGTTTCCCCTGAGCGACTCGCTGTATGGCCGCGAGCCGGACGAGAAGAACCGCTACGGCATTAGCCTGGGCACCATTTCACTGCGTGGAGAAACCGGAACGTTGAGCGTGGGGCTGGAGACGTTAATGCGCGTCACCTCTAATCCTTTCTTTCCGTGGATGCTGGCGCGCGTCGATGAGCATATCGCCTGCGGCGAACAGGCGGCGGTAGTGGCCTGCCTGAAGGCGCAGGCCAGCGCGCAGGCGTTAAAAGAGGCTCAGGTGCAGGACGGTGCGCAGCAGAATGCCGACGATCGCCGCGGGAACCACGAAGCGAAACAGGCGGACAAACCGTGAGCTGATGCCGAGGAAAATACCGATTCCGGGCAGATCGAAGGTCTGGATCAGCAGGCCTGCCGAGGCGTTGACCTGGCTGACGGTGACTTTGCCCTGCTGGATCAGCTCGGAAATGACGCCAAAGTAAGCGGTGCCTCCGGCGACGCACTTCACCAGCGCCGGCAGCACAAAGTTCTGCGGAATGTGCAGCCAGCCGAGCACCGGTTTCAGCAGCTGCTGCAGCAGGTCGATGGCGCCAGCGCCCTGAAGCAGTCCGACGATGGTTAACGACAGGATCAGCATCGGCACCGCGCCGAGCGCCAGGCGGATGGCGTCGGAGCCGGCGCTATTGATCACCGCCAGAATGCCCTGACTGTTCTGCTCGGCGTTGGGCAGCGCTTCCGCGCGAGGATTCTCGGCGACCGATAAGCGCCGTCCGGTGACGTGCCAGGCGACGGCGGCCGCGCACAGGCCGCCGACAACTGAGATAACGATCGAGGCCAGCCAGTGGAGGCCGAAAGGGGTGAGGGGATAGAAGACGTTGCCTTGCCCCATGGCGAAGACCATGGCCAGCGTGGCGGCCATTTGCCGGTCAGAAACGCCACGTTTGTCCATAATGGACAGCGTGGCCAGCGGGGCGGCGAAGCTGACAAAGTTAATCTGGATCAGGGCGAAGGCGCTCATCCCGGTTAAGCCGAAGGGCTTCAGCAATGGCGCAACCCAGCGCACAATCACATCGAGGATGCCGCGGACCTCCAGATATTTCATGATAATCAGCATGATCACCATGATCGGCAACAGCGTATACAGCGCGACGTCAACGGACGATTTGCCCGCCGCCATAATGATGCTTATGACATCCATTTACGTTCTTTACCACTCGCAAAGCCATTCGTTCGCGTCATCATAATCCCGTGGGGAAGGAAATGATATGTCAGGATCGCCCGGGGGACCGGCGCCATAGGGCGCCGGGAGGAGAGAATTACTGGCCGATGTTGACCAGCGTGCGGCCATGAATATTGTTGCTGAGGAAATCTGCTGCATACGCTGGCGCCTGCTCCAGCGTGATTTCGGTGGCTGCCTGCTGGTAGTAGCCCTCCGGCAGCAGCTGGGCCAGACGCTGCCAGACCGCGTCGCGTTCTGCGGTGGGCACCATCACCGAATCCACCCCCTGCAGACGCACATTGCGCAGAATAAACGGCATTACGGTGGTCGGCAGATCGAAGCCCCCGGCCAGACCGCAGGCGGCGACGCAGCCGCGATAGTGCGTTTGCGCCAGCACTTTAGCCAGCATCGTGCCGCCAACGGTATCCACCGCGCCCGCCCACAGCTGTTTCTCCAGCGGGCGGGTCTCTGCGAAGTCGCTGCGTGGCAGGATGGCGTCGGCGCCGAGCTGGCGAAGGTAATCGTGCGTCGACTCGCGGCCCGATACGGCTGTCACCCGGTAGCCGAGCGCTTTCAGCAGTACCACGGCGGTGCTGCCGACCCCGCCGCTGGCGCCGGTGACCAGGATATCACCGCTTTCCGGGGTGATGCCCGCACTGACGAGGGCATCGACGCACAGCATTGCGGTAAAGCCGGCGGTGCCGATGATCATCGCCTGGCGCGCGCTGAGTGCCTCCGGCAGGGCAACCAGCCAGTCGCCTTTGACACAGGCCTCGGTGGCCAGACCGCCCCAGTGGTTTTCGCCCACGCCCCAGCCGGTGAGGATCACGGCCTGGCCGGGAACAAAGCGCGGATCGCGGCTTTCACTTACCCTGCCGGCAAAATCAATCCCCGGCACCATCGGGAACTGGCGGATGATTTTGCCTTTGCCGGTGATCGCCAGGGCATCTTTATAGTTGAGACTCGACCAGTCGATGGCGACCCGCACGTCGCCTTCGGCAAGGGCGGGCAGGTCAATCGCTTTGACGGCGGCCACGGTGCGGTTGTCAATCTGGTCCAGAACTAATGCTCTCATGACTGAGTATTCCTCGTCTGAAGGGAGTTATCGGCGCTATCGCCGTCCTGTGCAGGTGTTATTGTCATCATATTGTGCGCAAAGAAATCCCAGTACTGGTTAAGGGGAGAGGCGGACTGGACCAGCCTGGCGCGCATCACCGCGCCTTCCCAGCCGATCCAGAACACCTGGGCCAGCGCCTCCGGTGAGGTGTCGCTGGCGATCGCCCCGGCAGCCTGCGCCTCGTGCAGGCAGCGGGACACGCGCGCCTCCCATGCCGCCAGGATGGCCTGCAACCGCTGGGTAAATGCCTCGGGCAACAGCGGAGCTTCCTGGAGCAGGTTGCCTACCAGACAGCCGCGACGAAACTGGTATTTCTCCATTCCCTGACCGGCATCTCGCACGAAGGCCGCCATCCGTTCCAGCGGCGGCACGGTGTCGTCCAGCAGGAATTTATCTAATTTATGCGCAAAGTAGTCGCCATAGGCGGCAAGCACGGCGAGGCCAAAGGCCTCCTTGCTTTTGAAACAGTGGTAAAACGACCCCTTTGGCACGGCGATATTCTTGATTACCGCATCAATCCCCGCCGCGAGATAGCCCGTTTCGGTCAGCACCTCCAGGCCCGAGCGAATCAGCGCCTGGCGGGTGTCGACAAACTGCCGATCGGCCTTTGGCGGTCGGCCGCGGCGGGGCTTCAGGTTGGCGGAGATAGCGGGATTCATCATTTAGACCGTGTGGTTTAATTGTTTGTCAGGGTACCCCCAATCCTGGTATGGGGCAAGCAATGTATGGCAGCGAAGGGCGGGATTTCGAGGCATTCGGCTTATGAAGGCGACGCGGATTATCCATAATGGCTAATGCATGGATATCGTGCCGTTACGACAGAGAATATCAATCCGCTGAGGCTATTCCGCTGACCATATATCTCTCTGGTCGCCACGGAATGATAAGGATGAATGGTAGAGATTATATGGCCGGGCTGACGATGATTTGCAGACCATAGCGGATTGACAATGCCGGCATGATAAAACACATTGTCCCCCCTGAACGGGCGCCGGTTGCCACCTCAGTTTAAATAAACACGCCGCCAGACAGGAAAGCCTGTCCTTTATTATCGGCGTCTGGATAAATAACCCGCCGCTGAAACCACACCTGCGAAAAAGGAATAACAGCCTGATGTACAGAATGAATATTGCCGTCAAAGGAGGGGAGGAATGTCGCTAATCGCTATTGTGCTGGTCTTTATCATGGCCATCGTGGTGACGGTGTTCATTTCCCATCTTCTGCCCGTTAAAGTGCCGCTGCCGTTGATCCAGATTGCGGCGGGCGCCGCGCTGGCCGCCGGTGGTTTTCAGGTCGATTTCGATCCGCATATCTTTTTGCTGTTGTTTATCCCGCCGCTGCTTTTCCTCGATGGCTGGCGGATCCCGAAAGACGCGTTTTTCCGCGATATGAAGCCGATTCTGTCGCTGGCGATAGGCCTGGTGATGGTGACTATCCTCGGTATTGGCCTGTTTATTCACTGGCTTATTCCGGCGATTACCGTGGCGGCGGGGTTCGCCCTGGCGGCGATTCTGTCACCTACCGATCCGGTGGCGGTATCGGCAATGACCGCCAGCTCGCCGCTGCCTTCCCGGATGGCGCATATCCTAGAAGGGGAGTCGCTGTTAAACGATGCTTCGGGTCTCGTCGCTTTTAATTTTGCCATCGCCGCGGTGCTGACCGGCAGCTTCTCACCGGGAGAGGCGGTGATGAAGTTTTTCCTGATGGCGTTCGGGGGCATCCTCAGTGGGCTCGTGGTGGTGTGGGTCACCGGCAAATGTAATAACTTTCTGGTGCGGCGCACCCGCGAGGAGCCGGCCATCCAGATCCTGATCAGCCTGCTTATCCCCTTCGCCGCCTACCTGCTGGCCGAGGCGTTCCATGTCTCCGGCATTCTTGCCGCCGTCGCCGCCGGCATTGCGATGCACTATGAGCAGCTGTCGGGGCCGCGGCTTCCCGCGACGCGCATGAAAAGCAGCGCGGTGTGGTCCATGCTGCAGACTACCCTCAATGGGATGATCTTCCTGATGCTGGGCGAGCAGTTGCCCCGCATGCTCAGGACGTTGCCGGCGGTAGCCAGCCAGGCCGGCGTCCCTTCGCCCTGGTATCTGCTGCTGTACGCCGTGGCCATCACTCTCGCGCTCGGTCTGATGCGTTTCGCCTGGGTATGGCTGTCGATGACGCTGACCATTTTTCGCCGTAAACGCCGGGGCAAGGCCATCACCGTCCGTCCGCGATTCAGCATCCTCGCCGTCATGGCGCTGGCGGGGGTTAAAGGCTCCGTGACGCTCGCCGGTATTCTGACGCTGCCGGCGGTGCTGGCGGATGATTCACCATTCCCGGGCCGCGAACTGCTGATCTTTCTCTCAATGGCGGTGATCCTGATGTCGCTGGTGGTGGCGGCTATCGGTCTGCCGTTCATGACCCGCTATCTTGCCGATGATTTACCCCATGACACCGGCAAGGACGATATTGGCGCCGTCATGACCGAAGTGGCCATCAACCGGCTAAATGCGCTACTCGACGAGCCGGTGGAGGATCCCACTGAGCAGGCCCTGCGGGCGGATGCCGGCAATATGCTGCTGGAAACCTATCAGCGTCGGCTTCACTATAACGACAATGACGAAGGGCAGGACGTCGGGCTGGAGCTGGCGAAGCGCGCCAGGCTGGAGAAATATATGCAAAGAGAGGTCATTATCGCCCAGCGTCAGGAGCTGTTCCGGCTGCGTCGCGCTCACAACATTAGCGATATCACCTTTTATGAGGTGCTGCGGGAGATAGACCTGAAGGAAGAGAGTTTGCGCTAGGGGCGCCATTGCTGGAGGGGAGCCTTCGCCCTCCGGCCGCGCAGCTGGCGCGGAAAAGCAAAAAGCCTGCTCGAAAGCAGGCTTTTTTAAATTTGGCTCCTCTGACTGGACTCGAACCAGTGACATACGGATTAACAGTCCGCCGTTCTACCGACTGAACTACAGAGGAATCGTGTGAACGGGGCGCATATTAACGATGCCACCCGGCCTTGTCAAAGCCTGATTCAAAGAATTGCGTTCGACTGCTGACAATTTCAGCAACCTCCGCTCATGCGCTGTTTTTTTCAGCAGATTGCACCGTTGTAGTGCGAATGTACCCCTAATGGGGCATACCACAATCTGCTTACCGGGCAAATAAAAACCGGATTGCTATCACTATCCCTTATAACACCGCCTGTGGCGGGCAGCGGCAGCGGAAATGAAAAGCTGGCAAGCAAATTGCAAAACCAGTTTCATCATACTTCCAGCGTTGACGCTGGCGTTCCTTACAGGAGGCAAAATGAACTTAAGACGACTGAAATATTTTGTGAAAATCGTCGATATCGGCAGTCTGACCCAGGCCGCTGAAGTCTTGCACATCGCCCAACCGGCCCTCAGCCAGCAGGTCGCGACCCTGGAAGGTGAAATGGACCAGCAGCTGCTGATACGCACTAAGCGAGGGGTCACGCCAACGGAAGCCGGTAAAATCCTGTATACCCATGCGCGGACCATCCTGCGCCAGTGTGAGCAGGCGCAGCTGGCGGTCAATAACGTCGGTCAGACGCTGCGTGGCCAGGTCTCGATCGGCCTGGCGCCGGGCACGGCGGCCTCCGCCATTACTATGCCGTTGCTGCAGACGGTGCGTAATGAACTGCCCGAGGTGATGGTCTATCTGCAGGAAAGCAGCGGCACGGCGCTGAATGACAAGCTGCTGGCGGGCCAGCTGGATATGGCGGTGCTGTATGAGCGTTCACCGGTGGCCGGCATCGTCAGCCAGCCGCTGCTGAAAGAAGACCTCTACCTGGTCGGCACCCGCGACTGCCCGGGGCAGAGCGTGGACCTCACGGCGGTGGCGGAGATGAACCTGTTCCTGCCGCGAGATTACAGCGCGGTACGGGCGCGGGTCACTGAGGCGTTCACCCTGCGTCGTCTGTCGGCGAAAATTATCGGCGAGATTGAATCCATTACCACCCTGACCGCGGCCATCGCCAGCGGCATGGGGGCGACGGTCCTGCCGGAATCCGCTGCCCGCTCCCTGTGCGGCGCGGCGAACGGCTGGATGGCGCGGATTAGCACGCCGTCAATGAGCCTGTCGCTGTCGCTGAACATGTCGGCGCGCGGCGGTTTGTCGCCGCAGGCGCAGGCGGTGAAGGAGATCCTGCTGTCTCTGGTGAGCCGTCCATCGCTGGAGAACCGCGAACTGCAGCTGGTGAGTTAGGCTATATTCTCTTAAGGAATAAGTTGCTGGTTTTTATTATTTGTTACCCGGGACAACAGACTTTAACAATAGCAGATACGTTAAGTCCATTGGCCCGGAGGAAAGGGTGAACTTCCAGCAACTGAAAATTATCCGTGAGGCGGCCCGTCAGGATTACAACCTGACGGAAGTCGCGAATATGCTCTATACCTCGCAGTCAGGCGTCAGCCGCCATATCCGGGAACTGGAAGAGGAGCTGGGGATTGAGATCTTTATCCGTCGCGGCAAACGCCTGTTAGGCATGACCGAGCCGGGTAAAGCGCTGTTATCCATTGCCGAGCGGATCCTCAATGAAGCCAGCAACGTCCGGCGGCTGGCGGATCTCTTCACTAACGATGCCTCCGGCGTCTTAACCATCGCCACCACCCATACTCAGGCGCGCTACAGCCTGCCCCCGGTGATTAAAGCTTTCCGCGAGCTGTTCTCCGACGTTCGCGTCGAGCTGGTGCAGGGCACCCCGCAGGAAATCGAAGCGCTGTTGCATAACGGCGGGGCGGATATCGGCATCGCCAGCGAGCGTCTGAGCAACGACCCGACGCTGGCGGCTTTCCCCTGGTTCCGTTGGCATCACAGCCTGCTGGTACCCAAAGACCATCCCCTGACCCAGGTGTCTCCTCTGACGCTGGAGGCGATTGCCCGCTGGCCGTTAATCACCTATCGCCAGGGGATCACCGGCCGTTCGCGGATCGATGAGGCCTTCAACCGCAAAGGGCTGATGCCGGATATTGTGCTGAGCGCCCAGGATTCCGATGTCATCAAGACCTACGTCGAGCTGGGGCTGGGCGTCGGGCTGGTCGCTGAGCAGTCCGGGGATGCCCGCGAAGCGGACACCTTTACACGGCTCGATACCCGCCATCTGTTTGATGCCAATACCGTATGGCTGGGACTGAAGCGGGGTCAGCTGCAGCGTAATTACGTCTGGCGCTTTATCGAATTGTGCAATGCCGGACTGTCGCTGGATGAGATCAAGCGCCAGGCGATGGAGCCGGAAGAGGCCGCTATCGACTATCAGATTTAAGGAAATGCTGGCCAGCGGATCGGGGAGAGGAAATGCCGCTATAATTCACACACGAGAGTCGCGACTGAGGAAGGGAAAATGACGATGCGGCGTGTGACATTACTCTGTTCGGCGCTGATGCTGTTCGCCAGCCACAGCGCGCTGGCCGTCAGCTATCCGCTGCCGCCGGAGGGGAGCCGTCTGGTGGGCAGCGCTTTTACCATTGCCGTGCCGGAGAACAACACTCAACCACTGGAAAGCTTTGCCGCCCAGTACGGCCAGGGGTTGAGCAATATGCTGGAGGCGAACCCCGGCGTCGATGTTTATTTGCCGCACTCCGGTTCGACGCTGACTATTCCGCAGCAGCTGATCCTGCCTGACACCGTGCGTGAGGGGATCGTCATCAACGTCGCCGAGATGCGTCTCTATTATTACCCGCCGCTGGGCAATAGCGTGGAAGTCCTGCCAATCGGCATTGGTCAGGCGGGACGCGAAACGCCGCGTAACTGGGTGACGGCGGTAGAGCGCAAGCAGGAGGGACCCACCTGGGTACCGACCGCCAATACCCGCCGCGAGTATGCGAAAGAGGGCAAAACGCTGCCGGCTATGGTGCCGCCCGGGCCCGATAATCCGATGGGGCTGTATGCGATCTATATCGGCAGGCTGTATGCCATCCACGGCACCAATGCCAACTTTGGTATCGGGCTGCGCGTCAGCCAGGGATGCATCCGCCTGCGTAATGACGACATTAAATTCCTGTTTGATAACGTGCCGGTTGGGACGCGCGTCCAGCTCATCGATCAGCCGGTGAAGTACAGCGTGGAGCCGGACGGCAGCCACTGGCTAGAGGTGCACGAGCCGCTGTCGCGCAACCGCGCGGAGTTTGAATCCGACAGAAAAGTCCCCTTGCCGATGACCTCGGCGCTGCGCGAGTTTACTCAGGGGCCGGGAGTGAGTCCTTCGCAGGCCGAGCAAACCCTGCAGCGCCGCTCCGGCATGCCGGTGAATATCAGCGCCACAGCGGCGCAGGGAAGTTTGTAGCGGTGGAAAAAGTTAAGCCTTGATGCGGGATGGCGGCCCGGCGGGACCCGAAAAGCAAAAAGCCTGCTTAAAAGCAGGCTTTTTAAATTTGGCTCCTCTGACTGGACTCGAACCAGTGACATACGGATTAACAGTCCGCCGTTCTACCGACTGAACTACAGAGGAATCGTGTGAACGAGGCGCATACTACTGGCCCGGCATTTTTGTGTCAACACTAAAATTAACCTGCTGATTCAAATGGCTAAATTTAGCTCAACACGTTGTTTTAGTGAACAGTGCGCCGATCGTCTTCGTCCTGCAGGCCATTCTCCCGTCTGCGCGCCAGCGGATCCTGGCGGTAAAAATGGCAAAAACGCTGCCACAGGGCCGGGAAGCGGGGCGCGAACAGTTCAGGCGCGCTGAAAAAATATTCCGAAAGGACGGCGAAGCACTCCGCGGGATCGGTGGCGGCATAGGCGTCAATGCTGGCTGCGCTTTCCCCCACCAGATCTATCTCATCCTGAATGTTGTTCATCGCCGCGTGGAGATCGTGCTCCCAGCCGGCGACTTCGCGCAGTGGGATCAGCGGCACCCCGCTGGCCCGATCGCCATTCCGCGTATCGAGCTTATGCGCTACCTCATGCACCACAAGGTTAAAGCCTGACGCATCAAAGGAGTCCTGAATATCCAGCCAGTTTAGCACCACGGGACCCTGCTGCCAGCTTTGCCCCGATTGCACCACCCGCTGGTTGTGGACCAGGCCAATATCATCCTCCCATTCATCATCCACGACAAACGGGGCAGGGTAGATCAGCACTTCATGAAAACCGTCCAGCCACTCTATCCCCAGCTCAAGCACCGGCAGGCAAAAGAGCATAGCTATCCGCGCCTGGTGCAGCGGAGTCAGCTCCAGTCCCTGAAGCGCTACCAGACGTTTTTGCTGTAGGAAACGGGCAGCCATCTGCGTCAGCTTATGCTGCTCAGCGGGCGAAAGGTGGGCTAAAACCGGAATGGCAAGCGCTTGCTCCCAGGGCATCTCTGCGTTGCCGGACTCATCATCTGCTTTCCAGGGCCATTTAAACATCATATTGCTCGCAAAGTCGTCACTTGAACACGATTACCGAAACGGGAGCTATTAAAATGCCAAAGATCCTGGCATTATAGCAACCACAACAGCGGAGAGATGCCGGAGCGGCTGAACGGACCGGTCTCGAAAACCGGAGTAGGGGCAACTCTACCGGGGGTTCAAATCCCCCTCTCTCCGCCACTCTTCTTTCTCTGACCATTCCCCTTCAATAACACCGTTAGCTTCAGGTATAACGCCTGCGCTGGGGTATCGCCATCATCATCGTCCTGGTTTCAGCGTAAAGACGCGGTACTGTGCCTTGTCTTTTTGTGGTCTTACCGCCGCAATTTGCCCGAACGAGCTTAAACGCATCATAAAGAGGGAAGGTACGCCTGGAAAGCGGCAATGTCGAAAAGAGTGATCTCAACGGAGCGGGAACAAGAAAAAGCCCGCTGAGCGCGGGCTTAGATGGGGATCAGAACTGGTAAACCAGACCGAGGGCCACGATATCATCGGTCGAGATACCGTTGTTGCTGTAGAAGCGGTCGTCTTCATCCAGCAGGTTGATTTTGTAATCCACATAGGTGGACATATTTTTATTGAAGTAGTAGGTCATGCCGATGTCGACATACTTGACCAGATCCTTGTCGCCGAAGCGAGAAGAGGAGTAGAGATCTTTACCCTTTGATTGCAGATAGGCCACAGACGGACGCAGCGGTAAATTATACTCATCGAACTGGTACTGGGCGACGACTTCAAAGTTCTGCGTCTTGTTGGCAATAGCGCCGTTGCCGTAGAAGGTCATGTTGCGGGTCTCCGCATACATGGCGGCCAGATAGATGTTGTTGGCGTCATATTTGGCGCCGACGGTCCAGGCGTCGGCTTTATCACCGTTGGCATAAATATGGCTGCTACGTGCTGCCGCCAGCTGGTTATGGGTACGGTCGGAAGATGAGTAGGCGGCCCCGAAGCTGATGCCCATATCGAGATCGTAGTAGCTGGAGATACCAAACCCGTCGCCATTTTCCCGCGCCAGTTTACGAGCACCACCGTTGTTAGTGCCTTCGCCAGAACCGGCGTTTTCATTATTACCCTGATACTGCAGGGCGAAATGCAGGCCGTCGACGAGGCCGAAGAAATCGCTGTTACGGTAGGTGGCCACCCCGTTGGTGCGGCCGGTCAGGTAGACGTCGGTCTGGGTGTAGGTATCGCCGCCGAATTCTGGCAGCATATCAGTCCAGGATTCGATGTCGTACACCACGCCGTAATTACGGCCATAGTCCAGTGAGCCATAGTCAGCAAACTTCAGACCGGCGAAGGCCAGACGGGTCCAGGAATTCGCTCCTTCATTTTCGCTGGTATTGGCCTTGATATTGTATTCCCACTGACCGTAGCCGGTTAACTCGGAAGCGATCTGCGTTTCGCCTTTGATGCCAAAGCGTGCATAGGTCTGATCGCCGTCCTCTGAAGTGTCGTCTGAGAAATAGTGCAGGCCGGCGACTTTCCCGTAAAGGTCCAGTTTGTTGCCGTTGTTGTTATAGATTTCCGCGGCATTAACGGCATTGGCCATTAATAATGCCGGAACCATGAGAGCCAGTACTTTTCTTTTCATTATATATTCCCTTTTAATAATAATTTCTGTGAATTATGACAATCCCTCCGGAATGACTATCAGATACTAACGACCAGGTTCATTTTTATTTAAAATAAAATATGTAAATAAATAATGTAACATATTGCAAAATATTTCCAAATGGTTCGTTATATTAAATTTAAATGAATCTTCTTTTATTATTATTTTATTATATAGCAATGGGTTATGTTGCTTTGTTGCGGCCTCGGTTAACCAAATGAAATTATTTTTATTAATTTACGGCGAGGGGATTATTTAGCATTTAAATATAATTTATGAGACAAACTCGCAGGGTGAGATAAGTACAATACGCGGCATGGTTGATGTCGTTAATGTTTAATCCTGTGGGTAAGTAATAAAGAACAAACCCTTGGGTATTTCCATTGGCAGCATAAGTGATAAGTAGATGCAGAAGACAAGGATGAAACTGCTGCCTGTGGCGCAGGTTGGCGCTATAATGTGATGCGTGTCACGTTTTGGGTGGCAGTAGTATGATTTGTCACGGAGAAGAATGAGATGGAAGAGCAGGCAAAACGCAGCCCGGGCGGCAAACTCGCGCTCTGGGCGTTGTATGCCTTTTGCGGATATTGTGTCTGGGTCATTGTGCGTTACTGGTGGGTGGTAGGGAAAATTCACAGCGTTCCCGGCGCCAGCGCGGAGGGCGACTTTGGCACAATGGCAGGGAAATGGCTTGGCGCCCTGTTGGGGATGCTGGTGCTCGCCGGCATTGGCGCGATCCTTGGTGCTGTCGTCTGGTATACACGGCCCGCCAGAAGCAGGCGGGATCATCGGTCGTAAAGTTGCTATGCTCGAGGCTGACCTTCAGATAAGGAACGCCTATGAACCTGGTAGACTGGCAGCAACGATTTGAGCACTGGATACTGACGCACCACGCCCAGGAGGATGCGGCGCACGATCTGTCCCATTTTCGTCGCGTCTGGGCCACCGCCACCCGGCTGGCCGCCGGGGAGGTGGAAGTCGACAGGCTGGTGCTTCTAACGGCCTGCTATTTTCATGACATTGTCAGTCTGCCTAAAAATCATCCGGAGCGAAGCCGCTCCTCGATGATGGCTGCCGAGAAAACCCTGGCGATTTTGCAGTCGTCGTTTACCGATTTTCCCGCAGACCGCTATGCGGCGGTCAGCCATGCTATTGAGGCGCACAGCTTTAGCGCGGCGATCCCGCCGCGCACGCTGGAGGCGAAAATCGTCCAGGACGCCGACCGTCTCGAGTCGCTTGGGGCGATTGGCCTGGCGCGGGTCTTCGCCGTCGCCGGCGCCCTGAACACCATTCTGTTTGATGCCGACGATCCTTTCGCCGACCGGCGAGCGCTGGATGACAGAAAATATGCCCTCGACCATTTCCAGTGCAAACTCCTGCGCCTGCCGGAAACCATGCAGACCGCCGCAGGAAGGGCTATGGCGCAGCATAATGCGCGCTTCCTCGTTGAGTTTATGGCCAAGATCAGCGCGGAGCTGAAGGGGGAGCCTATGGCGCTGGATGAGGCGGTTTTACGCCGCTTTGCACCACAGCCGTCAACCGACCAGTGATTTATGGTACTCTCTGCAAAAATCGTCCGCGCTGGTTGAGGATATGCCACAAAAGTTAATCAAGGAAAACAGGTCGTTGTCATTGACGGAGCAGGCCGGTGAAGAGGCTCAGGCGCTGCTGCGTCAGCTGATGACGATCTACGATGTGAAAACGCTGGTCGCCGAGCTGGTTAGCGTCGGGGAGCAGCACTGGAGCGCGGCGATCCTCAAGCGCGTGGCGGCCCTCGGCCGCGCGGCGGGGCGTTTGCGTCCGCAGGAGGTCGCTCATCTGGCGACGCTGCTGCCGGCGCCGCCGGCCCATCATCCGCACTATGGGTTCCGCTTTGTCGATCTGTTTGCCGGTATCGGCGGGATCCGCAGCGGTTTTGAAGCCATCGGCGGGCAGTGCGTCTTTACCAGCGAGTGGAATAAGCATGCGGTGCGCACCTATAAGGCCAACTGGTATTGCGATCCGCAGCAACACCGTTTCAATGAAGATATCCGCGATATCACCCTCAGCCATCGCCCCGACGTTAGCGATGACGAGGCGGCGCAGCATATCCGCGAGACTATCCCGCAGCATGATGTGCTGCTGGCCGGCTTTCCCTGCCAGCCTTTCTCACTCGCCGGCGTATCGAAAAAAAATGCCATGGGTCGCGCCCACGGCTTTGCCTGCGAAACCCAGGGGACGCTGTTTTTTGATGTGGTGAGAATTATCGCCGCCCGTAAGCCGGCGATCTTTGTGCTGGAGAATGTCAAAAATCTCAAAAGTCACGATCAGGGACGCACCTTCCGCATCATCATGCAGACGCTGGATGAGCTGGGGTATGAGGTCGCTGACTCCGGGCATAGCGGGCCGGACGATCCGAAAGTGATCGACGGGCGCCATTTCTTACCACAGCACCGGGAGCGCATCGTGCTGGTAGGCTTCCGTCGCGATCTGCAGCTGCACGAAGGGTTTACGCTGCGCGATATCGCGGCGCTTTACCCGGCGGTTCGGCCAACATTTGGCGAGCTGCTGGAGCCGACGGTGGATGCCAAATTTATCCTCACGCCGGTACTGTGGAAATATCTTTATCGCTATGCGCGCAAGCATCAGGCGCGGGGCAATGGCTTTGGTTATGGCCTGGTGGACCCCGCCAATCCCCACAGCGTGGCCCGGACGCTTTCCGCCCGCTACTATAAAGATGGCGCCGAAATTCTCGTCGATCGCGGCTGGGACCGGCCGCTGGGCGAGACGCATTTTGACGATCCGCAGAATCAACAGCGGCGTCCTCGTCGGCTGACGCCGCGGGAGTGCGCCCGATTGATGGGCTTCGAATCGCCTCAGGGGGCGCGTTTCCGCATCCCGGTGTCGGATACCCAGGCCTATCGTCAGTTCGGCAACTCGGTGGTGGTTCCGGTCTTCGCCGCGGTGGCGAAGCTCCTGGCCCCGCGTATCGCTCAGGCGGTGGCGCGTCGCGAAGCGGATGATAACGATGGCGGATGTTCACGATAAAGCCACACGCAGTAAAAATATGCGGGCTATCGCCACGCGCGATACGGCGATCGAAAAGCGGATAGCGGCGCTGTTGACTCAGGCGGGATTCACCTTTATTGCTCAGGATCGCGAGCTGCCGGGGCGCCCCGATTTCGCTTTACCCGACTACCGTTGCGTCATCTTTACCCACGGCTGTTTCTGGCACCACCATGACTGTTACCTGTTTAAGGTGCCGGCCACCCGGACGGCGTTCTGGCTGGACAAGATCGCCGGCAACGTAGCGCGCGATGCCCGTGACCGGCAAAAGCTGGCCGCGCAGGGCTGGCGGGTTCTTATCGTCTGGGAGTGCGCCCTGCGCGGTCGCCTGAAGCTGAATGACGAGGCGCTCACCGAGCGTCTGGAAGAGTGGATCTGCGGCGCCGGACACGACGCGCAGATCGACACCCAGGGGATCCGCGAACTGGCGCTTATTTCGACGCCTTACAAGGGGTAGCTTCGCTGCGAACCGGGAAGAGATATTTGCCCAGCGTCACCAGCACGACGGCGAAAATAATCACCGCCAGCGCCAGCCACTCGATCAGTGACAGGCTTTCGCCACCGAATCCGGTGCCAAGGAGAACCGCTACCACCGGGTTGACATAGGCGTAGCTGGTGGCCACCGCCGGGGTGACATTGCGGATCAAAAACATGTAGGCGTTGATGGCAATCAGCGAGCCAAAGATAGCCAGATAGGCTACGGCGGCGATCCCGGACCACGACGGAACGCGGGTTAAGGTTTCACCGCTCAGCCATGAGGCGGCCAGCAGGACGATCCCGGCGGCGAGCATCTCGATTGCCCCCGCCATCATGCCGGTCGGCAGCACGATCCGCGAGCCGTAAACCGAGCCGAAGGCCCAGCTCAGAGAGCCAATCAGAATCAGCAGTGCGCCCCAGGGGTTGCCGTTCAGGTTGCCCCCGCTGTTAAGCATCACAATACCCGCGAGGCCAATGGCAATCCCCAGCCACTCCAGCTTCCGAGTGGCGATGCCGAAAAAGCGGCTGAAGCACAGGGTGAACAGCGGAACGGTGGCGACCATCACCGCGGCGATCCCGGAGGGAACGTGCTGATGTTCGGCCAGGGTGACAAAGCCGTTGCCGACGGCCAGCAGCAAAACCCCGATCAGCGCGGCATTAAGCAACGGCCTGCGTGCCGGCAGTTTATGGCCGGTGGCCAACAGCCATCCCAGCAGCAGCACGCCGGCAGAGAGAAAGCGAATTCCGGCCATCATCAGCGGCGGCCAGCTGGCGACGCCGACGGCGATGGCGAAATAGGTAGAGCCCCAAATGATATACAGCGCAAACAGCGCCCCGATAAGCGGTAACAGCTGACGGGTAGACATACTTCCTCACGACGGTGCAGAGATAGAAAGGGGACATATAGTAAACGTGAAAACTATCCTGCTGGCGAGCGCTTAATTTGCGCCAGGTTGTTAAATTTATATTGACTAATTGTACCTTGGGCAGCGGCCGTTTTTTAACGCATACTCGAGGGAGACATTGATGAAAAGAGAAGGAAAATCATTTTGGCAGGAAGTAGTCTTTTAACATTACTTGATGATATCGCCACGCTGCTGGACGATATCTCCATGATGGGCAAGCTGGCGGCGAAAAAAACGGCGGGGGTGCTGGGCGACGATCTTTCCCTGAATGCCCAACAGGTGACCGGCGTGCGGGCAAATCGTGAGCTGCCCGTGGTCTGGGGCGTGGCGAAAGGGTCGTTCGTCAATAAAATCATCCTCGTGCCGCTGGCCCTGCTGATCAGCGCCTTTATTCCCTGGGCGATCACGCCGCTGCTGATGGTGGGTGGCGCGTTTCTCTGTTTTGAAGGGGTGGAGAAGGTGCTCCACAGTCTGGAAGCGCGTAAGCACAAGGAGGACCCAGCGCAACGGCAGCAGCGTCTTCAGGCGTTGGCGGATCGTGACCCGCAGGCCTTTGAGCGTGACAAAGTAAAAGGGGCGATTCGCACCGACTTTATTTTGTCCGCGGAAATTGTCGCCATCACCCTCGGCATTGTCGCGGAAGCGCCGCTGCTGAATCAGATCCTCATTCTCTCGGGGATCGCGATTCTGGTCACCATCGGGGTCTATGGCCTGGTGGGGGTGATCGTCAAGCTGGATGACATGGGTTACTGGCTGGCGGAGAAACGCAGTACGCTGGCGCAGTGGCTGGGCAAAGGGTTATTGGCCGTGGCTCCCTGGCTGATGAAACTGCTCTCTGTCGTCGGGACGCTGGCCATGTTCCTCGTTGGCGGCGGGATTGTGGTCCACGGTATTGCGCCGCTGCACCATGCCATTGAGCACTGGAGCGCGGGCCTGGGCGGCATGTTGGCCGCCTTGCTGCCGATGGTGGTCAATCTGGTGCTGGGTTTTATCATCGGTGCGGTGGTCCTGGCCGGCGTCAAGGCGGTGAGCCGCCTGCGTGGCGCTGCGAAGTAGTCAGGTGCGGCGCAGCGTATTGGCGCCGCGTGGTCTACGCTAAAAGCGCGTCCGGTATCGACAGAAACCGCGTGCGCTGACGACGTCAGGTTTGCGCAACGTACTACGAGAGAAAGATGGATAAGCCACTGCGGTTGAAGTTGAAAAAGCGCTACTTCCTGACTCGCCCGGCACATGTGGTTAACGTTTGTTTTATCGTGGTGCTATTTTTCTCCACGCTGCTGATCTGGCGTGAAATCAACGTCCTGGAAGAGGCCTACGTGGCGAACCAGCGCAATAATCTGGCTAACGTCGCGCATGAAATGGATGGGCTGCTGCAGTTTAACATCGACAGGATGATGTTTTTTCGCCACGGTATGCAGTCCGCACTTGAACGCCCCCTCGACGTCGATGTGTTGCACGAGGCCAGCCAGCGCTATCTGAACCAGCGCCATCAGGAGATTTGGCGGGTGGCGCTCCCGAACCGCCGGACGCTGCCGGTGTTTGGCTTCTCGGAGAGCGTCGTCAGGGAGAACCCGCTGCTCTTGCCGGACGATCCGCTGGTGGTCATTGAACTGATGGCGACGCTGGAGCTGGGTTATCTGTTAAATCTGACGCAGCATGACCGCGATTTTGCCGAGCGGATGCAATATATCTCCCGCAGCGGCTTTTTCACCTCGACCCTGCCGCTGCGCGATGAATCGCAGGTGAAGACGTACTATTCGCGCGCTATCAGCGCCCTCTGGTTTACCCGGCAGACCCAGCGGAACAATCCGTACCGCGGCGTTATCTGGCAAACCTTTCCTGACGATGACCCGCAGCTGGAAGAGCAGGTGGTTACCGCCTCGATACCGCTGGATTTTGCCGGTTACTGGCGCGGCGTGCTGGCGATGGATTTCTCAGTCAGCGAAATAAAAGCATTTTTAATCAGCGCGATGAAGGGCGGGCAGGAGGGGGAATACCAGCTTTATGACAGCCATCTTAGCCTGCTGGCCTCCTCTGCGCCGGGGAATGTCCTGACGCTGCTGTCGCCGCGCGAGCAGGAGCTGCTCAGCCGCGCGTTTGCCCATGATAACCAGGGCGGCCTGCGTCTGCTGACGCGCTATATCAGTTGGGCCAAACTACGGAATTTTGACGGCGTGCTGCTGCGGATCCACACCCTGCGGGAAGGCGTTCGCGGCAACTTTGGCACCATCACCATCGCCCTGACCCTGATGTGGATCCTCTTCACCTTGATGCTGCTGCTCTCCTGGCTGGTGATCCGCCGTATGGTCCGCAATATGAGCGTCCTCCAGACCTCTCTGGAGTGGCAGGCCTGGCACGATGCCTTAACCCGCCTGCTCAATCGCGGGGCGCTGTTTGAAAAGGCGATGGCGCTCGCCAGCGCCTGCCAGCGCAGCGGACTACCGCTGGCGGTGATCCAGCTCGATCTGGATCACTTTAAGAGCATTAACGATCGCTATGGTCATCAGGCGGGTGACAGGGTGCTGTCGATGGTGGCCAGTACCCTTGCCGGCACTGTGCGGGAAGGCGATTTGCTGGGCCGCGTGGGGGGAGAGGAGTTTTGTGTCGTGCTGCCGAATACCACGCTGCAGGAAGCGGCGGCGATAGCGGAGCGGCTACGCCTGCGTATTCATGGCCGGGAGGTCTTTTTGCATAACAACGTGACGCTGCGGGTCAGCGCGTCGTTAGGGGTAAGCGCCAGCGAAGAGCAGGGAGAGTATCACTTTGAAGCGCTGCAGTCGGTCGCCGATGGTCGACTGTATCTGGCCAAGCAGAATGGCCGCAACCAGGTCTGTTATCGCAGCGAAGCGTGAGTAAAACGTTTCGCTCGCGCCAGCGGATTTGAGATTTATCTTAAAGTAATGTCTGGCGATCGTACTATCGGATGAAACCGGTTTGCGGCTAAGCCTTCTCGCATCAGCCTTGCAGCCCTTTCTGCTGCGAAGCGCCGACTTTCTCAATATTTTGCGTCATCAATATCTCTTGTCATGCAAAATAATTGAGGATAATGTTTCAACGCATCGGATTTCCCGGTGTAACGAATTTTCAAGTGCTTCTTGCATTAGCAAGTTTGATCCCGACTCCTGCGAGTCGGGATTTTTTTCGCCCATCGCTAGCGGTTGGCTTCACTGGCGCTGAAATCATGAATATCGAGTTCAAATGCCTCCGCCAGTTCGCGCCAGGTATGCGCCCCGCGGCCATCGATACTGGCGCGCTGAGGGTCATCGAGGATGCGGTGGACTTCGCTTTCACTGATCTCATTAATCGCCGCCAGCAGAGCATCAACGTTGACATCAACGTCGTTCCCGGTCTGGTCTGTCAATCGGTTCTTCATCATTACCCCCCTCGCTGAGCATCGCTCAAGCCTTTTTAAGTATAGTCGGTCTAAAAAAACGCCAGTCACCGGCCGCGACGCTGCGAGCGGCGTGGTTTTGTTCTACACTGGCTGAAAATAGAGAGGAGATGGATTATGCAGGTGAACGATCGTGTCACGGTGAAGACCGACGGTGGCCCACGTCGATCGGGCGTAGTGCTGGCAATTGAGTCGTTTAGCGAAGGGACGATGTATCTGGTTTCGCTGGAAGACTATCCCCTGGGGATCTGGTTTTTCAATGAAATAGGGCACCCGGATGGGATCTTCGTGGAAAAAGAAATCTCGTAAAACCGAACTGGCGGGACCACCGCCAGTTTGTTTCAGCGTAGATTCACCTGAATACCACTGGTAATGTTTTCGGTCAGCCGAACGATGTGGTAAATCACCTGCTTATTATGCGTCTGTATTTTCTTTTTAATATTACCTTTGTGCGATGATACCGTTTTCGCTTTGATGTTCATTTGCGTTGAAATTTGCGAAGTACCATGCCCGGCCATCCACATTTGCAGCATATTTGATTCTGTTTTGCTTAGCGACAACGTCGGTAAATTCAACTGCCCCAGGCTCGTGTTCTTGTATTTAAGATAATTAACCAGAATGACATCAAGGTCTTTTGGGGTGATCGATTTTGAACTGATTAGCAGATTCTTACGTACCCGCAGATAGCGGTCAAAATGGATGTTCGCCAGCGACATAAAAATCACAAACAGCGTCGCCGGATTTTGCGTGATGATCTGGCGAATAATGTTATTACTTTCATCATCATGCACAAAGCAATCTTCATTCAGAAACACCACCGCCGGGCAACATGACGCACAGTGCCTGTGCAGATCCTCAGCGCAGTTGACCTCAACGATTTCCTGTTTTTTAATTCCCCGACTGGTCAGATATCCCGTAAGTCCCAACCGGGTATAACTGCACAAATCCATAATCATCGTTGACATGACCCATCCTCAATCAACACGTAACGATATACACTTCGCACTGGCTGTGCGAAGCAGTCCTTGCGGGCGGTAATAATAGTAGGTTTAAGAAAGAACCCATTAGTTCCATTAAACTATTCCGCATCTCTGCATATAATTTGCCAGGAAAACTCTTAAAGTAAAGTCGAGAACCGGTAGTGTGAGCGAATTAAAAACAAAAAGTGCCCGTGGCTGCTATGGTTAGGCGCCAAAGATTCTTTTACTTTCAGAATTTCCTTATTTCATATGAAGGTCGCGATGCCTGGCCGTGTTTTACCCGGCTTCTCCGCCCGCAGCGGGGGTGGAAGGCTTAACGCTTTAATGCCACAATACTTTTTTATCAGCTTGTGGGATGAATGATGAAACAGTTAGTTTTTGCTGGCATGGTGGTGGCGCTGGCCGGATGCGTGCAGGTTGATCGTTACGAAGACGTTGTTAAAGCCCCCGCGCCGGCAGGCCTGGAAGGCTACTGGCAGACGAAAGGGCCGCAGAGTGAGATGATGAGTCCGGACGCCATCGCCAGCCTGATCGTCACCAAAGATGGGGACACCTTCGACTGCCGCCAGTGGCAGCGCGTGATCGCCCAGCCGGGGAAACTGATGAACCGCGATAGCGATATCTACAACGTGACCGCTTCCCTGGATATCTACCCGATCGAGCGCGAGGGCAACACCCTTTCCTACGATCGTATGACGTTGACCCGCGTTGAACGTCTCACCCCGGAGTGCGAGAAAGCGTGGGCTAAAGCGCGTGCCACCGCTCCAGTCAGCGCGCCGACCACCGCGCACTAAGATTCCGGCGGGCCACCGCTGGCCCGTCCGGCGTCAGATGACTACAGCACCGCCTCCAGCACCCACACGCTGACGCTTCCTCCGTTACAGGTAAAGGTGGCGCAGCCTTCGCCGTCGGTTTCGACAATCTCTTCCCGATTGCCCAGGAAATCCCGCCAGCGTTTGTTGCCATAATTCTCGCCCAGCGTCAGGGTCTTTTCTCCCTCATCACCATTGGACATCACCACCACGCAGCCGGGATCCTCGTCCGTGCCGCTGCGGCTGAAGGCAATGCAGTTGGGGTGATCGAACCAGAGAGTCTGCACGCCGTGGGCAAAACGCTGACGGGCGTCGATCAGCTCGTGGAGTTGTTCGATAACGGGCATTTCTATGGCGTAGGTTTGTCCGTCGCCGCCGGTATCCTCATAGGAGGCGCCGAAGAGATCGGCATAGAAGACCGAGGGTACGCCATTTTCACGCAACAGGATCAGCGCATAGGCCAGCGGTTTAAACCATGGCTCAACAGGCGCCTCGAGCGCCTGCAGCGGCTGGGTATCATGGTTGGTGACCAGGGTGACGGCATGGAAGGGGTCGGCTTCCACCAGCGTCCCGCTGAAAATCTGGCTCATGTCGTAATCGCGCCCCTGGCGGGACGCTTCATGAAATTTCATCTGCAGCGGGGCGTCAAACAGCATCGTCTTGCCCTCGACCAGATCGATATACTGCTGGAGCTTTTCCACTTCATGGGACCAGTATTCCGCAACAATAAACAGCGGCTGCGGGGCTACCTCCTGAACATGCTCGATCCACGCTTTGTAAAACCATGCGGGGATATGCTTCACAGCGTCAAGACGAAAACCGTCGCAACCGGTTTGCTCCATCACCCAGCGCGCCCAGTATTTGATCTCTTCGGTGACGGCGTGATTACGAAAATCGATATTGGCGCCCATCAGGTAGTCGAAGTTGCCAAGCTCGTCATCGACCTGTTCATTCCATCCTTCGCCGGTGTAGTCGTTGACGATTTTAAATACACCGTCTTCCGTCGGATTCTCGATGTGGTCAATGCCGCTAAAGCACTTGTAGTCCCAGACAAACTGCGAATACTGTCCGGCGCGCACAGGGAAGGTATAGCGAGTCCATGCCTCGCACTCGATGATCGTCTCGTCAATTTGCGTGCGATCCTGCTCATCAACGCGCTGCACGCGCAGGGCCTCTTTTTCATCGGCGCCCATTTTATGGTTCACCACCACGTCCAGCAGCACGGCGATGTCGTGCTCCTTCAGGGCGTTGATCGCCGCCAGCAGCTGGGTCTTATCGCCATATTTGGTGGCGACAGAGCCCTTTTGATCAAACTCGCCGAGGTCGAAGAGATCGTAGGTGTCATAGCCGACGGAATAGCCGCCCGAGGCGCCTTTGTAGGCGGGGGGCAACCAGACCATATTGATGCCGATTTCGTTAAGACTGGGGGCCAGCGCTTCGACTTCACGCCACAGTTCGCCGCCGGCGGGGTAGTACCAGTGAAAACATTGCAACAAGGTGGGGTTTTTCATCTTCCATGCTCCAGACGTCAACAGGCTGACCTTTGCAGTATGGGAGATATCCCGCAAAACGGGTGAGGAAAGCCCTGAATTTCGCTATACCCTAAAGCGGATCATATATAATAAATTTGCATAAGATGTAGCGTAACGATGTTGGTGTCGGGCCGTTAAGCGCTTTACACTACAGGAAAATCCTAACCTTCGGGGTATCTATGAAATTAGCACTTCTGGGTCGTCAGGCGCTGATGGGCGCGATGGCCGTTGTTTTGATGGCTGGCGTTAGCGTGAAAACTTTTGCGGCGGAAAACCTGCTCAATCAGATTAAAGAGCGCGGCACCCTGCGCGTGGGCCTCGAAGGCACCTATCCTCCTTTTAGCTTCCAGGGCGATGACGGTAAGCTGACCGGCTTTGAAGTGGAGTTCGCCAACGAGCTGGCGAAACATCTGGGCGTGAAGGCTGACCTCAAACCGACCAAGTGGGACGGTATGCTGGCCTCGCTGGATTCCAAGCGCATTGACGTGGTGATTAACCAGGTCACTATCTCTGATGAACGTAAGAAAAAATACGATTTCTCCACCCCGTACACGATCTCCGGTGTGCAGGCGCTGGTGAAGAAAGGCAACGAAGGCGCGATTAAAACCGCAGCGGATCTGAAAGGCAAGAAAGTGGGCGTCGGGCTGGGCACAAACTATGAAGAGTGGCTGCGTCAGAACGTCCAGGGCGTGGATGTCCGCACCTATGATGACGATCCGACCAAATACCAGGATCTGCGCGTAGGCCGTATTGACGCCATTCTGGTTGACCGTCTGGCGGCGCTGGATCTGGTGAAGAAAACTAACAACACGCTGGCGGTAACCGGCGAAGCGTTCTCCCGTCAGGAAGCTGGCGTTGCACTACGCAAAGGCAACGATGACCTGCTGAAAGCGGTAGATGGCGCGATCGCGGATATGCAGAAAGATGGCAGCCTGAAGGCCCTGTCAGAGAAATGGTTTGGCGCTGACGTGACAAAATAAAGGCCAGCGGTGAAAAAAGGCGCTCCTGGAAGCGCCTTTTTTTATTTAGCGCGTAACTGTGTGCATAATGAAGCATAACTGAGTCAGGAGGGGCCATGTCACTGCAAAATTTAACCCGCTTTCCGCGTCTGGAATTGATCGGCGCGCCGACGCCGCTGGAGTATCTGCCGCGTCTGTCCGATCACCTCGGGCGCGAAATATTTATCAAACGTGATGATACGACGCCGTTGGCGATGGGGGGAAACAAACTGCGCAAGCTGGAGTTTCTCGCCGCCGATGCGCTGCGCGAAGGGGCGGATACTTTAATTACCGCCGGCGCGATCCAGTCTAACCATGTGCGCCAGACGGCGGCGGTCGCCGCCAAACTGGGCCTGCACTGCGTGGCGCTGCTGGAAAATCCCATCGGCACCCGTGCGGAGAACTATCTGAGCAATGGCAACCGCCTGCTGCTGGATCTGTTTAATACCCAGGTTGAGATGTGCGATGCCCTGACCGATCCCGCTGCGCAGCTCGACGAGCTGGCGACCCGTATCGAAGCGCAGGGGTACCGCCCGTATGTCATTCCGGTCGGCGGTTCAAACGCCCTTGGGGCGCTAGGCTATGTGGAAAGCGCGCTGGAAATCGCCCAGCAGTGCGAAGACGCGGTGGAGATTTCGTCGGTGGTGGTGGCCTCCGGGAGCGCCGGCACCCATGCCGGACTGGCGGTCGGCCTTGAACAGCTGATGCCGCAGGCGGAACTGATTGGGGTGACGGTGTCGCGCGCTGTTGCCGACCAGCTGCCGAAAGTGGTAGCGCTGCAGCAGGCCGTGGCCAACAGCCTTGAGCTGCAGGCGAAAGCCGACATCATCCTGTGGGACGATTACTTTGCCCCAGGCTACGGGACGCCAAATGAGGAAGGAATGGCCGCCGTGAAGCTGCTGGCGCAACTGGAAGGTATTTTGCTCGACCCGGTTTATACCGGCAAAGCGATGGCCGGACTTATCGATGGCATTACGCAGAAATGCTTTAAGGATGAAGGGCCGATTTTGTTCGTCCATACCGGCGGAGCGCCGGCGCTGTTTGCCTATCATCCTCACCTCTAATACAGAAACCACAGCATGCAAGAAAGTATTCAACTGGTCATCGATTCTGCGCCTTTTCTACTGAAAGGCGCCGTCTTTACGCTGCAGCTGAGCATTGGCGGGATGTTTTTCGGCCTGGTGCTGGGCTTTATCCTGGCGCTGATGCGCATGTCGACCCTCTGGCCGGTAAAATGGCTGGCGCGCATGTATATCTCCATTTTTCGCGGGACACCGCTTATCGCTCAGCTGTTTATGATCTACTACGGCTTGCCGCAGTTTGGCATTGAGCTTGACCCGATCCCGGCGGCGATGATCGGCTTATCGCTGAACACGGCGGCCTACGCGGCGGAAACCCTGCGCGCGGCCATCGCCTCGATTGACAAAGGGCAATGGGAAGCGGCGGCCAGTATCGGTATGACCCCCTGGCAGACGATGCGTCGGGCTATTTTACCCCAGGCGGCGCGGGTCGCTTTGCCGCCGCTCTCTAACAGTTTTATCAGCCTGGTAAAAGATACCTCGCTGGCGGCGACGATCCAGGTGCCGGAGCTGTTCCGTCAGGCGCAGCTTATCACCTCGCGTACGCTGGAGGTCTTCACCATGTATCTGGCCGCCTCTCTGATCTACTGGGTGATGGCGACGGTACTCTCCTCGCTGCAGAACTATTTTGAAAACCAGCTGAACCGCCAGGAGCGTGATCCGAAATGAGTGCGATTGAAGTAAAAAGCCTGGTGAAAAAATTCCATGGCCAGACGGTGCTCCACGGTATCGACCTGGAGGTGCAGGAAGGCGAAGTGGTGGCAATCATCGGCCCCAGCGGCTCGGGTAAAACCACCCTGCTGCGCAGCATTAATCTGCTGGAGCAACCGGAGAGCGGCACTATCCGCGTCGGCGATGTGACGATCGACGCTGGTCGCAGCCTCGGGCCGCAAAAAGGGCTTATCCGTCGGCTGCGCCAGCACGTTGGCTTTGTCTTCCAGAACTTCAACCTGTTTCCCCACCGGACGGTGCTGGAGAACATCATTGAAGGGCCAGTCATCGTAAAAGGTGAAGACAAGCAGGAGTCGATGGCGCGGGCGCGCGATCTACTGGCGAAAGTGGGCCTCAGCGGCAAAGAGAACAGCTATCCGCGCCGCCTCTCTGGCGGGCAGCAGCAGCGGGTCGCGATTGCCCGCGCGCTGGCCATGCGTCCGGACGTGATCCTGTTTGATGAACCGACCTCGGCCCTCGATCCCGAGCTGGTAGGGGAGGTGCTCAATACCATCCGCCAGCTGGCGCAGGAGAAACGCACCATGGTTATCGTGACCCATGAAATGAGCTTCGCTCGCGACGTTGCCGATCGGGCGATTTTTATGGATCAGGGACGCATCGTTGAACAAGGCGAGGCCAAAGCGCTGTTCGCCTCGCCTCAGCAGCCGCGAACCCGCCAGTTCCTCGAAAAATTCCTGATGCAATAGAGCAGGCGCAGGCGCGGCGGCTCGCTTTCGTGTGAGCCGCCGCAATGAGCCCAATTCCACGCTGGGGTAACACCCCATCGTCACGTCTTTGTGCTATTTACTCCCCTGGCCGTATACACCGCTTCCCATCCCCCCTTGTAGGGTGTAGAAAATGAAGGGAGGGGCCTTAGTTTCAGCGCAGCTAACTGGGAAAAGGCAAGTCTTCAGGCTAATAAATGCGACAGCTACGATATTTTATACATATAAATAAGATTTATGTGTTAGTTTTCTGTATTTATAATAATGATTATCAATCAGGAGTTATTTGCACAGCTATGAGGGACAATGATTTTTTCAGCTGGCGGCGGGATATGCTGCATCAATTTCAGTCCATGGCCGCCGCTCAGGAGGTTTATAATCTCCTGCAACGAGAAACAGAAACGCTGGAATATGATTTCTATACGCTTTGTGTGCGTCACCCGGTGCCTTTCACTCGCCCCCGCGTCACGTTTCAGTCGACCTATCCCCGCGCATGGATGTCTCATTACCAGGCAGAGAATTATTTCGCCATAGATCCCGTATTACGCCCGGAGAATTTTATGCGTGGCCATCTGCCGTGGGAAGATGGGCTGTTTCGCGATGCGCAGGCGTTATGGGACGGCGCGCGCGACCATGGTCTGCAAAAAGGGGTGACACAGTGCCTGACGTTGCCGAATCATGCTCAGGGTTTTCTCTCCGTCTCCGCGAACAACCGTTTGCCGAACGCTTATGCTGAAGATGAGCTGGAGCTGCGCTTGCGAACGCTGACGGAGCTGAGCCTGCTGACGCTCTTGCGTCTTGAAGATGAGATGGTGATGCCGCCGGAGATGAAATTCAGCCGGCGCGAACTGGAGATCCTCAAATGGACCGCGGAAGGAAAGACCTCTGCGGAGGTGGCGATGATTCTCTCGATTTCGGAAAATACGGTCAATTTCCATCAGAAGAATATGCAACGGAAATTTAACGCGCCGAATAAAACGCAAATTGCCTGTTACGCTGTGGCGACAGGGTTAATCTGAAGGCGCCTGCCGTTCTGCGTGCCAGACGTGATACCGGCTGTCAGTCATACTTTCAGCCGGTACAGGATTACTGCCGATAAGCTTGTTTAATTTGCTTAACGGTGCTGGAGAATACGGCGGCCTGAGCCTCATCTTCCATCTGCGCGATCTGCTTTTCCATTTTAATAATCACGCGACCCGCATCTGCCTGGCCCATCGCCTGCAGCATCAGCGTCATCATCGCTTTCAGGCAGGAGACTTCCTGCGCCAGTTCCTGATTATTTTCTGCAGTGGAAAAATCTGGTGTGCTCATCGATATCCTCGTTTACTCGCTGCGCTATTGCGCTCTACTCAATGTGAAGGCCGCGCAGTATACCACAAGCGACAGAAAAAAAAGGAGTGCTTAATTTCTGTTCTCTCATCTGAGCTGTGAATGGTTTTATGCTTCAGATAAGACGTAATAGCCATCGTCAGGCCAATAATTGCCACTATCTATTTAGTACGTTAATAATTGTTACATATTTAGCTTCGTATTTATGCGCTACGTAATCTGTTGTGTTTTTTGTGCCTTCTGTATGGGGATTGTTAAAAAATAAGACTCGTGCAACCGACTGTTCGCAATGACTTTCCACTGAGTGTGCACAGACATTGCCATAAATGAGAGCCAAATCGAGGCGAGGGCATTTTTTTGCCTTTTAAAATAGCAATAAAACCCGGTAATATGTGGGAGATAAAGTATCAGTAGCGTTATCCCTCATTCTGGAGATTATTCCTTTGATCAACGTTCTTCTTGTTGATGACCACGAACTGGTGCGCGCAGGGATACGACGCATTCTGGAAGATATAAAAGGGATTAAAGTCGCTGGCGAAGCCTGCTGCGGCGAAGACGCCGTCAAGTGGTGCCGGGCTAATTCCGCCGATGTCGTCCTGATGGACATGAACATGCCCGGGATCGGGGGTCTGGAAGCGACGCGCAAAATTGCGCGCTCGGTAGCGGGCACGAAAGTGATCATGTTGACCGTGCATACTGAGAATCCCTTACCTGCCAAGGTCATGCAGGCGGGGGCGGCAGGCTATCTCAGTAAGGGCGCCGCGCCACAGGAAGTGGTGAATGCGATTCGCTGCGTCGCGTCAGGGCAACGTTATATTGCCTCTGATATTGCTCAGCAAATGGCGTTAAGTCAGATTGAACCGGAAAAAACAGAATCGCCGTTTGCCAGTTTGTCTGAACGCGAATTGCAGATTATGCTGATGATCACCAAAGGTCAGAAGGTGAATGAGATCTCAGAGCAGCTGAATCTGAGTCCTAAAACGGTTAACAGCTATCGCTATCGGATGTTCAGCAAATTGAACATTCATGGCGATGTCGAGCTGACCCACCTGGCAATTCGCCATGGCCTGTGTAATGCGGAGTCGTTAGCAAGCCAGTGAGTGATGTTTTTGACGCAAAAGCTTTCCTGAAAACGGTAACTAGCCAGCCCGGTGTGTATCGGATGTATGATGCTGGCGGAACCGTCATCTATGTTGGCAAAGCCAAAGATTTGAAAAAGCGGCTCAGCAGCTACTTCCGCAGCAACCTCGCGTCGCGTAAAACGGAAGCGCTGGTGGCGCTGATCGCGCAAATCGACGTGACCGTCACCCATACCGAGACGGAAGCGCTGCTGCTTGAGCACAACTATATCAAGCTGTACCAGCCGCGGTACAACGTGCTGTTGCGCGACGATAAGTCGTATCCTTTTATTTTCCTCAGTGGCGATACCCATCCGCGTCTGGCGATGCATCGTGGCGCCAAACATGCGAAGGGCGAGTATTTTGGTCCTTTTCCCAACGGCTATGCCGTGCGCGAGACCCTGGCGCTGCTGCAGAAGATCTTTCCCATCCGTCAGTGTGAAAACAGCGTCTACCGCAATCGCTCCCGTCCCTGTCTACAGTATCAGATTGGCCGCTGCCTCGGGCCGTGCGTGGCGGGGCTGGTCAGTGAAGACGAGTATGCACAGCAGGTGGAGTATGTGCGGCTGTTTCTTGCCGGCAAAGATGACCAGGTGCTGACTCAGCTCATCGCGCGGATGGAGAAGGCGAGCCAGAACCTTGAGTTTGAAGAGGCGGCGCGCATTCGCGACCAGATTCAGGCCGTCCGCCGCGTGACGGAGAAACAGTTTGTCTCTAACACCGGCGACGATCTTGACGTGATCGGGGTTGCCTTCGATGCCGGCATGGCTTGCGTCCATGTACTGTTTATCCGCCAGGGTAAAGTACTGGGCAGCCGCAGCTACTTCCCGAAAGTGCCTGGCGGCACCGAGCTGGGCGAGGTCGTCGAGACCTTTGTCGGCCAGTTCTATCTGCAGGGCAGCCAGATGCGCACGCTGCCGGGGGAAATTTTGCTCGACTTTAACCTCGGAGATAAGACGCTGCTGGCCGAGTCGCTGTCAGAACTGGCGGGGCGTCGAATCCATGTGCAGACCAAGCCGCGCGGCGACCGGGCGCGTTATCTTAAGCTGGCGCGCACCAATGCCGCGACGGCGTTAACCACCAAATTGTCTCAGCAATCGACCATTCATCAGCGTCTGCAGGCGCTGGCCTCCGTGCTGGAGCTGCCGGCGGTGAAGCGGATGGAGTGCTTTGATATCAGCCACACCATGGGCGAACAGACTGTCGCCTCCTGCGTGGTATTTGACAGCAATGGTCCGCTGCGCGCGGAGTACCGGCGATACAATATCGCCGGCATCACCCCGGGCGATGACTATGCGGCGATGAATCAGGTCCTGCGCCGTCGCTATGGCAAAGCGATTGATGACAACAAGATTCCTGATGTGATCCTGATAGACGGCGGCAAGGGGCAGCTGGCGCAGGCGAAAGCGGTATTTGCGGAGCTGGACGTCCCCTGGGATAAACATCATCCGCTGCTGCTGGGCGTGGCGAAAGGTAGCGATCGTAAAGCCGGCCTGGAAACGTTATTCTTTGAGCCGGAAGGCGAGGGGTTTAGCCTGCCGCCGGATTCGCCGGCTCTGCACGTGATCCAGCATATCCGCGATGAATCGCATGATCATGCAATCTCCGGCCATCGCAAAAAACGGGCGAAAGTGAAGAACACCAGCTCGCTTGAGACTATCGAGGGGGTGGGGCCGAAGCGTCGCCAGATGCTGCTGAAGTACATGGGTGGACTGCAGGGGCTGCAGCAGGCCAGCGTCGAAGAAATTGCCAAAGTACCGGGCATCTCTCACGCTCTGGCAGAAAAGATCTTCTACTCGTTGAAACATTAGGGGCTCTGTAGCAACATAGGGCTAATTTTTACTTACAACAGATAGTTACCCGTCACTATGCAATTTAATATCCCTACGTTGCTTACTCTGTTCCGCGTCATCCTGATCCCGTTCTTTGTGCTGGCGTTTTATCTGCCCTTTAGCTGGGCGCCGTTTGCCTGCGCGCTGATTTTCTTTGTTGCCGCTGTGACCGACTGGTTTGATGGTTTCCTCGCCCGTCGCTGGAACCAGAGTACCCGGTTCGGCGCCTTCCTCGATCCGGTGGCCGATAAAGTCATGGTGGCTATCGCCATGGTGCTGGTCGCTGAGCACTATCACACCTGGTGGGTCACGCTGCCGGCGGCGACGATGATTGCCCGGGAAATTATTATCTCCGCGCTGCGCGAGTGGATGGCGGAGTTGGGAAAACGCAGCAGCGTGGCGGTCTCGTGGATTGGCAAAGTAAAAACCACCGCGCAGATGACCGCCCTGGTGTGGATGCTGTGGCGTCCTTATCCGTGGGTGGAATGGGCAGGGATCGCGCTTTTCCTCGTGGCGGCGGTGCTGACGCTGTGGTCGATGCTGCAATATTTGAACGCGGCGCGCGGCGATTTGCTTGATCAGTGATCGTTTCGCCGTTATTTTCAGCAAACGATGCAAAGTTGCGAAAAATACCGTTGACTCACCGCGAGAGATAAGTAGAATGCAACGCATCGAACGGCGGCACAGTCTTCCAGACGATAACAAAATCAAGTGATTAGCAAATAACTTGATGATGCGGGAATAGCTCAGTTGGTAGAGCACGACCTTGCCAAGGTCGGGGTCGCGAGTTCGAGTCTCGTTTCCCGCTCCAAATTAATAGCATCGGCATAGGCGGGTGCTTCAGTATCAAAGGCGCGTTAGCAAAGCGGTTATGTAGCGGATTGCAAATCCGTCTAGTCCGGTTCGACTCCGGAACGCGCCTCCACTTTATATCCCGAGCCCGGATGGTGGAATCGGTAGACACAAGGGATTTAAAATCCCTCGGCGTTCGCGCTGTGTGGGTTCAAGTCCCACTCCGGGTACCATTGGGATAAAAGCAGAATAATCAAAGCAATAAGCAGTGTCGTGAAACCACCTACGGGTGGTTTTTTTGTTTTTAAATCCCTCTTCATCACGACATGTCATCCTGTTTCTCTTGTCCATCTTGCGCTACACCCGAATTATTGTCACTGGCTAAGCCTGCGCCTGGAGATACGGTATGGCGTTCTGACTCCGGGCAAGGAGAGGCTTGAAGTCAAGGTCTGTGGTTGGCACAGACTTCTGGCATAGAAGCTTACCGTAGTGAAGCAGGTCCGGGTCGCTTAACGGGTGGGTGATTATACGTTCGGGACGATCTCGCTCCCCCAGGCCAGCAGGGAGGAAGCGATTGGGTACAAGACGAGACAGCGGACCGGCGTTGAAACCGTCTCTATAGTTCGAGGTTGAAAGAAAGTACTGTCGATATAAATACCATCTCATCCGTAAGCGAGGGGAATTTGCCGGTAAATTTTTCTTCAGACTCCGGGGTAAAACGATATAGCGAATAATTGTCCCCAGGAGCGATGCTCTCCAGTTGAATATGAGAGGGTTTCCGCAGTGAAAAAGCTAACAGATAGAAGTTCGTCGTATGCTGAGCAAGTTCGGCGACTAATGCCGGTGGCACCTTTACAAGATTGAACTCTTCTCTGCAGCAAATGACAAAAAGCTTGCCATCCGCGCTTTTTAATATGTTCCTGAACCTCTTTACTGCCCGGACGTAATACGCCTAAACGGTTCGAGGGATCGCGATGGGTGAAATTCGTCCCACAGGCAATCGATGACCATCGCGGGGCAGGAAAAAATCCAGTCAAAAGGCAGAGAGGTGTTTTCAGATTGAATTTTTTCAGTGTCCGCGATGTTAAACAATGGCTTCCTGGCGACACAATGTGCTTTACAGCCAACCGCTCTTGAGTCTCCGTCCCTGATACACAATGTGGCGGGAGACACATATTCTCGAATGCCATTCTGGATGTTGTTAATCCCATGAACTCGTCACTGTTTATCAGCGATGCGTTAAGAAGTTGCGCTGATTCTGCAAGCGGCTTGTCAGAAGTTGCGTGATAATAGTTTTCAGGACCGTCAGGATCTGCAGGTCGACCCAGTAATATTTTATACGTTGACTTTATTAATCATATTTTTAGATATTTTTCCTGGATGTCATCTGCCATTTTTTATCCATTTGAAGCCGTAGTGGTACCTTATTTAATTGCTGCTTATATATAACAACATCAATCATGCGGTCTTATGGCAAATTGATTCAAGATTGGCAATGCAGCAAAAAATAGCGACTGCAGGGAACGGCGTCGTTGAATATCCTCGGCAGAAACTGGTGGCTATCGATGTCTGGGCTGACAGCGGCAATATCGCGAATAGGATCGCCACGTAGTGGAGAACCACTCCATTGTCACCGGCAATCGCTCATTTGTCCCAGGACAAAACGATCTCTCCCTGCTACTATCGTCCGGACACTTCTCCCAGCCTGCCGGAGGCATCATGTTCACAGGGCTTTGCGCATTTCCGTTGACGCCGCTGCATCAGCAAAATATCGATGAAAAAGCGTTTATTCGTATTCTTGCTCGTCTTACCGATGCGGGAGTCGACTCCCTGGGCATCTTAGGCTCAACCGGCAGCTACGCTTATCTCAGTCGTGAGCAGCGCAAGCGGGTAGTGCAGGTGGCGAAGGCGCATGCCGGGTCGACCCCGATGATGGTCGGCGTCGGCGCCATCGCCACCAGCGAGGTGCTGCGGCTGGTGGAAGATGCCCAGCAGGCCGGGGCGGATGCATTGCTCCTGCCGATGATGTCCTATCAGCCGCTGTTTGCGGAGGAGATCTATGCTTTTTACGAGGAGGTCTGCCGGCATGCCTCGGTGCCGGTTTGCCTGTATGACAATCCCCGTACCACCCATGTGACGTTATCGGATGAGCTGCAGGGGCGCATTGCCGCCTTACCGGCCATCGCCTCGATTAAAATTCCCGGTCTGCCCGCGCCACAGGCCAGCGAACGGGTGGCGGCGCTGCGTCGTCATCTGCCTTGCGGCGTCACGCTTGGCGTGAGCGGTGACGTCCGGGCGACAGCGGGCTTGCAGGCCGGCTGTGAGGTCTGGTACTCGGTCTGCGGCGGACTCTTTCCCCGGATCTCACTGGCGCTGGTAAAAGCCATCCGTCACGGCGACGCGGAACAGGTGGCGGCGCTGAATAAGCAACTGGCGCCCCTCTGGCGGTGCTTTGACCGCTACGGCGGCAGCCTGCGGGTGATCGCCGCCGCTGCGGCCATCCTGGGATTGTGCGACCCTGACTCGCTTCCCCGCCCCTTGCTGCCGTTAGGGGAGGAGGCCTGTCGCGACGTGGCGGCGGCGCTACAAGGGCTGGCCTGATTGTGTCGGGTCGGCGCAGGCGCAATGGGCGCAGCCGGGTGGCTTTCTGCCGGCATTTCGGCTACTGTAGGCCCGATTTTTACCATGCGAGCCTGTGAATGAATACCGGACCCTTAAACGAAAACGAACTGGAATGGCTGGACGAGACGCTGGCGAAATACGCCACCGAAGGCGCTATTCTGGATGTCTCTGAACTGGATGGCCTGCTGACGGCGATCCTCTCGGCGCCCACCGCTATTGAACCCGCCCAGTGGCTGTTGGCGATCTGGGGTGGCGCAGATAACGTGCCACGCTGGGCCAACGACCGCGAGCGCGATCGCTTTGTCAATCTGACGCTGCAGCATATGAGCGATATCGCCGAACGGCTTGAGTCTTATCCCGATCAGTTCGAACCGCTGTTCGGCACCCGCGAAGCGGAAGGTCAGGAGCTGACCATCGTTGAAGAGTGGTGTTTTGGCTATCTGCGCGGCGTGGCGCTGAGCGACTGGTCGACGCTGCCCGCTGAACTTCAGCCTGAGCTGGAGGCGATTGCGCTTCACGGTAGCGAAGAACAGTTTTCCGCGCTGGATAATCTGACGGCGGATGAATTTATCGCCAGTATCGAGCGTATCACCCCGGCGGCGCTGGCGCTTTACCAGTACTGGATGGCGAATCCGCAGCCGGAGGTGGTCCCGCAGCCGGTAAGAAATGAGACGAAAGTCGGACGTAACGATCCCTGCCCGTGCGGCAGCGGTAAAAAGTATAAGCAGTGTTGCTTAGCGAAATGAAAAAGGGGCCGGCTGGCCCCTTCTTTTATCCCACCGCCGGTAACAGCCCGGCGACGATGCAGAACTGGATCGCCACGATGCCGATCCCGCACAGCAGGACCAGCCACAGCGCCGGGGCGCCGCCGGCCACCCGCCAGGCGGCCTGCGGATGCAGTCGGCGACTCTTCATGACCAGCATGGCCGGTAACATCAGGGCCAGAACGGCCAACGCCACCCCGGCGTAGCCCAGGGCCATGACGAAGCCGCGGGGATAGAACAGGGCGAACGCCAGCGGCGGCAGAAAGGTGATCATCCCGCTCTGCAGACGCCCGCTGACGTTGTTTTTGCGCTGAAACATATCGGCCAGATAATCAAACAGCCCGAGCGAGACGCCGAGGAAGGAGGTCGCCAGCGCAAGGTCGGCAAACAGGTGTACTGCCAGCTCCACGTGCGGTGACGCTACCACTTCGCGGATCGCCTCCAGCAGACCGTTCAGACCGGCATGTTGCGCCAGCAGGGCGGTAAAGGCTGGGGCGTCGATACTGCCCAGCGTCGCCAGCTGCCAGAAAATATAGGCCACCAGCGGAATAAAACTGCCGATAATAAACACCCGACGCAGTTTACGGATATCGCCCCCCAGATAGCTGACGATGCTCGGCACGCTGCCGTGAAAGCCGAAGGAGGTAAAGATCACCGGAATGGCCGACAGCGCCAGGCCTTGCTCAACCGGCAGCGTGAGCAGATTCACCTGATGAATGTGCGGCATCAGCAGGGCCAGCATAATCACCAGGAAGACGATTTTGGCGCTAAACAGGAAGCGATTGAACAGGTCGACCAGCGCGGTGCCAATGCACACCACCGCCCCGCCGAGCAGGGTGAAGATCAGTACGCCTGCGGCCGGCGGCAGCTGCCAGTCCAGCCACTGGTTGAGGCTGGAAGCGAGTAATTCGCCGGCGCCACTGATGTAGGCCGCCGTGAGGGCGTATAACAGAAACAGCATGCACAACCCGGTGATCCACTGTCCGTAACGGCCCAGATAGCGCGCCGCCAGAGAACCGAGCCCCATATCGGCAGGGACATGCTGGTAGACTTCCAGCAGCAAAAGGGCGGTATAGCACATCAATGCCCACAGGGTGAAAAGTAAACCCAGCGTGACGGTAAACCCGACGCCTGCGGCGGCCAATGGCATTGCCAACATTCCTGCACCGATTGTGGTGCCGGCTACGATTAAAATACTGCCCAGAGTGCGGTTCTTCACGCTTTTCGCTATCCCTACAGCAAATCACAATAATTTATGCCGCGCAGAGTAGGGGATATTGCGTCTTTCGTCAAATCAGGGTTACAAGCAGTGTAATCAAAACTTTACGAATTCGAAAGGGCGAAAGCCTGCGCTGGCGCAAGGCGCGGGCCGCCGGTCTGGCCTAAGCTGACGTTTTTTCCGGAGGGGTTATGTCTTCTATTCATGGTCATGAAGTGCTGCAGATGATGCTGGCGTCGGGGGAGTGCTGGACGGCAGCTTCGCTGGAGGCGGCCATACACCGTCGCTTTGGCGCAGAGGCGCGCTTTCACACCTGTTCGGCGGAAAATCTGAGCGCTGCGGAGCTGGTGGCGTTTTTAGAGCAAAAAGGTAAATTTATTGCCAGAGCGACAGGGTTTACCACCGCAGAAAATAAGATTTGCCAGCATTAAAAATGCCGCGACGGAGAAGCGTCGCGGCGCGAGCAATTAATTCTGCGTATCGAGAGTGGCCAGCTCTTTGTCGATAAAGTACAGACCTTCACCGCTTTTCCCGGCGAGGGTCAGTTTGTCAATTACCGATTTAAATAATTTCTCTTCTTCATGCTGTTCGGCGACATACCACTGCAGGAAATTAAAGGTCGGGTAATCCTGACTGGTCATAGCCGCGTGCGCCAGTTCATTAATTTTTTGCGTGATCAGCTGCTCGTGCTCATAGGTCTGGCGGAACAGTTCATCCAGTGACGCATACTCGGCAAACGGGGAGGCGATGGCGTTGATGCGCGGCAGGCTGCCGGTGTCGGTCAGATAGTCGAACAGGCGCTGCATATGGGTCATCTCTTCCTGGGCATGGCGACGCAGGAAGGCCGCAGCCCCTTCAAAACTATGGTAACTGCACCAGGCGCTCATCTGCTGATAAAGAAGAGAAGAATAAAGTTCAAGATTCATCTGTTCATTCAGTTTGTCGATCATTTCCGTTTTCAGCATCGTCGCGCTCCTGGAATTAAAAAATAGATGTTATCGGCTGCCACTATAATTTGTTATTTAATTATTTGCAAAAAGTAAATTTAAAAAGAATTTATTTAAAATGCTAATGGGAATAACACGCATTGGCAATTTAATAATAAATGAGAATGGTTTTAATTTATTATTAGTTTTTTGCGGAGGCGAAACGACGCCCTCTGCGGGTTGCCAGGTGGGGAGCGCCAGGCGGAGTGGTCCTGATGAGGGGCGACACGGTAACCTGAGCGGCAGAGGCGGTGAAAGTGTGAAGCGCTGCGTAATTTTTAAAACAACTTTTCATAAAATTTGAAAGTTTGTTTTCCAGGTAGTAGAGTGCAGTCAACGCCAATGACATTCTGCGGGCAGGCCCGCACAGCATTCAGGAGAGTAAACCATGAAGATTGCACTGATGATGGAGAACAGCCAGGCGAACAAAAACGCCATCATTCTCAAGGAGCTTAACGCGGTTGCCGACGAAAAAGGATTTCCGGTCTTTAACGTCGGTATGAGCGATGAGAACGATCATCATCTGACCTATATTCACCTCGGGATCATGGCCAGCATCCTGCTGAATTCGAAGGCGGTTGACTTCGTGGTCACCGGCTGCGGTACCGGCCAGGGAGCACTGATGTCGCTGAACATCCATCCTGGCGTGGTCTGCGGCTACTGTATCGACCCGGCGGACGCGTTCCTGTTTGCCCAGATCAACAACGGTAACGCGCTGTCGCTGCCGTTTGCCAAAGGTTTCGGGTGGGGCGCCGAGCTGAATGTGCGCTTTATCTTTGAAAAAGCCTTTACCGGTCGTAACGGGGAAGGCTATCCGCCGGAGCGCAAAGAACCGCAGGTGCGTAATGCCGGGATCCTCAACCAGGTCAAAGCGGCGGTAGTCAAAGAAAATTATCTCGACACCCTGCGCGCCATCGATCCGGAGCTGGTGAAAACTGCGGTCTCTGGCCCTCGCTTCCAGCAGTGCTTCTTCGAAAACTGCCAGGATAAAGCGATCGAAGCGTTCGTCCGTCAGATCGTCGGGTAATCGTTATCAGGGCCAGCGCCGCTGGCCCTTCCATCATTCAGGTTTTCTTCGCCGACACGCTGCTGCCTGCCGTTTTAGCCAGATGAAGGCTGTCGATCATCCCCACCAGACAGATCACCGCGATAAACACAAACGCCAGGCGAAAGCTGATCCCCGGCACGGCGGAAAGGTGCAGCCAGTCGCCGACCTGTTCCCCCAGGCGAATGCCGATCGCCCCAAGCGTGATCCCCAGCCCCACCGCCAGCTGCGACGCGGTACTGAACAGGGTATTGGCATCGCTCATCTGCGCGGCGGGGACATCGGCAAAGGCCAGCGTGCTCACGCCCGTGAACTGGACAGAGCGAAACACCCCGCCGAGATAAAGGATCAGCATGATCGCCCAGACCGGGGTTTGCGGCGTGAGCAGCGCGCAGGCCAGCAGCGAACAGACGTTCAGCGCGCCGTTGATCAACAGCAGGCGACGAAAGCCCAGCCAGCGGATCAGCGGCGTGGTGGCGGGTTTAATGGTTAAATTGCCGACAAATACCGCCAGCACCAGCAGGCCGGAGTGAAAAGGATCCATACCGAACCCCACCTGGAACAGCAGGGGGAGCAGAAAGGGCACCGCGCTGATGGAGGCCCGGAACAGCGAGCCGCCGTACATCGTCACCCGGAACGTCGGCACCTGCAGGGCGTCGAGACGAACCATAGGCGCCGCCGCCCGGCGGAAATGACGAATGGAATATAACAGACAACTGAAGCCCAGAGCGGCGAGGGCCAGCGTCGGCCAGAACTGCGGCTGACGATCGCCGAGCCGTTCCATCGCCGTGACCAGGCTAACCATCGCCACCGCGGTCGTGATAAATCCTGTCATATCGAAGGCGCGCCGCTCCGTTTCGCGGATATCAGGAATGATGCGCAGCGACAGGATAATCGCCGCAACGCCCAGCGGGACATTGATAAAGAAGATCCAGTGCCAGCTGGCGTAGCGGGTAATAAACCCTCCCAAAGGCGGGCCGATAATGGGGGCCACCAGCGCAGGCCAGGTGAGGGTGGCGATGGCCTTGATCAGCAGGTGTTTCGGCGTGGTGCGCAGTACCGCCAGACGGCCGACGGGGACCATCAGCGCGCCGCCGATCCCCTGCAGGATACGCATGGCGACAAAGGTATGCACGTCGCTGGAGAGGCCGCAAAAGATCGAGGCAAGGGTAAAAATGGCCAGAGCGAGGGTGAAGATAGCCCGGGCGCCGAAGCGATCGGCGATCCAGCCGCTGGCCGGGATCAGCACCGCGAGGGTTATCAGATAGGCGCTGATGCCGATATTAAGCTCGACGGCGGTGACGCCAAAATCTCTCGCCATGTCGGGCAGGGCAGTAGCGATCACCGTCCCGTCGAGAAACTCCATAAAAAAGGCGCCAGCCACCAGCAGCGCCGGGGCTGAAAAGGCACGTTCGTTACCGGAAGAGATCGCGGTGTTCATGTTGTCGCTGCCATCAAGAGGATCCTCGGCAAAGCGGCAGCAGAGGCGCCGCCAGCCACTCGGGTGGTGAAAAAAACCTGCCGCGGCAGGTTTTATTATCGTTATCGATTTAGGGTACTATTACGCTCCTGAAAAAAGGAGTAATTAATGTCTCAACATCTTACCGAACACGACGAGCTGGTTTCTGATGTGGTTGCCTGCCAGCTGGTTATCAAGCAGATCCTCGACGTGATTGACGTCATCGCGCCGGTGGAAGTGCGTGAAAAAATGACCAGTCAGCTGAAAGCCATCGACTTCGCCAGCCACCCGGCTTCTGCCGACCCGGTGACGCTTCGCGCGGTGCAAAAAGCGATTGCCCTGATTGAGCTGAAGTTTACCCCGCAGGAAGAAACGCATTAATAACCGGCCCCGCGGATTACCGCCGGGGCCTTTTTCTTTAATGAGAAACCACGGTCTGCACTGGCGCAGGCTCAGCGGTTTTAAACAATTTGCTGTTGCCCCAGCACTCTTCGTAGCGATGGCCAACCAGATCCTCAACGATTGCCCGCACCTCCGGCGCAATATCACTGATTTTACCGCCAGCTTTAATCCGCGCGACTTCCTGCAGAACCACCAGATGAGCTTTACGGTCCAGTTTCATCTGCTTACTGAAGACGATGGCGGCCAGGGCTAAGGCGACGACACCGACGCAGAATACCACCGCGATGGCGGTCACGGCGCTTTCCGGTTGGCTGTGCGCTTTTGACTGGAAACCGTAAAAGCTCAGGATGGCCCCCATCGAAAACACCACAATCGAGCGCAGAATTTTCCCTGAAAAGGTCATGGCGCCGGCATAGATGCCTTCCCGGCGCCGTCCGGTGTAGATTTCGTCGACGTCGGCGAGGAAGGTGTAAACGGTCCAGGGAATATAGTAAACCCCGCCGGTCCCCAGGCCGAACAGCACGGTAATACCGAACATCAGCACTGTCGCCAGGCCTGACGGCAGATGGAAGAACCACAGCGAGGTATACAGCAGGACTGCGAAAATCACGATCCCCAGCGCGAGGATATAGGGTTTGCTAAAGCCCTTTTTCACACACAGGCCGATAAACAGCGCGGTGGAGATCAGCTGCAGAATCGAGTTCAGGCTGTTCAGCCCGGCCACCATTGCCGGATCGTGCTGCAGAACGAATATCACGAAATAGGTGAAGATGGAGGCAAACAGCCATTCCGCGCCAAACCCGCACAGGTACATACCGAGATGTTTGCGGAACACGCGCAGATAAAAGGTGGAACGCATGTCTTTCGCCAGCGACAGCAGGGTGCTCAGCAGCCCCTTTTTCGCGCTGGTATCCACGGCTTCCGCACGCTCGCGCTCCCAGCTGCACAGCCACAGGCAGGTAATCGCGACGATCAGGATCGCGCCATAGGTCAGCCCGGTGAGGAAGAAAGGGGTGGCGGAATCTTTGCCGTACAGCAGAATGAACTGTCCGGGAATAAACGCGGCGAGGAAGTTGGCCAGCTTGCCGAAGATGGCTTTATAGCCGGTGAGCTTTGAGCGTAGCGAGAAATCATCGGTCATCTCTGTCGCCAGCGTCTCATAGGGCACCATGATGGAGGTATAGATGATCTCAAACACCACATAGGTACACAGGTAGTACCAGAAACTCAGGCCCTCTACCCATAGCAGCGGGTAGAACAGCATCAGAGGAATGCCGATCAGCAAAAAGAAGCGCCGACGTCCAAAGCGCTTGCCTAACCGCGTTTTGCCAAAATTATCCGTCAGATAGCCCATCAGCGGGTTGCTGATGGCGTCGATGATGCTGGCGACGGAGAAGATAAATGAGGCCTCGATCAGCGTCAGGCCGCAAAAGGTCGTATAAAAATAGAGTAGCCATGCTCCGCTTATCGCCAGTGCGCCACTCCCTAACAGGTTACCGCCGCCGTAGGCTAACTGATGGCGTAACAAGATCGGTCTTCCCTGCAGCCCTTCAGAGGCTGAAGCCGTGTATCTAGCCATAAAAAATAAACCTCGTGTTTTATATTTTTGAAACAGTGTTTTTATATTTCTTTATGACTCAACAAAAAGTGACCGCGCTCACTAATCCCCCCTAAGGGGTAACGGTGACGAGGGAATGGGATCGAGTTAAAACTTTTTTATTCGTTTGAGGAATAAATAGCAGGGGAGAATAGCAAGAACGGATTAATAAACAGGGCGGGGCAGCGCGAACGCGCTCCCCCTGACCGGGCGAGAAAGGCCCGGCGCGTCTGATTAGTGGGGGTTCTGTGACGCTCCGACGAGGGTCATCAGACGGCGATCGGTCTGTTCCATACCTATCCCGGCTTTGTCGGCATTGCGAATTTCCTCGAGCACGCTTTGCAGCAGCAGCCCATCCTGCTGCTGCTCTTCCGCCAGGCGGGTCAGAAAACGCCAGGTGTTGTCATCGCTCTGCGCTTTGGCTTCCTCGGCGAGACCGCTCAGCATACTGCTCCGCTGGCGGTAATCGACCAGGGTTTGGGTAAAGAGATCTTCCAGCGAGGTACATTCGGGATTACAGGCGCGGTCGGGATTGACTATCGGCCAGCTGCCGGCTTTTTTCAGATAGTCAAATACGCGCATGGTGAGGGTGATGCTGCATTGCGCGCGGTTGCGCAGAAATGTCGCGGCGCCGTCGAAGCGATGCCGGGCACACCACTCGCTTAAGTTCAGGTAAACGTTAGAGGCGTGGAACTCAAGGTTCATCTGGGTGTTTAGCTTTTGTGCCATTCCTGGAACTGCCATAAAAATATCCTTATTAACCGGGAAGGGGTTACTGGTGCGCGTCAACGGTTCCTGGAGCAAACAACAGGATAAAAGAGTGACGCGCTGCACTGTTGCAGAATAATAAAACTCTACACATTCCGTATGAGTCGGGTAATTTTTCCACTTGCCGACAATTTAAGAATACTCGCTGAATGCGATTAAGAAAACTCTCAAGATGGATAATTTACGTTTTGTTACACCATTATTCCTGCATGACGACATGCAGTGGGATTGCGGCTCAGGCTGGGGCGTGGGTGCGGTGTGTCAGGTATAAGTTATAGATATTTGACTACGAGATTCATCGTATAACTCAAAGCTATAAGTTATTTCAGAGGGCAATGTTTCGTTGTGATGATAATTATTTTTATTTTTTGTTGCAGGCTTTTCTATGCAGCGGGAATATCTTTTATCAATTCGGAATAAATTACGCAAAAGATCCGTTTTATCGCGATATAAAACGGCCGACGCTGGACTGGCGGCGCGCGTCTGTTGCACAACAGCGCCGGCGGGCAGTCGACCGCCGCTGCGACCCCCTTAGCCGCTGGTTATAACAGTGCCGTAACCCTCTGTTAAACACCCACTGACATCACAAGGATAAGCCTGCTGGTGGTATAGATGATCCTGCTATTCACTGGTTAAATTGTATGACAATTATGTCTTTTTTTATGTCTTTTTTTGCTAAATCTATGTACGCAATTACTGTAATTCCGCGATGTGATAATGCTCTCGTATGGAGAAATAATTTCCGGGTATTACTACTCTAACAACGGCAGTAGGGGATGCGATTTTTCTAATGCCTTGTTTTGATGCTGATAAAAAAGTTAATTCCGATTTTTCCCTACATGAAAGCGAATTAAAGCTGGAGTTTACCATGCACAAATTTACTAAAGCGCTGGCGGCCATTGGTCTCGCAGCGGTTATGTCACAATCAGCTATGGCGGAAAACCTTAAATTAGGTTTTCTGGTGAAACAGCCGGAAGAGCCATGGTTCCAGACCGAGTGGAAATTTGCTGATAAAGCAGGAAAAGATTTAGGCTTTGACGTCATTAAAATAGCGGTACCGGATGGTGAGAAAACCCTGAACGCCATCGATAGCCTGGCGGCCAGCGGCGCGAAGGGCTTTGTCATCTGTACCCCCGATCCTAAGCTCGGCTCGGCGATAGTCGCTAAAGCACGCGGCTATGACATGAAGGTGATTACCGTCGATGACCAGTTCGTCAACGCCAAAGGTAAACCGATGGAGAGCGTGCCGCTGGTGATGATGGCGGCCAGCGAAATTGGCGCCCGCCAGGGACAGGAGCTGTATAAAGAAATGCAGAAACGCGGCTGGGATGTCAAAGACACTGCGGTGATGGCCATCACCGCCGATGAGCTGGACACCGCCCGTCGTCGCACCACCGGCTCCATCGATGCCCTGAAGGCGGCCGGCTTCCCGGAAGCGCAAATCTACCGCGTTCCTACAAAATCTAACGATATCCCGGGGGCGTTTGACGCCGGTAACTCAATGCTGGTCCAGCACCCGCAGGTGAAACACTGGCTGATCGTTGGGATGAACGATAACACTGTGCTTGGCGGCGTGCGTGCCACAGAAGGGCAGGGCTTTAAAGCGCCGGATGTGATTGGTATTGGCATCAACGGCGTGGATGCCGTCAACGAACTGTCGAAGGCGCAGCCGACCGGCTTCTATGGCTCCCTGCTGCCAAGCCCGGACATCCATGGCTATAAAACCAGTGAAATGCTCTACAACTGGGTCACCAAGGGCGTTGAGCCGCCGAAGTTCACTGCGGTGACCGATGTGGTGCTGATTACCCGCGATAACTTCAAAGAAGAGCTGGCGAAAAAAGGGCTGTAACAGCCCGGTTGAACTGGCCCCCGCCGCGGCGGGGGCTGAGTGCAGAAGAGCGGAGTCGTTATGCAACAGTCTACCCCTTATCTCTCATTTCGCGGCATCACCATGACGTTCCCTGGCGTAAAGGCCTTGTCCGATATCAGTTTTGACTGCTACCCAGGACAGATCCACGCGCTGATGGGCGAAAATGGCGCAGGCAAATCGACGCTGTTGAAAATTCTCAGCGGTAACTACACCCCCACCGCTGGCCACCTGCAGATCGGCGGCCAGCAGATGGCGTTCACTAATACGATGGCGGCGCTCAACGCCGGCGTGGCGATTATCTATCAGGAGCTGCATCTGATCCCGGAGATGACCGTCGCCGAAAATATCTATCTTGGCCAGCTGCCGCACAAAGGCGGCATCGTCAACCGCTCGCTGCTCAACTATGAGGCCCGTCTGCAGCTGGAGCATCTGGGGCTGGATATCGACCCGGAGACGCCGCTGAAGTATCTCTCTATAGGCCAGTGGCAGATGGTGGAGATTGCCAAAGCGCTGGCGCGTAATGCCAAGATTATCGCCTTCGATGAACCGACCAGCTCGCTCTCCGCCCGGGAGATCGACAATCTGTTTCGCGTTATCCGCGAGCTACGGGAGGAGGGGCGGGTCATCATCTATGTCTCACACCGGATGGAAGAAATTTTTGCCCTCAGCGATGCCATCACCGTCTTTAAGGATGGTCGCTACGTCTGCACCTTTGACGATATGTCGAGCGTCAGCCACGACGCGCTGGTCCAGGCGATGGTCGGGCGCAATCTGGGTGATATTTACGGCTGGAAACCTCGTCCCTATGGCGAAGAGCGGCTGCGTCTGGAGGAGGTCAAAGCCCCGGGCGTGCGCACGCCGGTCAGCCTCTCGGTGCGCAGTGGCGAAATCGTCGGCCTGTTCGGGCTGGTGGGCGCCGGGCGCAGCGAACTGATGAAAGGTCTGTTCGGCGGGACGCGGATCACCGGCGGTCAGGTGTATATCGATGGCCAGCCCGTCGACATCCGCAAACCGGCCCAGGCCATCCAGGCCGGGATGATGCTGTGTCCGGAAGATCGTAAAGCGGAGGGGATTATTCCGGTTCACTCCGTGCGCGACAATATCAATATCAGCGCCCGGCGCAAGCATATCCACGCCGGCTGCCTGATCAACAACGCCTGGGAGGCGGACAACGCCGATCAGCATATCCAGTCGCTGAACATTAAAACGCCGGGCCCGGAACAGCTGATCATGAACCTGTCTGGCGGCAACCAGCAGAAAGCGATCCTTGGCCGCTGGCTGTCGGAAGAGATGAAGGTGATCCTGCTCGATGAGCCCACCCGCGGCATCGATGTCGGCGCCAAACATGAAATTTACAACGTGATATATGGCCTCGCCGCCGCCGGTGTCGCCGTGGTATTTGCCTCCAGCGACCTGCCGGAAGTGCTGGGCGTCGCCGACCGCATCGTGGTGATGCGTGAAGGGCAAGTCGCCGGCGAACTGCTGCATGAAGAAGCCAATGAACAGCAGGCGTTAAGCCTTGCGATGCCAAAAGTGAGTCAGGCTGTCGCCTGAGTAAGGAGTAAATGATGTCATCAGTGACTACGACCGGCGCTACCCGCTCTGCCTTTAGCTTCGCCCGTATCTGGGATCAGTTTGGCATGCTGGTGGTGTTTGCGGTGCTGTTTATCGGCTGCGTAATTTTTGTGCCTAACTTTGCCTCATTCGTCAATATGAAGGGGCTGGGGCTGGCGATCTCGATGTCCGGGATGGTGGCCTGCGGCATGCTCTTCTGCCTGGCCTCCGGCGATTTCGACCTGTCGGTGGCGTCGGTTATCGCCTGTGCCGGGGTCACTACCGCGGTGGTGATTAACCTGAGCGAAAGCCTGTGGCTGGGGATTGCCGCCGGTCTGCTGCTGGGGGCAGTCAGTGGCCTGGTCAACGGCTTTGTCATTGCCCGTCTGAAGATAAACGCCCTGATCACCACGCTGGCCACTATGCAGATTGTCCGCGGCCTGGCCTACATTATCTCCGACGGTAAAGCGGTGGGGATCGAAGATGAGCGCTTCTTCACCCTCGGTTACGCCAACTGGTTTGGTCTGCCGGCGCCGATCTGGCTGACGGTCGCCTGCCTGGTGGTTTTCGGATTATTACTAAACAAAACCACCTTTGGCCGTAATACGCTGGCTATAGGCGGCAATGAAGAGGCGGCGCGTCTGGCCGGTGTTCCGGTGGTGCGCACCAAGATTATTATCTTTGTGCTCTCCGGTCTGGTGTCGGCCGCGGCGGGGATTATCCTGGCGTCGCGAATGACCAGCGGCCAGCCGATGACTTCGATTGGCTATGAGCTGATTGTTATTTCGGCCTGTGTGCTGGGCGGGGTGTCGCTGAAGGGCGGGATCGGCAAGATCTCCTACGTGGTGGCCGGGATCCTGATCCTCGGGACCGTGGAAAATGCGATGAACCTGCTTAACATCTCGCCGTTCTCGCAATACGTCGTGCGCGGGGTCATCCTGCTGGCGGCGGTGATCTTTGACCGTTACAAACAAAAAGCCAAACGTGCGGCTTGATTTCAGGCATAACTTTTAAGTCTACAGAGTAATTGCCGCCAGCGCCCGTTTCGCTGGCGGTATCTATCAAAAATGGCGAGGTTGGTCACACTGTCTATACTTACATGGCTAACATATAATTAACAACCAGCTTCGGCTGGCCATGATAAGGAGGAAACAGGGTGGATAACCAGATATCTGTACCGCCTGCGCTAACCGGAAACTACGCTTTTTTCTTTGACCTCGACGGTACTCTTGCCGATATCCAGCCGCACCCCGATCAGGTGGTGATACCCGACAACACGCTGCAGGCGCTCAACGCGCTGGCCCGGCAGCAGGGCGGGGCGGTGGCATTGATTTCAGGGCGCTCAATGGCTGAACTTGACGCGCTGACCCATCCCTGGCGGCTACCGCTGGCCGGCGTTCACGGGGCCGAGCGCCGTGATATCAATGGTAAAACCTATATTGTCTCTCTGCCATCGGCCCTGCGCGATGAAATCGCGGCTGAGCTGAGCTCGGCGCTGCAGGCGCTCCCCGGGTGCGAGCTGGAGAGTAAAGAGATGGCCTTCGCGCTGCACTACCGTCAGGCCCCGCAGCAGCAGACCGCGGTGCTGGAGCTGGCGCAGCGCATTGTTCAGCGCTACCCGCTGCTGGCGCTGCAGCTTGGCAAGTGCGTGGTGGAGATTAAACCCCGCGGTGTCAACAAAGGGGAGGCGATCACTGCCTTCATGCAGGAAGCGCCGTTTGCCGGTCGCGAACCGGTTTTTGTCGGCGATGATTTGACCGACGAGGCGGGATTCAGCGTGGTGAATCAACTGCAGGGAATGTCGATAAAAGTTGGCGCCGGGGAAACTCAGGCGCACTGGCGGTTGGCGGATGCCGCCGCCGTAAGGACGTGGTTGCAACATCTGGCGTATGACGCGCAAACCGAAAGGAGGGATGACCATGAGTCGTTTAGTCGTAGTCTCTAACCGTATCGCCTTACCGGACGATAAAAAATCGAGCGCTGGCGGTCTGGCCGTCGGCATCCTGGGGGCACTGAAAGCGGCAGGGGGTCTGTGGTTTGGCTGGAGCGGCGAAATTGGCGATGACCAGCAGCCGCTGAAGCAGGTCTCCCGCGGAAATATTTCATGGGCATCGTTCAACCTTAACGAACGTGACCATGATGAATACTACAACCAGTTCTCTAACGCCGTGCTGTGGCCGGCCTTCCACTATCGTCTTGATCTGGTCAGCTTCCAGCGCGAAGCCTGGGAGGGATATCAGCGAGTTAACGCCATGCTGGCGGACAAGCTTCTACCGCTGATCGAGCCAGATGATACGTTGTGGATCCATGATTACCATCTGCTGCCCTTCGCCAGCGAACTGCGCAAGCGCGGGGTCAACAACCGCATCGGCTTCTTCTTGCATATTCCTTTCCCGACGCCGGAGATTTTTAACGCGCTACCGCCGCACGCTGAGCTGCTGGAGCAACTGTGCGACTACGATCTGTTGGGCTTCCAGACTGAAAGCGACAGAACCGCCTTTCTCGACAGCATAGCCATGCAGACCCGACTCTCCGACCTCGGAGACAAACGCTATCAGGCGTGGGGTAAAGCGTTTAGCACCGAGGTTTATCCGATAGGGATCGATCCGGACGAGATTACGCGCAATGCCAAAGGTCCGCTGCCGCCGAAGCTGGTCCAGCTGAAAAACGAGCTCAAAAACGTGAAGAATATCTTCTCGGTGGAGCGCCTTGACTACTCGAAAGGGTTGCCGGAGCGGTTCCTCGCCTATGAGACGCTGCTCGAAAAGTATCCTCAGCATCACGGTAAGATCCGTTATACCCAGATCGCGCCGACGTCCCGCGGCGATGTGCAGGCCTATCAGGATATCCGCCACCAGCTGGAAACCGCAGCCGGACGCATCAATGGCCAGTTCGGCCAGCTTGGCTGGACTCCGCTTTACTATCTGAACCAGCATTTTGACCGTAAGCTGCTGATGAAGGTCTTCCGCTACTCTGACGTTGGGCTGGTGACGCCGCTGCGCGATGGCATGAACCTGGTGGCGAAGGAATACGTGGCGGCGCAAGATCCGGATAACCCTGGCGTACTGGTCCTGTCGCAGTTTGCCGGCGCGGCGCAGGAGCTGAACAGCGCCCTGATCGTCAATCCCTACGATCGCGACGAGGTTGCCGCCGCGCTGGATCGCGCCCTAAGCATGCCGCTGGCGGAACGTATTGCCCGTCATTCCGCGATGCTGGATGTGATCAGAGAAAATGATATTCATAACTGGCAGGCGCGCTTTGTCGACGATCTGCAGCATATTTCGCCGCGCAGCGAGGAGAGCCGCCTGCGGGGGAAGATAGCCACGTTCCCTAAACTGGCCTAGTTCAGGAAAAGGGCTAACCGGCGTTAGCCCTTTTCAAGGGAAACCAGCAGGACATCGACGCCGCAGCTGCCGACGATATTTTTCGCCGAGCAGGTGGCGCGCGAAAAAAGGGAATGATTATGATTGCCGCAGATCACCAGATCGACCTGGTGTGACCGGCAGAAGTCCTTAATATGATGGCCCAGTTCGCCGCAGGCGATGGTCATTTTTTCTATCGGGTAGTCCGCGTGACGCGCCAGCTCGTTGAGAAAATCACGCGTCTCTTCCTGCATCACCTCGCGCAGATTTTCCATCATCGGCGCGGCGAACTGGTTATACAGCTCCGGATCCGTGGCGAGGGTGATAAAGCTCACTTTCGCGTTCACGGGGCGGGCAATTGACACCGCTTCTGTAATTAATACCTGACTCTCCGGCGTTGGCGCGACGGCAACCAGCAGATGTGAATAAGGCATCTGGCCTCCTTGAGATACGCGGAATAACCCTTTCTTTCCTTCTTTACTCCTGTTTACCCGGCTACGCAAGGGCCGCTCCCGTGATTTGCGACGCTCTTCGCCAGTCCGTGTTTCCCCGACAAGATCACATAAATGAACCTAGCTTTTTATTTAAAAGAAATGCTGTTTTATAAATGAGTGAAGTTGAGACGTCGTCTCTTTGTCATTTTGCCATCGGCGGTTCTTCCGTGGCAAAAACACAAAGGTAACGTCGTTTCACTGCTTTTAGTGTAGCCAGGTACCCACTCCCTTCCGGTGGCAAATCCGGAAAGATTGTCGGCGTTCTCTTAAAAAAGACACAGGATCACGGCGATGAAAACACGAAAGATTGGACTGGCTAACTACCTGGCCTACGGCGCGGGCGATTTTCTCGGCGCCGGCACCACGGCGCTAACCGCCGCATGGCTGCTCTACTTTTACACCACCTTCTGCGGACTCTCCCCGATAGAAGCCACGCTTATATTCGCTTCCGCCCGCGTACTGGATGCGGTGGTGAGCCCGCTGATGGGCTTTCTCACCGATAACTTCGGCACCACCTGGCTCGGCAAGCGCTTCGGCCGCAGAAAATTCTTTATTCTGCTCGGCATCCCCTGCGTATTCAGCTACTCGGCGATGTGGGTCGGCGAGATGGGATTCTGGTACTACCTGGTCACCTATCTGCTGTTTGATATGGTCTACACCATGATTCTGGTGCCCTACGAGACGCTGGTGCCGGAGATGACCGATGACTTTAAACAGAAAACCAAATTCTCCGGCGCGCGCATCTCAATGGCGCAAATGTCGGCAATTTTAGCCTCCTTTCTGCCGGGGATCCTCCTTACCTGGCTCGGCAAAGACAATGCCAGCTCGTTCTTTTATGCCAGTCTGGTGTTCTCGGTCCTGTGCGCGGTGATGCTGACCTTCGTCTGGTGTTTCACCTGGGAGCGGCCGCGTGAGGCCTGGTCAGAGGCGGCGCTGCGGGCGGAAGCGGAAAAACAGAACCTCACTCTCGCCCAGAGCCTCAATCGCCTGGTGATTGAGCTGAGCTCTACGCTGCGGATAAAAATTTTCCGCCAGCACCTCGGCATGTATCTGGGGGGCTATATCGCCCAGGACGTCTTCAATGCCGTGTTTACCTACTACGTGGTCTTTGTTCTGATGCAGGAAGCTTCTGTCGCCTCGAATCTGCTGGGGACGATGGCGATTTTCCAGTTTATTGCCGTGATCGCCATGATCCCGCTGTGCATTCGCTTTGGCCCCGCGCCGTCGTACCGCATGGTGGTGGTCCTCTTTGGCCTGAGTTCGCTCTCCTATGCGCTGCTCTATTACGCCGGACTGAGCGACGTCTATTCATTATTGTTGCTCATCTCTGCTGTCGCCGGACTGGGACGCGGCGGGATTAACTACGTGCCGTGGAATACCTACACCTATATTGCCGACGTCGACGAAGCGATCACCGGCCAGCGCCGGGAGGGGATTTTTGCCGGCATCATGACCCTGACCCGCAAAGCCTCGCAGGCGGGGGCGGTGATGCTGGTGGGCATCATTATGCAACTGTCGGGGTTTGTCTCCGGGCAAAAAATACAGCCTGAAGGGGTCAGCCATACCATTCTGCTGATCCTCAGCGTCGGTACATTGGTGGTGTTAGCCTGCGGCTTCCTCGTTTCACTGCGCTTCAAACTCAATCTGCACACCCACAGCGTCCTGCGCAGCGAAACCCTCAGAATGCGCGAAAGCGGTCACGCCCGGCCGGAGCTGACCAGTGCGGAACACCGCGCGGTGGTCGAGATGCTGGCGGGGATGCCCTACGACTGCCTGTGGGGGAATAACAATATTGGCTATCTGAATCGTCATAAACCTGCTGCCCCGGCGCTCACCCAGGGCGGCGCTTTGAATTCGACATATACCCGAGGTTAACAACATGAAAGTTTGGCCGGTCAAACATAGCCCATTACTCTGTCAGCCTGAGCGTTTTATCGCCCGCAGCGAACTGCAGGCGCTGATCCGCAACGTGACGCAAAACCTGGTGAATATTAAGGATGAGAGCGGGCAATTTTTACTGCGCCTGGATGACGGGCGCGTTATTGATACCAAAGGCTGGGCCGGCTGGGAGTGGACCCACGGCGTCGGACTGTACGGCATCTATCAGTATTATCAGCAAACCGGCGATATCGAGATGCGCGATATCATCGACCGCTGGTTTGCCGATCGCTTCGCCGAGGGGGCCACGACCAAAAACGTCAATACCATGGCGCCGTTTCTGACCCTGGCTTATCGCTTTGAAGAGACCGGGTGTAAGGCGTATCTGCCGTGGCTGGAGAGCTGGGCGGAGTGGGCGATGTATGAGATGCCGCGTACCGAGCAGGGCGGTATGCAGCACATCACCCTGGCGGAAGAGAACCACCAGCAAATGTGGGATGATACGCTGATGATGACCGTGTTGCCGTTAGCCAAAATAGGCAAGCTGCTTCACCGTCCGCATTATGTGGAGGAGGCGACCTATCAGTTCCTGCTTCATGTGCAAAACCTGATGGACCGGGAAACCGGACTGTGGTTTCACGGCTGGAGCTATGACGGTCGGCATAACTTTGCCCGGGCGCGCTGGGCACGGGGCAACAGCTGGCTAACCATGGTGATCCCGGATTTTCTTGAGTTAGTGGATCTTCCAGAAGGGAATGCGGTACGGCGCTATCTGACCGAGGTGCTGAACGCGCAAATTGCCGCTTTAGCGAAATGCCAGGATGACAGCGGCCTGTGGCATACCCTGCTGGACGACCCGCACTCTTATCCTGAGGCTTCGGCGACCGCCGGCTTTGCCTACGGCATACTTAAAGCGGTGCGCAAGCGATATGTCGGGCAGCACTATGCCGGGGTGGCAGAAAAAGCGATTCGCGGAATTGTGCAGAATATATCGCCGCAGGGGGAGCTGCTGCAGACTTCCTTTGGCACCGGAATGGGGTCAGACCTCGATTTCTATCGCCAGATCCCACTCACCTCGATGCCCTACGGCCAGGCGATGGCGATCCTCTGTCTGACCGAGTATCTGCGCAAGTATTTCTGAGCAAGAGAGCCCGCTGGCGCGGCGCCTGAAAAAATTAACCCGGCTTTCGCCGGGTTGGTTTTACATACGCTCGACGGTTTCGATACCGAGGGTATCAAGACCCAGCTTGAGGGTTTTCGCCGTCAGCAGCGCCAGCTTCAGGCGGCTGTTGCGGGTCGCTTCGCTCTCCGCGCTGAGGATCGGGCAGTGCTCGTAGAAACCGGAGAACAGGCCCGCCAGATCGTAGAGGTAGGCGCACATCACGTGCGGCGTCCCTTCGCGAGCGACCACGGAGAGGGTCTCTTCAAACTGCAGCAGGCGCGCGGCCAGCTGGGCTTCGCGATCTTCCGCAATTACCACCGGCGCGTCGGTGAGGGCGTTTTCATCAATGCCGGCTTTACGGAACACGGAGAGCACGCGGGTATAGGCATACTGCATATACGGCGCGGTGTTGCCTTCGAACGCCAGCATATTATCCCAGTCGAAAACGTAGTCGGTGGTGCGGTTTTTCGACAGGTCGGCATATTTCACCGCGCCGATACCCACCACTTTCGCCAGATTTTCCAGCTCATCAGCGGACATTTCCGGGTTCTTCTCGGCCACCAGGCGACGCGCGCGCTCCAGCGCTTCGTCCAGCAGATCCGCCAGCTTCACGGTGCCGCCGGCGCGGGTTTTAAACGGCTTGCCATCTTTACCCAGCATCATGCCGAACATATGGTGCTCCAGCGGCACGGAGTCCGGCACATAGCCTGCCTTACGCACGATGGTCCACGCCTGCATCAGGTGCTGGTGCTGACGGGAGTCGATGTAGTAGAGCACGCGGTCGGCGTGCAGCGTTTCATAGCGATACTTCGCACAGGCGATATCGGTGGTGGTATAGAGGTAGCCGCCATCCTTTTTCTGGATGATGACGCCCATCGGTTCGCCTTCCTTGTTTTTATACTCATCAAGGAACACCACGGTGGCGCCTTCGCTCTCAACGGCCAGCCCTTTGGCTTTCAGATCGGCGACGATTCCCGGCAGCATCGGGTTGTACAGGCTTTCGCCCATCACGTCATCGCGGGTCAGCGTCACATTCAGGCGATCGTAGGTGATCTGGTTCTGCGACATGGTGATGTCGACCAGCTTACGCCACATCTGCAGGAAGTACTCATCGCCGCCCTGCAGCTTAACCACGTAGCTGCGCGCACGCTCGGCGAAGGCTTCGTCTTCGTCGTAGTGTTTTTTCGCTTCGCGATAGAAACCTTCGAGGTCGGCCAGGGCCATCTCACCGGCGTTTTCCTGCTGCTGTTTTTCCAGATACGCGATCAGCATGCCGAACTGGGTGCCCCAGTCGCCGACGTGGTTGGCGCGGATCACCTTATGGCCAAGAAACTCCAGGGTACGGACCGAGGCATCGCCAATGATGGTCGAACGCAGATGGCCGACGTGCATCTCTTTCGCCACGTTCGGCGCCGAGTAGTCGACGACGATGGTCTGTACCTGCGGCGTGGCGACGCCCAGGCGTTCGGACTGCAGCGCGCGGTTGATGTTGTCCGCCAGGAACGCGGGGTCAAGGAAAATATTGATAAAGCCCGGCCCGGCGATTTCAACCTTGCTGGCAATGCCGTTGAGGTCAAGATGAGACAGTACCTGCTCTGCAAGTTGTCGCGGCGCCATGCCCAGTTTTTTGGCGACAGCCATCACGCCGTTGGCCTGATAGTCACCGAACTGAACTTTTGCTGACTGGCGGACCTGAGGTTCGCAATCGGCAGGCGCGCCTGCCGCGATCAGGGCCTGGCTGACTTTTTCTGAGAGAAGAGCCTGAATATTCACCGGAATACCTTACGTGTAATGCGCCAGCCCCCGAGGGAGGCGGCGCCGGAATGTGGACAAATTAGGGCGGGAGTATACTGCATTTGTCCCCGTCCGTCAGCATCGCGCGCGGCCCGGCGGCGTGGGCAATCCATCGCCGGTCAGTCACGCATCGGCAGGGTGGCGGTTGGTCCGCGGCCGGAAACACGGTAGATTAGCCTTTTTATTATTGACGAACCTAATTGACGAGCAAACCCATGGCGAACTGGCAGCAGATTGAACAACTGGCCGATATTACGGCGGATCTCCCGCGATTTTCCGATGAGCTGCAGCGCTTCGCTGCGCGACTGGGACTGGAGATCGGCGGACTCGACGCCGACCATATCTCCCTGCGCTGTCATCAGAACGCTACCGCGGAGCGCTGGCGCAGCGGTCTGGCGCAGTGCGGCACTCTGCTGTCGGAGAATATAATCAACGGCCGGCCTATCTGCCTGTTTAAACTGGCGGAGCCGGTCTGCGTGGCGCACTGGCGCTTCCATATCGTTGAGCTGCCGTGGCCGGGTGAAAAGCGCTATCCCCATGAAGGCTGGGAGCATATCGAAATTGTCCTGCCCGGCGATCCGGCTACCTTAAATGCCCGCGCTCTGGCGCTGCTGGCCGATGACGGACTCAGCCAGCCGGGGATCGTCGTCAAAACCAGCTCGCCGAAAGGGGAACACGAGCGCCTGCCTAATCCCACCCTGGCGGTCACCGACGGCAGCGTGACGGTCAAATTTCATCCGTGGTCTATTGAACAAATCGTCGCCAGCGAGCAAGCCGATACGTAACAGTGTGAAGCTGCGCGGCGTCTGCCGCGTGAAATCATGACATGCTAAGAAAGTTGTCTGGATCAGGGAGTAAGGAATGGCGGTACTGGAAGTTTGTTGTTACAGCATGGCGTGCGCCAGGGAAGCTGAGCGCTGCGGCGCCGATCGTATTGAACTCTGCGCCGCGCCGCAGGAAGGGGGATTAACCCCCTCTTACGGGGTGCTGGTCTCGGTCCGCGAGGCGATTACTCTCCCGGTGCATCCGATTATCCGCCCGCGTGGCGGCGACTTCTGCTATACCGAAGAGGAGTTCGCCGCGATGCTTAGCGACATCCGCATGGTGCGGGAGCTCGGCTTTCCCGGGCTGGTGACCGGCGTACTGGATGTCGATGGTCAGGTCGATATCCCGCGGATGAAAAAAATAATGGCTGCGGCCGGGCCGCTGGCGGTGACCTTTCATCGCGCGTTCGATCTGTGCGCCGACCCGCGTCAGGCCTGGGAGACGCTGGGTGAGCTGGGGGTTAAACGTATCCTGACTTCCGGTCAGCAATCCTCGGCGGAGAAAGGTATTTCATTAATTACGGAACTTATTGCCGCAGGGGATACTCCAATCATTATGGCCGGTGCGGGAGTGCGCGCCGCGAACCTGCCGCTGTTTCTGCAGGCGGGGGTGAAAGAGGTTCATAGCTCTGCAGGCCAGTGGTTGCCATCGGAAATGCGCTTTCGTCATCCAGGCGTTTCGATGTCAGCCGATCCCGATGCAGACGAATACAGACGCTACGCCGTGAATGGCGCAGCGGTGGCGGAGATGAAAAAGATAATTTCCGCTAACAGAAGTTAAACGGTTTTTGCTGCACATCATGTCGCCCAATATGATGATTGCCCGTACCAGGCCCCTGCCCATTAAACAGGGGCCTTTTTTTATCTCGCTTTTTTTGCCAGCGATTGCTGGGTTTCCGGTTTAGTGGCGATAATCACCGCGCGCAGCGGCGCCGGATAGCCTTCCACGGTTTTGCGCTGATCCTGCGTGTCGAGGAAATCGGCCAGCGATTCGCTGGTCATCCATTCTGTGCGCCGCTGCTCCTCCGTCGAGGTGACGCAGGCGTCGACGATGCGCACATCGATAAATCCGCACTTCTCCAGCCACATTTTCAGGGCCGCCGCCGAGGGGATAAAATAGACGTTGCGCATCTGCGCATAACGGTCGCCCGGAACCAGCACCGTATTTTCATCCCCTTCGACCACCAGCGTCTCCAGCACCAGCTCACCTCCCGGCGCCAGCTGATCTTTCAGCTGCCACAGATGATCCAGCGGCGAGCGGCGGTGGTAGAGCACGCCCATCGAGAACACGGTGTCGAAGGCCTCCAGCGCCGGCAACTGCTCGATGCCCAGCGGCAGAAGATGCGCCCGCTGGTCGTTGCCGAGGAGCTTACGTACCGCTTCAAACTGACACAGGAACAGCTGGGTGGGATCGATGCCGACCGCCAGATGCGCGCCGGCGCCGATCATCCGCCACATGTGATAGCCGCTGCCGCAGCCCACGTCGAGGATGGTTCGTCCGCTAAGATCGGACAGGTGCGGCAGGACGCGCTCCCATTTCCAGTCGGAGCGCCATTCGGTATCGATGTTGATGCCGTACAGCGAATAAGGCCCTTTGCGCCATGGCATCAGGTTTTTCAGCAGATTTTCTATCCGCAGCCGATGGCCTTCGCTGAGCGGCGTTTCGCTTTCGGCGGTGACGCTGTGCAGGAGGTCCAGACGCCAGGGCGTTAATTCCGGAAGAAACTCAACGGCGCGCTCCCATTCGCGAAACTTGCCATGCAGGGCCTCGCGCTGCCAGGCGGCTACCTGGGCAGGCAGCGTCTCCAGCCAGTGAGACAGCGGGCTTTTGGCGATCAGCTGATAGAAGTTACTGAAGTCGATCATGCCTGCTCCCCGGATTTTACTGCCACCAGCGAGCCAAAGTTAAAGCACTGGAACCACAGTTCGGCATGTTCGAACCCAGCCTGACGCAGGCGTTTTTTATGGGTTTCCACAGAGTCGGTCAGCATTACATTTTCCAGCATGCTGCGTTTTTGACTGATCTCCAGCTCGCTGTAGCCGTTCGCGCGCTTAAAGTCATGATGCATATTGAACAGCAGCTCGCCGACGTGGGCGTCTTCGAAGCTAAATTTCTCCGAGAGCACCAGCGCGCCGCCGGGATTCAGCCCCTGATAGACTTTATTGAGGATCGCCTGGCGATCGCCCGGCTCAAGGAACTGAATGGTAAAGTTCAGGATCACCAGCGAGGCGTTTTCAATGGCCACATCGCGGATATCCCCTTCAATCACCTCGACCGGCGTCGGTGCTTTATAGGCGTCAATATGGCGACGGCAGCGCTCCACCATCGCCGGGGAGTTATCGATGGCGATAATGCGGCAGCCCGGGTGGCTAATATTGCGGCGCACGGAAAGAGTGGCGGCGCCCAGCGAACAGCCAAGATCGTAAACCTGGGTGTGGGGCTGAACGAAGCGCTCGGCCAGCATGCCGATCATCGAGATGATATTGGAGTAGCCAGGCACAGAACGCTGGATCATATCGGGGAAGACTTCAGCAACCCGTTCATCAAAGGTCCAGTCGCCGAGGCTGGCAATCGGCGCGGAAAAAAGCGTATCGCGGTGAGACATAACGTTAAACCCGAAAAAACGAAAACGGCGTATTGTGCGCTAACGGAGGGAGAAAACCAACTCCCAGGGCATATACCAGAGATTGGCCAGCACCATCAGCAACAACGCGCACCAGGTGGCGCTCATGCCGGAGCGGCGCCAGTGGTAGACACGGTGATGAAAACCCCAGGAGTGCATCAGTCGTCCGAGGATCAATAAAATGCCGCAAACGTGCACCATCCAGGTCTGGGCGCCGTTCATCTCCATAAATAACAGCAAAATGAGGCCAATCGGCACATATTCCACGGCATTGCCGTGAACGCGGATGGCGACCTGCAGCTCGCTGAAGCCGCCGTCGCCATAGCCTACATGGTATTGGGTGCGCAAACGCACCACGTCAAATGAGAACTTCACTAACAATAACGCACCTAAAACGGCATACAGCGCGCTGACCATACGAAAACTCCCTTTAACTCTGGCAGATGGCTCCGGATATGATAGCAGGATATCAGAAAAGAGAAGATTGCTGCGGAATCGACGGCGCATTTCCTAGCGCCGGCAGGGCAGCGCGCAGATCGCCCCACAGGGTATCCACCAGCGCCGGCGCGTAAGCAATGTCGGGGGTATGGAGGAACAGCCACGGCGTCCCCGACTGATGCCATTTCGGCAGCGTCTGCAGCCAGACGCGAAACAGTTCCCGATTATGGACCATATCGTCGCCGCCAATAAAGCGCACCATTGGCTGCCGGGCGGTCATCACTGCATGCACCGGCACCTTCGGTTTCTTTTGTTGCGCGTCGATCATCGCCGGACTGGTGGCCGCGGCGCTGTGGACCGGGCGGCTGTCGAGGATCACGCGGTTGACGTTGCGCTGGTGCAGCCCGCGGTTGAGCTGCTGTTCCGCTTCCCCTTTGGCGAAGAACTCGGGGTGACGAACTTCGACGCCGTAGGTGAAATCCTTCGGCAGTGCGTCGAGAAAGTGCCATAGCGCGGGGAGATCGCGAGGACCAAAGGTCGCCGGCAGCTGCAGCCAGTACTGGCCGATGCGCGAGGCCAGCGGCGCCAGGCGGGTGAAGAATTCATTACTTAACTCGTCGCAATGGCGCAGGGCGGCCTGGTGCGAGATAGTCGCCGGGAATTTAAAGCAGAAGCGGAAGTCATCGTGGGTCTGCTCGTACCAGCGAGCGACAATCTCCGGCTTGGGCAGCGCATACAGGGTGGTGTTGCCCTCGACGCAATTGAAGTGGCGGGCGTACTCTTCAAGGCTGGTGATGCCAAGGCGCACCCATTTCGGGTGCGACCACTGGGGAAGCCCAATATAAATCATAACGCGGCGAGGATCTCCTCGGTGCTGCGCACGCGGCCGATGCGCGGGAAAATATGCGTCATGCTGCCCTGATGCTGCTCGGCGGAGGCGGCGCTGCAGGCATCTTCGGCGATGACCAGGTTAAAGCCCAGCTCCCAGGCGTTGCGGGCGGTGGATTCGACGCCGATGTTGGTGGATATGCCGCAGAGAATAATGGTGTCGATACCGCGGCGGCGCAGCTGAAGCTCAAGGTCGGTGCCATAGAACGCGCCCCACTGGCGTTTGGTCACTTCGATATCGCGCTCTTGTTTACCCAGCGCGGCCGGATAGGCCCACCAGTTCTCAGGCAGCGTATGCGCCCCGGCCTGAGCGTCGACAGGCTGTTTCAGCGCTTCGGCGAAATCGGCCGACCAGCCGACGCGGACCATGATCACCGGCGAACCCTGTTGCCGGCATTTGTCTGCCAGGCGAGCGGCGCGCGCCACCACCTCGTCAGCCCGATGTGGGCCGCCGGCGAAAGGCAGAATGCCTTCCTGCAGATCGATCACCACCAGCGCCGTGTTTTTCGCATTGAGTTCTAACATGGTATCCCCGTATCTTCATCTGTTGTCAGGCGGCTACAATACCTTTGCGGCTTCAGCAAAAGGGTAACAAATTTTGTTAATTTATGTGAGTGTGGACGTTAAGCGCGCAGCAAAGCAGCGTACATCGTGCGTCGGACTTATCGAACGACAGAATTTCCAGTATAATAGCCGCCTTTTTTCATTCAGTTGTGACATCAGCTAAAGCTGCGACCTCGTCGCCTGCAGGGCAGACGACAATCCGCCGACGGCTAAGTTAAGGGATATCTCATGCGTACAGAATATTGCGGACAGCTTCGACAGTCCCACGTTGGGCAGCAGGTGACTCTGTGTGGTTGGGTCAACCGCCGTCGCGATCTCGGTAGCCTCATTTTTATCGATATGCGCGACCGCGAAGGCATCGTTCAGGTGTTTTTCGATCCGGATCGTGCGGATGCGTTGAAGTTAGCCTCTGAACTGCGTAATGAGTTCTGCATTCAGGTCACTGGCACCGTTCGCGCGCGTGAAGAGAAAAACATCAACGCGGACATGGCCACCGGCGCTATCGAAGTGCTGGCTTCCGATCTGACGATCATTAACCGCTCAGAATCGCTGCCGCTGGACTCCAATCACGTCAACACCGAAGAAGCGCGTCTGAAATACCGCTACCTCGACCTGCGTCGTCCGGAAATGGCGCAGCGTCTGAAGACCCGCGCGAAAATCACCAGCTTTGTGCGCCGCTTTATGGATGACCATGGCTTCCTCGACATCGAAACCCCGATGCTGACTAAAGCTACCCCGGAAGGCGCCCGCGATTACCTCGTGCCTTCCCGCGTGCACAAAGGCAAATTCTACGCGCTGCCGCAGTCGCCGCAGCTGTTCAAACAGCTGCTGATGATGTCCGGCTTCGACCGCTACTATCAGATCGTCAAATGCTTCCGCGATGAAGACCTGCGTGCCGACCGTCAGCCTGAATTTACCCAGATCGACGTGGAAACCTCCTTTATGACCGCGCCGCAGGTGCGTGAGATCATGGAAGCGATGGTGCGTCAGCTGTGGCTGGAGATTAAAGGCGTCGATCTGGGCGACTTCCCGATCATGACCTTCGCCGAAGCCGAACGTCGCTACGGTTCCGATAAACCGGACCTGCGTAACCCGATGGAGCTGGTGGACGTCGCCGACCTGCTGAAATCAGTGGAGTTCGCGGTCTTTGCCGGCCCGGCCAACGATCCGAAAGGGCGCGTGGCGGCGCTGCGCGTGCCGGGCGGGGCTTCTCTGACCCGTAAGCTGATTGACGAATACGGCAACTTTGTCAAGATCTACGGCGCGAAGGGGCTGGCCTATATTAAAGTGACCGAACGTGCCAAAGGCATGGACGGGATCAACAGCCCGGTGGCCAAATTCCTGACCGCTGAAATCGTGGAAGCGATCCTCGACCGCACCGGCGCGCAGGACGGAGACATGATCTTCTTCGGCGCCGACAACAAGAAAGTGGTGGCCGACGCGCTGGGCGCGCTGCGTCTGAAGCTGGGCAAAGATCTGAGCCTGACTGACGAGAGCAAGTGGGCGCCGCTGTGGGTGATCGACTTCCCGATGTTCGAAGACGACGGCGAAGGCGGCCTGACGGCGATGCACCATCCGTTCACCTCGCCGAAAGATATGACGGCGGACGAGCTGAAAGCCGCGCCGGAAGAGGCCGTGGCCAACGCCTACGATATGGTGATTAACGGTTATGAAGTCGGCGGCGGTTCGGTGCGTATCCACCGCGGCGACATGCAGCAGACGGTATTTGGTATTCTGGGCATTAACGAGCAAGAGCAGCGTGAGAAATTCGGCTTCCTGCTCGATGCGCTGAAATACGGTACCCCGCCGCATGCGGGCCTGGCGTTCGGTCTTGACCGTCTGACCATGCTGCTGACCGGTACCGATAACATCCGCGACGTTATCGCTTTCCCGAAAACCACCGCGGCCGCCTGCCTGATGACCGAAGCGCCAAGCTTCGCCAATCCGGCGGCGCTGGGTGAACTGGGTATTCAGGTTGTGGAGAAAGAGGCAAAAGCGTCTCTGGAGAACAAGTAATATGTCATTTAAGCTGCCCGTTTCGGTGCTGGTGGTGATTTACGCCGAAGATACGAAACGGGTGCTGATGTTGCAGCGGCGCGACGATCCCGCGTTCTGGCAGTCGGTCACCGGCAGCCTGGAAGCAGGAGAGACCGCGCTGCAGGCTGCCGCGCGTGAAGTAAAGGAAGAGGTCGCCATTGACGTTGCCTGCGAGCAACTGACCTTAATCGACTGTCAGCGCACGGTGGAGTTTGAGATCTTTTCTCATTTGCGTCATCGCTATGCGCCGGGAGTGGAGCGAAATACGGAATTCTGGTTCTGTCTTGCGCTGCCTCATGAGCGGGAAATTACCTTTACCGAACATCTGGCCTACCGCTGGGTCAGCGCGACGGAAGCCGCTGCGCTGACCAAGTCGTGGAGCAACCGGCAGGCGATTGAAGAATTTGTAATTAACGCCGCCTGAAAGGGCGCGCTTTTTGGAGAGTTTTTTATGGCAGGTCATAGTAAATGGGCCAACACCAAACACCGCAAAGCGGCACAGGATGCCAAGCGCGGTAAAATCTTTACGAAAATCATTCGCGAACTGGTTACCGCAGCGCGTCTGGGCGGCGGCGATCCGGCGTCCAACCCGCGTCTGCGTGCGGCGGTGGATAAAGCGCTGTCTAACAACATGACCCGCGACACCCTGAACCGCGCCATCGCGCGCGGCGTCGGCGGCGATGAAGACGCGAACATGGAAACCATCATTTACGAAGGCTATGGCCCTGGCGGCACCGCGGTGATGGTGGAATGTCTGTCCGACAACCGTAACCGTACCGTTGCGGAAGTGCGTCACGCCTTCACTAAAACCGGTGGTAACCTCGGCACCGACGGTTCTGTCTCCTACCTGTTCAGCAAAAAAGGCGTCATCTCCTTCGAGAAAGGCGATGAAGACACTATCATGGAAGCGGCGCTGGAAGCTGGCGCTGAAGACGTGGTGACCTATGACGACGGCGCGATCGACGTCTACACCGCATGGGAAGAGATGGGCGCCGTGCGCGACGCGCTGGAAGCCGCTGGCCTGAAAGCCGACGCTGCTGAAGTCTCGATGATCCCGTCCACCAAAGCGGATATGGATGCCGAGACGGCGCCGAAGCTGCTGCGTCTGATCGATATGCTCGAAGACTGCGACGACGTGCAGGAAGTGTACCATAACGGCGAGATCTCCGACGAGGTCGCAGCCACCCTGTGATGCAGCCGCATCCACGGTTCACCGGAGGCGCGTGATGGCTATTATTCTCGGCATTGACCCGGGGTCGCGCGTTACCGGTTATGGCGTGATCCGTCAGGTCGGCCGGCAGCTGAGCTACCTTGGCAGCGGCTGTATCCGCACCAAAGTGGACGATCTGCCGTCGCGGCTGAAGCTGATCTACGCCGGGGTGACGGAGATCATCACCCAGTTCCAGCCCGACTTTTTCGCCATTGAGCAGGTCTTTATGGCCAAGAATGCCGACTCGGCGTTAAAGCTCGGGCAGGCGCGCGGGGTGGCGATCGTGGCGGCAACCAATCAGTCGCTACCGGTGTTTGAATACGCCGCCCGCCAGGTTAAGCAGACGGTTGTCGGCATTGGCAGCGCTGAAAAGAGTCAGGTCCAGCACATGGTGCGCACCTTGCTCAAGCTGCCTGCCAATCCGCAGGCGGATGCGGCGGATGCGCTGGCGATCGCCATCACCCATTGCCATGTCAGCCAGAATGCCGCTCAGATCAGCGAGACCCGGCTCAATCTGGCGCGAGGGCGCTTACGATAATCGCAAATCAGGCTGGATATCTATCCAGCCTTTTTTTATGATACCGCCAGATACTTAGACCATAACGCAGGAGCCCCACGTGATAGGCAGACTCAGAGGCATCATTCTCGAAAAACAACCCCCGCTGGTGTTGCTGGAAACGGCGGGCGTCGGCTATGAAGTGCACATGCCAATGACCTGCTTTTATGAGCTGCCGGAGGCCGGGCAGGAGGCGATTGTCTTCACCCACTTTGTGGTGCGTGAAGATGCCCAGCTGCTGTATGGGTTTAACAATAAACAGGAGCGTACCCTGTTTAAAGAGTTGATTAAAACCAACGGCGTAGGGCCAAAGCTGGCGCTGGCGATCCTCTCCGGCATGTCGGCGCAGCAGTTCGTCAACGCCGTTGAGCGGGAAGAGGTCGCCTCGCTGGTGAAGCTGCCGGGGATTGGTAAAAAAACCGCTGAACGCCTGATCGTCGAGATGAAAGACCGCTTCAAAGGGCTTCACGGCGATCTGTTCACCCCGGCGGCCGATCTGGTGCTAACCTCGCCGGCAGGCCCGACGGCGGACGATGCCGAGCAGGAAGCGGTTGCCGCGCTGGTCGCGCTGGGTTATAAACCGCAGGAGGCCAGCCGGATGGTCAGCAAGATCGCGCGTCCGGACGCCAACAGTGAAACGCTAATCCGCGAAGCGCTGCGCGCCGCGTTGTGAGGTAAGGGATGATTGAAGCAGACCGGCTGGTATCGGCAGACAGCAGCGGCTTCGAAGAGGCCGCTGACCGCGCCATCCGCCCAAAATTGCTGGCAGAATATGTCGGCCAGCCGCAGGTGCGTTCGCAGATGGAGATCTTTATCCAGGCGGCGAAGCTGCGCGGCGACGCCCTCGATCACCTGCTGATTTTTGGCCCGCCAGGGTTGGGGAAAACCACCCTGGCCAATATCGTCGCCAATGAAATGGGGGTGAATCTGCGTACCACCTCCGGCCCGGTGCTGGAGAAAGCGGGCGATCTCGCCGCGATGCTCACCAACCTCGAACCGCACGATGTGCTGTTTATCGATGAGATCCATCGCCTCTCGCCGGTGGTGGAAGAGGTGCTCTATCCGGCAATGGAAGACTACCAGCTGGATATCATGATTGGCGAAGGGCCGGCGGCGCGCTCGATTAAAATCGACCTGCCGCCGTTTACCCTGATTGGCGCCACCACTCGGGCCGGTTCGTTGACCTCGCCGCTGCGCGACCGCTTTGGCATCGTGCAGCGTCTGGAGTTCTATCAGATCCCCGATCTGCAGCATATTGTCAGCCGCAGCGCCCGCCATATGGGGCTGGAGATGAGCGACGAGGGCGCGCTGGAAGTGGCCCGCCGTTCACGCGGCACGCCGCGTATTGCCAACCGTCTGCTGCGCCGGGTGCGTGACTTCGCGGAAGTGCGCCACGACGGCACCATCTCCGCCGACATTGCCGCCCAGGCGCTGGATATGCTCAACGTCGATGCGGAAGGGTTCGACTATATGGACCGCAAGCTGCTGCTGGCGGTAATAGATAAGTTCTTCGGCGGGCCGGTGGGGCTGGATAACCTCGCCGCCGCGATTGGCGAAGAGCGGGAAACCATTGAAGATGTGCTGGAGCCCTACTTAATTCAGCAGGGTTTTCTGCAGCGTACGCCGCGGGGAAGAATGGCGACGGTGCGCGCCTGGAACCATTTCGGGATTACGCCGCCGGAAATGCCGTAGCGCGTTGTGGTTGAGCCGTTCATGGTGAAGCCCGGTCAGCAGCGCGACCGGGCTTTTTCACTTTTAGCTGGCGGCTTTTTTCGTCATGCTGAGAATAAACAGCACCGCAGCGCACAGCACCACCGACGGCCCGGCCGGCGTGTCGTAGAAAGCCGAGAAGGTTAACCCGCCGGTGACGGCCAGCATGCCCACGCCCACCGCCACGGCGGCCATCTGCTCCGGCGTGCGGGCAAAACGGCGGGCGGTAGCGGCCGGGATAATCAGCAGAGAAGTGATGATCAGCGCCCCGACGAACTTCATCGCCACGCCGATAGTCAGGGCGGTGACCAGCATCAACAGCAGCTTGACCCGCTGCAGCTTCACGCCATCGACAAACGCCAGGTCCGGACTGATGGTCATCGCCAGCAGATTCCGCCACTGCCAGAGCAGAATGCCAATCACAATTACCACGCCAATAGCAATGGCGATCAGATCCTGCGGCGTGACCGCCAGCAGATCGCCGAACAGGTACGCCATCAAATCGACGCGGACGTTAGACATCAGACTGACCACCACCAGCCCAAGGGACAGCGCGCTGTGCGCCATGATGCCCAGCAGGGTATCAATCGCCAGATGCGGCCGTTTTTCCAGCCATACCAGCCCGCCGGCCAGCAGCAGGGTCACGGCGATCACCGCATAAAACGGATTGACGTTAAGCAGTAAACCGAAAGCGACGCCGAGTAGCGACGCATGCGCCAGCGTATCGCCGAAATAGGACATGCGGCGCCAGACCACAAAGGAGCCCAGCGGGCCGGCGGCGCAGGCCAGCATCATCCCGGCCAGCCAGCCAGGTAAGAGAAGTTCAATCATTAGCGGCTGTTTCCCCGACGCAATACAATTCGCCCCTGAAGATCGTGGCGGTGATTATGGTGATGGCGGTAGATCCCCAGCTGTTCCGCGCCGCGCGGGCCGAACATGGAGATAAACTCCGGATGCATCGAGACGACTTCCGGTGCGCCAGAGCAGCAGATATGCTGGTTCAGGCACAATACCTCGTCGGTTTTGGCCATCACCAGATGCAGGTCGTGGGAGACCATCAGCACCGCGCAGTCCAGCTCATGGCGCAGCTGGTCGATAAGATCGTAGAGCGCCACCTGGCCATTGACGTCGACGCCCTGGGTCGGTTCATCCAGCACCAGCAGCTGCGGACGATTGAGCAGGGCGCGGGCCAGCAGCACGCGCTGGGTTTCGCCGCCGGAAAGTTTTTGCATCGGCGCGTCGATCAGGTGCCCGGCCTGCACGCGCTTCAGCGCCGGCAGGATGTCGTCTTTGCGGGTGCCCGGACGTAAACGCAGGAAGCGGCTGACGGTCAGCGGCAGCGTGGCGTCCAGATGCAGTTTCTGCGGTACATAGCCGATCCGCAGGCGTTCTTCGCGCTTGATAACACCCTCTGTCGGTGCTACCAGCCCGAGAACCACCCGCACGAGCGTCGATTTACCGGCGCCGTTGGGCCCCAGCAGGGTTAATATTTTGCCTGGCGTGAGAGCCAGCGAGATGTCAGACAGCACGCGGCGTTGGCCAAAGGCCACCGAGACATTTTCCAGCGTTACAAGGTTTGTCATAATCATTTAGGGGTTGCACAAGCTAGTGAATGTTATAATATCACATCACACTCACTCGTTTCGATGACTAGACGCATTATGTTACATAAAAATACGCTTCTTTGCGCTGGACTTAGCGCTGTTTTTTTGTTCGCACAGGTACCGCAGGCCAGCGCCGCCGTGGTGACTTCCATGAAACCGCTGGGCTTTATCGCAGCAGCCATCGCAGATGGGGTCACCGACACCCAGGTGCTGCTGCCCGATGGTGCCTCTGAGCATGATTATTCCCTGCGTCCTTCCGATGTAAAACGCTTACAGAACGCAGACTTAGTGGTGTGGATCGGTCCGGAAATGGAAGCCTTTATGGATAAGTCGACGCAAAGCATTGCGGCGAATAAAAAGGTGACCATCGCTGAGCTGGATGGGGTTAAACCGCTGCTGATCGCCGGCGCTGACGATGATGACGATCATCAGGGTCATGACCATGGCGCAGCGGAAAAAAGTGACGGCGATCACCATCACGGTATCTACAATATGCATCTGTGGTTATCCCCAGAGATAGCGCGGCTTTCGGCGGTTGCAATCCACGATAAATTATTGGAACTTATGCCGCAGAGTCGAGCCAAACTCGACAGCAACCTGCAGCAGTTCGAGGCCGCGCTGGCGGCGACCGACAAGCAGGTTAGCAATGAGCTGGCACCGCTGAAAGGAAAGGGCTATTTCGTTTTTCATGACGCCTACGGTTACTTTGAAAAACACTACGGTTTAACCTCGCTGGGGCATTTTACCGTCAACCCTGAAATACAGCCTGGTGCGCAGCGTTTACACGAAATCAGAACACAACTGGTTGAGCAGAAAGCCACTTGCGTTTTTGCTGAGCCACAGTTCAGGCCAGCGGTTATCGAAGCTGTTGCCAGGGGCACGTCTGTGCGCATGGGGACCCTGGATCCACTGGGTAGCGGAATTAAGCTGGGTAAAGCGAGTTACCCGCAATTCCTCACCCAACTGGCAAATCAGTATTCGAGCTGCCTGAAAGGAGATTAACGAGGAAGTGAATACGTGCAACAGATAGCCCGCGCTGTCACTCAGGCATTTAACAATCTGCCACGACCTCATCGCGTTATGCTGGGGTCGCTTAGCGTTCTTACCTTAGCGGTCGCCGTCTGGCGACCCTACATTTACCACCCGGAATCCGCCCCCATCGTCAGAACCATTGAGCTGGAAAAAAGCGAGATCCGCTCCCTGCTGCCGGAAGCCTCCGAGCCGATCGATCAGGCCCCGCAGGAAGAAGAAGCCATTCCTCAGGATGAACTCGACGAAAAAGCCGATAGCGATGCCGGCGGGCACGAATACGTGGTGTCGACCGGCGATACCCTCAGCAGCATCCTGAATCAGTACGGTATCGATATGGGTGATATCGCCCAGCTCTCCTCCGCCGATAAAGAGCTGCGTAATCTGAAGATTGGCCAGCAGCTCTCCTGGACCCTGACCGCCGACGGCGATCTGCAGAGTCTGACCTGGGAGATGTCCCGCCGCGAAACCCGCACCTACACCCGCGTGGATAACGGTTTTAAAATGAGCAGCGAGCTGCAGAAAGGCGACTGGGTCAACAGCGTGCTGAAGGGCACCGTCGGCGCCAGCTTTGTCTCCAGCGCGCGCGATGCCGGGCTGACCAGCACGGAAATCAGCGCGGTGATCAAGGCCATGCAGTGGCAGATGGATTTCCGTAAGCTGAAGAAAGGCGATGAGTTCTCGGTATTGATGTCCCGCGAAATGCTTGACGGCAAACGCGAGCAAAGCCAGCTGCTCGGCGTGCGTCTGCGCTCCGACGGGAAGGACTACTTTGCCATCCGTGCCGAAGACGGTAAATTCTACGACCGCAACGGGACAGGGCTGGCGAAAGGCTTTATGCGCTTCCCGACAGCGCGTCAGTTCCGCGTCTCCTCTAATTTTAACCCGCGTCGTCTGAATCCGGTCACCGGGCGCGTCGCGCCGCACCGTGGCGTCGATTTTGCGATGCCGCAGGGAACGCCGGTGCTGGCAGTGGGCGATGGCGAAGTGGTGGTGGCCAAGCGCAGCGGCGCCGCCGGGTATTACGTGGCAATCCGCCACGGCCGTACCTATACCACTCGCTACATGCACCTGCGTAAGCTGCTGGTGAAGCCGGGGCAGAAAGTGAAGCGCGGCGATCGTATTGCGCTATCGGGGAATACCGGACGCTCTACCGGGCCGCACCTGCACTACGAAGTGTGGATCAACCAGCAGGCGGTCAACCCGCTGACGGCGAAACTGCCGCGTACCGAAGGGCTGAGCGGTTCCGACCGTACCGATTATCTGGCGCAGGTCAAAGAGGTCGTTCCGCAGCTGCGGTTTGACTAACCACCGGTCAGTGGAAAGCCGGTGCCCCAGGGCGCCGGCTTTTTCTTTTGTAGGATACCCAACGTCTCGCTACACTATCCCATTATCTTGATTAAGCAGTCGATCTGCGGATTGGGCATGGAAACGAAAAAAAATAATATTGAGTTTATCCCTAAGTTTGAAAAATCTTTTTTACTGCCGCGCTACTGGGGCGCCTGGCTGGGTGTTTTTGCCTTCGCCGGTATTGCGCTGACGCCGCCATCCTTCCGCGATCCGCTCCTCGGCAAACTCGGTCGTCTGGTCGGGCGTCTGGCGAAAAGCTCGCGCCGCCGGGCGCAGATTAATTTGCTGTATTGCTTCCCGGAAAAAAGCGAGCACGAGCGGGAAGCGATCATCGACGCCATGTACGCCTCGGCGCCGCAGGCGATGGTGATGATGGCCGAGCTGGGCCTGCGCGATCCGCAGAAAATTCTCGCCCGCGTCGACTGGCAGGGTAAAGCGATCATCGACGAGCTGCAGCGCAATAACGAGAAGGTGATTTTCCTCGTCCCGCATGCATGGGGTGTGGATATCCCGGCGATGCTGATGGCCTCCGGCGGGCAGAAGATGGCGGCGATGTTCCACAACCAGGGCAACCCGGTCTTCGATTACGTGTGGAATACCGTGCGTCGTCGTTTTGGCGGACGGATGCATGCGCGCAACGACGGGATCAAACCGTTTATTCAGTCGGTGCGCCAGGGCTACTGGGGCTACTATTTGCCCGATCAGGATCACGGCGCCGAGCACAGCGAGTTTGTGGATTTCTTCGCTACCTATAAGGCCACCCTGCCGGCGATTGGCCGCTTAATGAAGGTATGCCGCGCCCGCGTCGTTCCGCTGTTCCCGGTCTACGATGGCAAGACGCATCGCCTGACGGTGCTGGTGCGCCCGCCGATGGACGATCTGCTGGACGCTGACGATACAACAATCGCCCGGCGGATGAACGAAGAGGTGGAGGTGTTTGTTACGCCGCACACCGAGCAGTACACCTGGATCCTGAAGCTGCTGAAGACGCGCAAGCCGGGTGAAATAGAGCCCTACAAACGCAAAGAGCTGTACCCTAAGAAGTAGACTGCAAGCGCGCCAGTGGGCATTCCAGGCTCACTGGCTATATTGCGTCAGCAACATCACGCTCTCGGCCACAAGCCGGTAGCGATACTCCGGGCGGCCGGTGATGCCGTAGTGATTGCTGGTGAAGAGCACGTTGATCTGCTCCAGCCAGATCAGGTATTTGCGGCACGATACTCGGGAGATCTGCAGCGCCGCCGCCAGCTCATTGGTTGAAAAATCCCGCGCCTGATGCGCGATTATCCACCGGCACACCAGGCGAAGCGTTTGCGGCGTCAGCCCTTTCGGCAAGCGGCGGGGACCGTCCTGTTGCAGAACCCCGCGGCGTAGCAGGGTGTCGATATCCGCCTGGGCGTAGCAGGATTTCGCTTGCTTCGCATCGCGTTTATTGCGCCAGGTCCGCAGCGCCTCCTCAAAGCGCGACAACTGAAACGGTTTAATCAGGTAATCAACCACGCCATAGCGCAGTGCCGTCTGGACGGTGAGCGCATCGGCAGCGGACGTCATCATGATGACGTCAATATTCCGCCCATCAGCGCGAAGCGCTGGCAGCAGGTCCAGGCCACTCTCCTGGTGCATATAGACATCCAGCAGCAGCAGATCGACCTGCGCCAGATGGCTTAGCATCGCTTTGGCGTCGGCGATCGTCGCCGCTACTCCACAGCAGTGAAAATCAGCTACCCGGCTGATAAATAACTGGTTCAGTTCGGCCACCATGGGATCATCATCGACAATCAGCACATTGAACATGAGTAGTTCCCCCGAGTGGCGGGAAGCCTGCCGGCTTCCCGCGAGATGAGCGATCACAATGACGAACGTTTATACGCGGTGTAGCGCGCTCGCCAGAAGGTTTTATCGATATTCGCCGCCAGTTGCACCTCGTCAATCTGCGGCGCTACGCCGTCTTGCTGAGCCGCGCGGGCGACATCAGCGGCAATGGCCCGGGAAATCATTTCGATCTCTTCTACCGGCGGCAGCAACCCGCCGGTTTCGCGGGTCGCCAGAGGCGAGTGGGCGGCCAGCGTTTTACTGCAGGTGATAAGCATTGCTTCGGTGACGCGCTCGGCTTTACTGGCAAGGATCCCCAGCCCCAGACCGGGGAAAATATAGGCGTTATTGCACTGGGCGATGTCGTAGGTTTTGCCGTCATAGAAGACGGGGTCGAACGGGCTGCCGGTGGCGATAAGCGCGCTACCCCGAGTCCACTCCAGCAGATCCTTCGGCTGGGCCTCGGCCCGGGAAGTGGGGTTAGAGAGCGGCATAATAATCGGACGCGGGCAGTGCCGATGCATCTCTTTCACTATCTCTTCGCTAAACAGCCCCGGCTGGCCTGACACGCCGATCAGCACGGTAGGGTGGACGTTGCGTACGACATCCATCAGCGACAGCTGGGCCGCCTCGGTATCCCAGTGGGCGATACTGGCTCGGGGGGTGACCAGCTCGCGCTGAAAATCGAGCAGATTAGGCATCTGATCAGTCAGCAGACCAAAGCGGTCAACCATAAAGATGCGGCGGCGTGCTTCCGTCTCTGAGAGCCCATCATCCACCATCAGCGCAATGATTTTTTCCGCAATGCCGCATCCGGCCGAACCGCCGCCAAGGAAAACCACCCGCTGATCGCGGAGCGGCGTCCCGGCGGCGGCGGCGGCGGCGATCAGCGTCCCCGACGTCACGGCGGCGGTTCCCTGAATATCATCGTTAAAACAGCACAGCTGGTGTCGATAGCGGTTGAGCAGTCGCGTGGCATTTTTTTGGGCAAAATCTTCAAACTGGAGCAAGACATTCGGCCAGCGCTGTTGAACGGCATGGACAAACATGTCCATAAACTCCAGGTATTGCTCGTCGCTGATGCGCGGATGTCGCCAGCCCATATACAGCGGATCTTCCAGATGCTGCGGATTGTTGGTACCGACATCTAACATAATGGGCAGCGTTGATGCCGGATGAATACCCCCGCAGGCGGTATATAACGAGAGTTTGCCGATGGGGATCCCCATCCCGCCAATCCCCTGGTCGCCCAGCCCCAGAATACGCTCGCCATCGGTCACCACGATGACTTTGATATCGTTGCGGGAAAATCCCTGCAGCATCTCGTCAATATGGTGACGGTTGGGCCAGGAGATGAACAGGCCGCGTCCTCGGCGATATATTTCTGAAAAATGTTCGCATGCTTCACCCACCGTCGGGGTATAAATAATCGGCAGCGTCTCTTTCATATGGCTGCGCAGCAGGTTATAGAATAACGTCTCGTTGGTGTCCTGAATATTTCTGAGATAAATATGGCGCGAAATACTTTTTTTGAACTGGCAAAACTGGCCCCATGCGCGCTCGGTTTGTTCTTCAATGGTTTCCACATTGTGCGGTAACAGTCCCTGAAGATTAAACGCTGTGCGTTCGCTTTCCGTAAACGCGAGGCCTTTATTTAATAACGGGTTTTCCAGCAGGACGGCACCATTATAGGGGGTGTATAAGGTTTCTGTGGCTAACATGACATGACTCCTGAATATCAAATTAAAACGTTGCCTGATGTCTAGGTATTTTATTTCCGTGATTACGAAATGAGATAAATCATGACGCCTTCGGTGACCACGCCGATGGCGGTGCCCAGCAAAATAGAAGATGAGGCGGGTTCAATATAGGTATCGCTGCGCAGGGCAAACATCCCTGCCGCGATAGCGGAAGGCGTCGCGCCGATGATAATAACCTGTTGCATCAGGGTATGACTGAGCCCAAAGGCTAGCCCGGCCAGCGCCATCATGGCCGGCTGGATCAGGTTTTTAATACTGATGTTGGTGCAGGTTTGAATATTGACCGTCGGACGTTCACCGTAAAACAGCAGCCCAAGGGCGAAGAGTGACAGACCGCCGGCGATTTTACCCACCATTTCAACGGGTACGCTGAGCAGATGCGGCAGCTGGATCCCGGCCAGGCTGAGCAGTACGCCGGAAATGGGGATCCAGACAATGGGGTTTCTCACGGCTTTCAGCAGGTTTTGCAGGATCAAGTGCCCGGCGTGGAGCTGGGGAGCCCCAGCGTCTCCGGGCTGGTCTCCCATGCGGATCAGGATGATGGTCAGAGGGATCATCAACACGCTGGTCACCAGGTTTCCGATAAGCACCCCGAGAAAGCCCTCCGGACCTATCAGCACCGCCAGCACGGGAGCGCCGAAGTAGGCCATATCGGGGAAGGCGCAAACCAGCGACTGAATCGCGCTAGTTTTAATATCATGACGAAAAACATAGCGCGAGATCAGTAGCGTAAGAAAATACGACCCCATCAGACCGATAACCAGCACCGCCATAAAGGTGAAGTTTTTTATTTTATCCGGGCTGGTATGTAATGCGCCGATAAAAAGATGAAAAGGAAGCGCAAAGCGGATAACTACCGTGGCGAGAACGGATGCGTCCTCACGGCGAGTATAGCCGAGTTTGCCGCTAAGCCATCCGAGCAGCATGATAAATACCAACGGGAAAAGAGATTGCAAGAGCAGTGAAGGCATAAAAGGTCCTGACATATATTATCGGTTTGTTGTGCTGCCAATCTAACGATCCCCTAATATTTAAAAGGTGATAGCCATCACAGTCATCTGGCTTTAAATAATTTCGCCTTGGCTACTTTAGTTACAAATAGGGAAAAGAGGATTAAATCATGGGGTTGCATTAACAGGAATAATTATTTTAGCGGGCGATAACTTTAGCTTCGTGATAATAAATTAAATTACTTAAAATAAACTTTATGGCTCAGTCACAAAGCCGACAGCGTTAATACGGTTGTCGTTTTTAGTTTTAAAGTCCTGTGTTACCGTTTCGGTGTATTTAGTTGATACGGCGTTTAGCGCTTTTGAATTCATAGTGCTGCGCAATTTTAATATTGCATCCTGACCCTACGTGACCTCTTTATTATTCAGGTAAAAATATGAAAAATAATTCACTCAACCAACCGATAGATAAAACATTGCCGAACGGGCAAGCGACTCGACTTTTCACCAATATCGAAGTCGGCGCTGTGCCGTTAACGCTGTTTATCGGTATCGCCGCGATAGTGGCGCTCTCCGCGGGCGCGGGGTTGTTGCCAAAAAACATGATTGGCGGACTGGCGGTCATCATGACCCTGGGGTTCGCGCTGGCGAAAATTGGCCGCATGGTGCCGGTGTTAAAAGATATTGGCGGTCCGGCGATTTTGTGTTTGATGATGCCCTCAGTGCTGGTCTACTTTGGCGTGTTTGAAGCGCATACGCTCGATACCGTGCATTTGCTGATGAAGGAGGCCAATCTCCTCTATTTCGTCATCGCCTGCCTGGTGGTCGGCAGTATCCTGGGAATGAACCGCACGATTCTGATCCAGGGGATGGTGCGCATGTTTGTCCCGCTGGTGGTTGGGACCGGCGCGGCAATCGCCACCGGCCTGCTGGTGGGCAGCTTATTCGGCTACAGTCTGTATCACACCTTCTTCTTTATCATTGTGCCGATTATCGGCGGCGGCATTGGCGAAGGGATCCTGCCGTTGTCGCTGGCTTATTCGGCGATCCTCGGGCAGACGCCTGATGTCTACGTGGCCCAGCTGGCGCCGGCGGCGGTGGTGGGTAACATCTTCGCCATTATCTGCGCCGGCTTTCTGGCCCGCATGGGCGCCCGTCGCCCGGCGCTGTCCGGCAACGGGCTACTGATCCGCAGCCATGAAGATAACAGCGTCTTTGCGCAGAATCAGAGTACGCAGCCGACCGATTTTCAGCTCATGGGCGCCGGGTTGCTGATGATTTGCGCCTTTTTCATTGTCGGCGGCTTGCTGGAGAAGGTGGTGCATATTCCGGGGCCGGTGCTGATGATTCTGGCGGCGGTATTCTGCAAATATACCAAAGTTATCCCGGCGGCGATGGAGCTGGGGGCGCACAGCTGCTACAAGTTCGTCTCCGCCGCGCTGGTGTGGCCGCTGATGATCGGCCTGGGCATGCTGTATGTACCGCTGGAGAGCGTGGTATCGGTCTTCTCCGTTGGCTACGTCGTGGTGTGCGGCTCAATTGTCATTGCCATGGCGCTGAGCGGGTTCTTTATCGCTTCACGTCTAAATATGTATCCTGTGGAAGCCGCCATTGTCACCAGCTGCCACAGCGGGTTAGGCGGAACGGGGGATGTGGCCATTCTCTCGGCCTCAAACCGCATGGGATTGATGCCGTTTGCACAGATTGCGACGCGTATCGGCGGGGCGTCGACGGTGATCGCCGCGACGCTATTACTGAGCTGGATGGTGTAGCCTGCCGGAGGGCAAAAAAAACCTGCCAGCCGTATCGCTGGCAGGTAGACACCGAGGCTTACTCGACGGTGAGGATACGCGTGGTGTTGGTGCTGCCGATGGTGCTCATCACGTCACCCTGGGTAACAACCACCAGATCGCCGGAGACCAGGTAGCCTTTGTCCCGCAGCAGATTGACGGCATCGTGCGCAGCGGCCACCCCGTCATTCTGGCTGTCGAAGAACACCGGCGTCACCCCACGGTAGAGGGCGGTCAGGTTCAGGGTGCGCTCGTGGCGGGACAGAGCGAAAATTGGCAGACCGGAGCTGATGCGCGAGGTCATCAGCGCGGTGCGGCCTGATTCGGTCATGGTGATGATAGCCGTGATGCCTTTCAGGTGGTTGGCGGCATACATCGCCGACATAGCAATCGCTTCTTCCACGTTGTCGAACTGGACGTCCAGACGGTGTTTGGAGACGTTGAGACTCGGGATTTTTTCGGCGCCCAGACACACGCGCGCCATCGCGGCCACGGTTTCGGACGGGTATTGGCCGGCAGCGGTTTCCGCGGAGAGCATCACGGCATCGGTACCATCCAGCACGGCGTTGGCCACGTCCATGACTTCCGCACGGGTCGGCATCGGGTTGGTGATCATCGACTCCATCATCTGGGTGGCGGTAATGACGGAACGGTTCAGCTGACGCGCACGACGAATCAGCGCTTTCTGGATGCCCACCAGCTCCGGATCGCCGATTTCGACGCCAAGGTCACCGCGGGCAACCATCACCACATCGGAGGCGAGGATCACGTCGTCCATGGCGTCCTGATCGCAGACGGCTTCCGCACGCTCGACTTTGGCGACGATTTTCGCATCACAGCCGGCATCGCGCGCCAGGCGACGGGCGTAGTTCAGGTCTTCGCCGCAGCGCGGGAAGGAGACGGCGAGATAGTCGACGCCGATTTTAGCGGCGGTGACGATATCGGCCTTGTCTTTGTCGGTCAGCGCTTCGGCAGACAGGCCGCCGCCGAGCTTGTTGATCCCTTTGTTATTGGACAGCGGGCCACCAACGGTCACTTCAGTGAAGACTTTCATCCCCTGAACTTCGAGGACTTTCAGCTGCACACGACCATCGTCGAGCAGCAGGATATCGCCAGGCACGACGTCCGCCGGCAGGCCTTTATAGTCGATTCCGACTTTCTCTTTATCGCCTTCGCCCTTGCCGAGGTTGGCATCGAGCAGGAATTTGTCGCCGACGTTGAGGAAAATTTTGCCTTCTTTGAAGGTCGATACGCGAATTTTTGGTCCCTGGAGGTCGCCGAGGATGGCCACGTGACGGCCCAGTTTTGCCGCAATCTCACGCACTTTATCGGCACGGAGCTGATGATCTTCCGGGGTGCCGTGAGAGAAGTTCATACGCACTACGTTTGCGCCCGCGGCGATAACTTTTTCCAGGTTGTTATCGCGGTCAGTTGCCGGGCCTAAGGTAGTAACGATTTTGGTTCTGCGAAGCCTTCTGGACATGTAATACTCCGTTGACTGATACAACTTTGGTGTTGCGTGAACATGGATTCGGTAGCGCCAGCCTGCAACGTCGCACAGCCGGATCGTTATCGAAGGTGTAATGGGGTACTGCTTGTTAACAACTTTTATTGATTATCACTGGGTACGAACGGTTCTTTATCAAAACGCGATTCCTTCAGCGCTTCCTTGACCCTCTTCAAGTTATCTCTGAATTTTGCCCCCCGGCGCAGGGTAAAGCCTGTCGCCAGCACGTCAATGACGGTCAACTGGGCCAGACGCGAGACCATCGGCATATAGATGTCGGTATCTTCCGGCACATCCAGGGTAATGGCCAGCGTGGCTTCCCGGGCCAGCGGCGAGCCGGGGGAGGTGAGAGCGATCACCATGGCATCGTTTTCACGCGCCAGCTGCGCCAGCTCTACCAGGCTCTTGGTTCTTCCGGTATGTGAGATAATCACCACCACATCATCGTCATCGCAATTCATACAACTCATGCGTTGCAGGACAATGTCGTCGGAATAGATGACCGGCACGTTAAAGCGGAAAAATTTGTTCATCGCGTCATGAGCGACCGCCGCCGAGGAGCCGAGGCCGAAAAAGGCGATTTTTTTTGCCTGAGTCAGCAGATCCACCGCACGATTCACCGCCGACATGTCGAGAGAATGGTGGACCTGATCTAAACTCGCCATGGCCGATTCAAATATTTTTCCCGTGTATGACTCAACGCTGTCGTCTTCATCAACATTGCGGTTAACATAGAGCGTGCCGTGCGCAAGGCTCTGGGCGAGATGCAGTTTGAAGTCAGGAAAGCCGCGGGTTTCGAGACTACGGCAGAAGCGATTGACGGTCGGTTCGCTCACTCCGGCCTCAAGGGCGAGGGCGGCGATGCTCGAATGAATGGCCTGCGCGGGGGTGGCAAGGATCACTTCCGCCACTTTGCGTTCAGATTTGCTAAGGTGTTCCAGTCGGGACTGGATTTTTTCCAGCATGTTCATTAGTAACAGGGCGCTCATCAATGGAAACGATTTCATTAATGGGTGAAATCATCGGGCGTTTTAGCAAGAATATACCCCTACGCAAGCGCAAGCGGTGAGGAATGACGGGAAAAAATGTTGTTTTTTTTCATTACATGATCAGAGTCGTATTTTACTGACCTGAAACAGGTACAAACAACGAACAATATCAGCCAAATGCCTAAATCATCGCCGAATGTTTTCACCCTGTGCGGTTTTCCCGCTGCAAACGGAGGGGAAGGCTTTCGGGAAACAGGTAAACACAGTACAGTGCAGTGTAAGAAAATTACAAATATAGCCTGGCAAAAGCACCAGACTATCAACTGAGGAGAATGACATGGCGGTAACGCAAACGGCCCAGGCATGCGACCTGGTCATTTTCGGCGCGAAGGGCGACCTGGCGCGGCGTAAATTGTTGCCTTCCCTGTATCAGCTTGAAAAGGCGGGCCAGATCCACGCCGACACCCGGATCATTGGCGTCGGCCGTGCCGACTGGGATAAAGCGGCTTACACCAAAGTGGTGCGCGAAGCGCTGGAAACCTTCATGAAGGAAAAAATTGATGAAGGTTTGTGGGATTCCCTGAGCGGCCGCCTGGAGTTCTGTAATCTTGACGTCAATGACACCAGCGGCTTCACCCGCCTGGGTGACATGCTGGACCAAAAAAATCGCGTCACCATCAACTATTTCGCCATGCCGCCGAGCACCTTTGGCGCCATCTGTAAAGGTCTGGGCGAAGCGAAGCTCAATGCCAAGCCTGCGCGCGTGGTTATGGAAAAACCGCTGGGCACCTCGCTGGAAACCTCGCGGGAAATCAACGATCAGGTCGGCGAGTTTTTTGAAGAGTGCCAGGTCTACCGTATCGACCACTACCTCGGAAAAGAGACAGTCCTCAACCTGCTGGCGCTGCGCTTTGCCAACTCTCTGTTCGTCAATAACTGGGACTGCCGTACCATCGATCATGTGGAAATCACCGTCGCGGAAGAGGTAGGCATTGAAGGGCGCTGGGGGTACTTCGACCAGGCCGGACAGATGCGCGACATGATCCAGAACCACCTGCTGCAGATCCTGTGCATGATTGCCATGTCGCCGCCGTCCGATCTCAGCGCCGACAGCATCCGTGATGAAAAGGTCAAGGTGCTGAAATCCCTGCGCCGTATTGACCGCTCCAATGTGCGCGAGAAAACCGTTCGCGGCCAGTACACCGCCGGCTTTGCCCAGGGCAAAAAAGTGCCAGGCTACCTCGAAGAAGAGGGGGCGAACAAAACCAGCAACACCGAAACCTTCGTGGCGATCCGCGTTGATATCGATAACTGGCGCTGGGCTGGCGTACCGTTCTATCTGCGTACCGGCAAACGTCTGCCGACCAAATGTTCCGAAGTGGTGGTTTACTTCAAAACGCCGGAGCTGAACCTGTTTAAAGAGACCTGGCAGGAGCTGCCGCAGAACAAGCTGACCATTCGTCTGCAGCCGGACGAAGGGGTGGATATCCAGGTCCTGAACAAAGTGCCGGGCCTTGACCATAAGCACAACCTGCAGATCACCAAGCTGGATCTGAGCTACTCCGAAACCTTCAACCAGACGCATCTGGCCGATGCCTATGAACGTCTGCTGCTGGAGACCATGCGCGGTATCCAGGCGCTGTTCGTCCGCCGCGATGAAGTGGAAGAGGCATGGAAGTGGGTGGACTCCATCACCGAAGCCTGGGCGGCCGACCGCGATGCGCCGAAACCGTATCAGGCCGGGACCTGGGGACCGGTGGCCTCGGTGGCCATGATCACCCGCGATGGACGCTCGTGGAACGAGTTTGAGTAAGCTCGCGATCTTATCCGTCAGGGTTATTTTACCGGTAACATGATCTGACGCAGAAAGTCGCACGCTTTTTAATCTTTTAAGCCCCGTGAGGATTCACCCACGGGGCTTTTTTTATTACACTGCCTTCAGACATTTTGCCCCTGAGCGCTGGTGTTGGTGGCTTCGGGCACCAAAACACGTCATCTCGCAGCGGCCGGACAGATAAAATTTTGAGGAGCCTTTATGAATTCGACAATGTTACGGGTAACAAATCGCATTATCGAACGGTCGCGTGATACCCGCGCGGCTTACCTCGCAAGGATTAACCAGGCCAAAACCGACACCGTGCATCGTGCGCAACTGGCCTGCGGCAATCTGGCTCACGGTTTCGCGGCCTGTCAGGCCGACGACAAAGCCTCTTTGAAAAGCATGTTGCGCAACAACATCGCCATCATCACCTCCTACAACGATATGTTGTCCGCGCACCAGCCCTATGAACACTACCCGGATATCATTCGCAAAGCGCTGCACAGCGCCAATGCGGTCGGTCAGGTGGCCGGCGGCGTGCCGGCGATGTGCGATGGCGTGACCCAGGGACAGGACGGCATGGAGCTCTCTCTCCTGAGTCGCGAAGTGATCGCCATGTCCGCGGCCATCGGCCTGTCGCATAACATGTTCGATGGCGCTCTGTACCTCGGCGTGTGTGATAAAATTGTGCCCGGACTAACCATGGCCGCGCTCTCATTCGGCCACCTGCCGTCGGTCTTTATTCCCTCCGGTCCGATGGCCAGCGGCCTGCCTAATAAAGAAAAGGTTCGCATTCGCCAGCTGTACGCGGAGGGCAAAGTTGACCGCATGGCGCTGCTGGAGTCCGAAGCCGCTTCTTACCACGCGCCGGGAACCTGTACGTTCTACGGTACGGCGAACACCAACCAGATGGTGGTGGAGTTTATGGGCATGCAGTTGCCGGGCTCGTCCTTTGTCCATCCGGATGCTCCGCTGCGGGAAGCGCTGACCGCCGCCGCCGCGCGCCAGGTCACCCGCATGACCGGCAATGGCAACGAGTGGATGCCGTTGGGCAAAATGTTTGACGAAAAAGTGGTGGTCAACGGCATTGTGGCGCTGCTGGCGACCGGCGGCTCCACCAACCACACTATGCACCTGGTGGCGATGGCCCGCGCGGCGGGCATTATCATTAACTGGGATGATTTCTCCGACCTGTCAGACGTGGTACCGCTGCTGGCGCGCCTCTACCCCAACGGTCCGGCGGATATCAACCATTTCCAGGCAGCGGGCGGCGTTCCGGTTCTGGTGCGCGAGCTGCTGAAAGGCGGCCTGCTACATGAGGACGTTCACACCGTCGCTGGCTTCGGTCTGTCGCGCTACACCCTCGAGCCGTGGCTCAACAACGGCGAGCTGGACTGGCGGGAAGGGGCGACGGCGCCGCTTGACGATCAGGTCATCGCGACATTCGAGAAACCGTTCTCCCGTCACGGCGGCACCAAGGTGCTGAGCGGTAACCTGGGACGCGCGGTCATGAAAACCTCGGCAGTCCCGGCTGAGAACCAGGTGATCGAAGCGCCGGCGGTGGTGTTCGAGAGCCAGCACGACGTGTTGCCGGCCTTCGAAGCGGGTCTGCTGGACAAAGACTGCGTGGTGGTGGTCCGTCATCAGGGGCCAAAAGCGAACGGGATGCCAGAATTACATAAACTTATGCCGCCACTTGGTGTATTATTGGACCGCCGTTTCAAAATAGCGCTGGTGACCGATGGCCGACTCTCTGGCGCCTCCGGTAAAGTCCCGTCAGCCATCCACGTCACGCCTGAAGCCTATGACGGCGGGTTGCTGGCGAAAGTGCGCGATGGCGACCTTATTCGCGTGAACGGGCAGACGGGGGAACTGACGCTGCTGGTGGACGATGCCGAACTGGCGGCGCGTCACCCGCATATCCCTGACCTCAGCGCGTCGCGCGTAGGAACCGGTCGGGAGATGTTTGGGGCGCTGCGTGAGAAGCTCTCTGGCGCGGAGCAGGGCGCAACCTGCATCACTTTTTAAGACGATTTAATTTGTAGATCTGGCGAGAGAAAATCCTGATGAAAAACTGGAAAACAACAGCAGAAGCAATCCTCACCTCCGGTCCGGTTGTCCCGGTTATCGTAGTGAAAAAGCTGGAACACGCGGTACCGATGGCGAAAGCGCTGGTCGCGGGCGGCGTGCGCGTCCTGGAAGTGACTCTGCGCACCGAGTGCGCCCTGGAGGCGATCCGCGCGATTGCTAAAGAAGTGCCGGATGCGATTGTCGGCGCGGGCACGGTTACCAACGTCGAGCAGCTGAAAGCGGTAACGGAAGCCGGCGCGCAGTTCGCTATCAGCCCGGGGCTGACCGAATCTCTGCTGAAAGCGGCGACCGAAGACGGCACTATTCCGCTGATCCCGGGGATCAGCACCGTCTCCGAGCTGATGCTGGGCATGCAGTACGGTCTGAAAGAGTTTAAATTCTTCCCGGCGGAAGCCAACGGCGGCGTGAAAGCGCTGCAGGCGATTGCGGGTCCGTTCGGTCACATTCGTTTCTGCCCGACCGGCGGTATCTCCCCGGCTAACTACCGTGATTACCTGGCGCTGAACAGCGTGCTGTGCATCGGGGGCTCCTGGCTGGTGCCGGCAGACGCCCTGGAAGCTGGCGACTACGATCGCATCACCACCCTGGCGCGTGAAGCGGTGGAAGGCGCGAAGTAAACCGCGCCTCAAGGTCAACAACCCGGTCAGCGGCAACGCGACCGGGTTTTTTTTGTCTTTACCCTTCGACGATAACCGCCGCGGCGGCGGTTTTAGCCCGCGCCACAGCCTCTTCCACCGAATCGGCGACGGCGAGGGTCACCCCCAGACGACGGGTGCCGTCAATCTCCGGCTTGCCGAACAGACGCAGCTGCAGGCCAGCTCCGACGGCCGACTGCAGCTGGCCGAAGCTGACGTTCTGACTGGTCAGCTGCGGAAGGATCACCGCGGAAGCGGCTGGGCCATACTGGCGGATGGCGCCGATAGGCAGCCCAAGAAAGGCGCGAACGTGCAGGGCGAATTCCGAGAGATCCTGCGAGATAAGCGTTACCATTCCGGTGTCGTGCGGGCGCGGGGAGACTTCGCTGAAGATCACCTCGTCGCCGCAAACGAACAGCTCCACGCCGAACAGGCCATAACCTCCCAGCGCGAGCACCACCTTGCGGGCGATATCCTGCGCGCGTTCAAGGGCCAGGTCGCTCATCTGCTGCGGCTGCCAGGACTCGCGGTAGTCGCCGTCTTCCTGACGATGGCCGACCGGGGCGCAGAAATGCACGCCATCGACGGCGCTGACGGTGAGCAGGGTGATTTCAAAGTCGAAATTTACCACCCCCTCGACGATCACCCGCCCGGCGCCGGCGCGGCCACCCTGCTGGGCGTAGCGCCAGGCTTCGCTGAGCTGGTCAGCCGAGCGGATAAAGCTCTGACCTTTACCGGAGGAGCTCATCACCGGCTTGACGATGCATGGCAAACCGATCTCGGTAACCGCCGCGCGGAAGGCTTCTTCACTGTCGGCGAAACGGTAGCTGGAGGTGGGGAGCTGCAGCTCTTCGGCCGCCAGACGGCGTATGCCTTCGCGGTTCATGGTGAGCTTCGCTGCCCGCGCCGTGGGAACCACTTTCTGCCCGGCCTGCTCCAGTTCGACCAGGGTATCGGTGGCGATAGCTTCGATCTCCGGCACGATGTAATCGGGTTTTTCCTGTTCGATCAGCGCGCGCAGGCTCTCGCCGTGCAGCATATTGATGACGTGGGCGCGGTGGGCGACCTGCATCGCCGGGGCATCGGGGTAGCGGTCGACGGCGATAGTTTCAATGCCCAGACGCTGACATTCGATGGCGACTTCTTTACCCAGCTCGCCGGAGCCTAACAGCATAACTTTGGTGGCTGCCGGGCGCAGCGCGGTGCCTAATACAGTCATAACTCTCTTCCGCAGTAAAAAAAGATGCGGTCGATTATAAACGAAAACGTTTGCGTCTGTCTTTATGCGCGTGAGTTGAGTCCGGAAGGGAAATTTGCTACACTGTATAAAAATACAGTACTAAGAGGCTGCAGCATGGCGGTTGAAATTAAATATGTAGTGATCCGCGAAGGTGAGGAAAAAATGTCTTTTGCCAGCAAAAAAGAGGCCGACGCTTACGACAAAATGCTCGATCTGGCAGAGGTGCTGAATGACTGGCTGGTAGCATCGCCGCTGGAAATGGACGATGCCCAGCGCGATACCATGGCGATGTGGCTGGCGGAGCGTAAAGAGGCGCTGCAGCATATTCTGCGCGCCGGCAGACTGCCGGAGCAGGATGCGACTGCGCACGATGCGCCCGCGCCGTCAACGGACGCTGAGGCTTCCCCGGCGGAAGAGGCCGCCGCGCCAGCTGCCAAAACGCGGAAAGCCAAAGCGGCCTGATGGCTGGCGGTCAGCCGCTGATGGGCTGATGGGCTGATGGGCTGATGGGCTGATGGGCTGATGGGTTGATGGGTTGATGGGCTGGTCGGTCTGTCGGTCTGTCGGTCTGTCGGTCGGTCTGTCGGTCGGTCGGTCGGTCGGCTGGACCCGGTGCCGCCGCCGCGCGCACCTTTGCGCATCTTTAGCCATGTCTAACATTTCCTGACATCGCGTCGTTTAGGCTGATAACAGTGTTTGTCACCTGAGAGGAAAACCATGGCTAACTGGCTAAATCAACTGCAGTCGTTGCTCGGACAGCAGGGCGCGTCGCCGTCCGGCGAGTCGTCAAAAGGGAGCGCCCTGCTGCCCGGCGCCATCGGCGGGCTGGCGGGGCTGCTGGTGGCCAGCAAATCGTCACGCAAGCTGCTGGCGAAATATGGCACCAGCGCGCTGCTGGCTGGCGGTGGGGCGGTGGCGGGTACCGTATTGTGGAACAAGTATCAGCAGAAAATGCGTGCTCAGAACACGCCCGCTCCGACACCCGAGACGGCTGCGGCGCCGACGGAGGTCGATCCGCGCAGCGTGCGGTTGATCACCGCCCTGGTGTTTGCCGCCAAAAGCGATGGTCATATCGACGATCACGAGCGGGCGAGGATTGAAGCCCAGCTTCGGGAGGCCAATATTGACGTGCAGGCCCGGGTGCTGATTGACCAGGCGCTGGCTCAGCCGCTGGATCCGCAGCGTCTCGCCGAGGGCATCGTTGACCCGCAGGAGGCGCTGGAGATCTACTACGTCAGCTGCGCGGTGATTGATATCGACCACTTTATGGAGCGCAGCTATCTCAACGCCCTGGGTGAGGCCCTGGCGTTGCCAAAAGATGTCCGGGCCGACATCGAACAGGACATCCAGTCACAAAAACAGGCGCTAAGCGTTTAAATTATCACGTTTCGCTTGCATCGCCCGCGTCTTTTGCCACCCTTATAGACACGTCATCATTCAGGCGCCACCCTGCGGCCTGAATGCTCTTGTGTCACGAAAAAGCAGCAGAAGAATAACATGCCACCTAAAGCCAAACGGATCCCTCACGCCATGACCTTGCATGGCGATACACGCATCGATAACTATTACTGGCTGCGCGACGATGAACGCGCGCGGCCTGATGTGCTGGAATATCTGCACGCGGAAAACGCCTACGGCAAGCAAGTGATGGATACGCAGCTCAGCCTGCAGGAGCGTCTGCTGAAAGAGATTATCGACCGCATTCCGCAGCGGGAAGTCTCTGCTCCCTATAGTAAAAACGGCTTTCGCTACCGGCAGGTGTATGAGCCGGGCTGCGAATACGCTATCTACCAGCGACAGTCGGTGCTGAAAGAAGAGTGGGACGAGTGGGAGATCCTGCTTGATGCCAACCAGCGGGCGGCAAAGAGCGAGTTTTACACCCTGGGCGGGCTGGGCATTGCGCCCAACAACCAGTTGATGGCGGTGGCGGAAGATTATCTCTCCCGTCGCCAGTACGGTCTGCGTTTTTGCGACCTCAGCAACGGCGAGTGGTATCCGGAGACCCTGGAAAATGTCACCTCCGGCTTTGCCTGGAGCAATGATTCACGCTTTGTGTGGTACGTGCGTAAACATCCCACCACGCTGCTTCCTTATCAGGTCTGGCGCCACACCGTCGGGACGCCGGCGCAGAGCGACGTGCTGGTCTACGAGGAAAAAGATGAGACCTTCTACGTCAGCGTGCATAAAACCACATCCCAGCAGTTCGTGGTGATTTATCTCTCCAGCGCCACCACCAGCGAAGTACTGCTGCTCAACGCCGAACTGCCAGACGCTGAGCCGGTCTGCTTCCTGCCGCGGCGTAAAGATCATGAATATAGCCTCGATCACTATCAGCACGCCTTCTATCTGCGATCCAACCGGGACGGGAAGAATTTTGGTCTCTATCGTACCGTGCTACGCGATGAAGATCAGTGGACCACGCTGATCCCGCCGCGTCACGACGTGATGCTTGAAGGATTTACCCTGTTTACCGACTGGCTGGTCGTCGAGGAGCGTCAGCGCGGCCTGACCAGTCTGCGGCAGATTAACCGCAAGACCCGGGAGGTGGTGGGGATCGCCTTTGACGATCCGGCCTATGTCACCTGGCTTGCCTATAATCCGGAGCCCGAAACGTCGCGCCTGCGCTACGGCTACTCCTCGATGACGACGCCCGACACCCTGTTTGAACTGGATATGGATACCGGCGAACGACGGGTGATCAAGCAGCAGGAGGTGAAGGGGCTGGACACCCGCTGCTATCAGAGCGAGCACCTGTGGGTGACCGCCCGCGATGGCGTCGAAGTCCCGGTCTCGCTGGTCTACCATCGCGACCATTTTCGTAAAGGGAGCAATCCGCTGCTGGTCTATGGCTATGGCTCGTATGGCGACAGTATCGATGCCGATTTCAGCGCCAGTCGGCTGAGCCTGCTCAACCGCGGCTTTGTCTACGCCATCGCCCACGTCCGCGGCGGCGGCGAGCTGGGTCAGCAGTGGTATGAGGACGGTAAATTCCTGTGTAAGAAAAATACCTTTAACGACTATCTCGACGTCTGCGACGCGCTGCTGGCTCAGGGGTACGGCGACCCGCGGCTCTGCTATGGCATGGGCGGCAGCGCCGGCGGGATGCTGATGGGGGTGGCCGTTAACGAGCGTCCAGAGCTGTTCCACGGCGTGATAGCCCAGGTGCCGTTCGTCGACGTGGTAACCACGATGCTGGATGAGACCATTCCGCTGACGACCGGCGAATTTGAAGAGTGGGGGAACCCGCAGGATGAAACCTATTACCACTACATGAAAAGCTACAGCCCCTACGACGGCGTGAAGGCGCAGGCGTATCCGCATATGCTGGTGACCACCGGGCTGCACGATTCCCAGGTGCAATACTGGGAGCCGGCGAAGTGGGTGGCAAAACTGCGTGAACTGAAAACCGACGATAACCTGCTGCTGCTTTGCACCGATATGGACTCCGGGCATGGCGGAAAATCCGGGCGCTTTAAAAGCTATGAGGGGGTGGCGCTGGAGTACGCCTTTTTCATCGCCCTGGCGCAAGGGACACTGCCGGGGAAAGCGGCAGTGTAGGGGCTATTCCCCAAGGTAATGCTTGAGCGTGAGGCGCAGTTCGGGGCTCATGCGGTCGAGATTGTTGAATAACCAGCGCAGATAGCCTGGATCGTTTTCAGCAATCTCGGCGACGGCTTTACCGCGATATTTGCCGAAGGTAAAGGTGGTGAGCAGCGCCGGCCGACCTGTGATATCGGCCATTTCGTCAGGCGTCCAGCCGGAAACGTTGATGATATCCAGCAGCAGCGCAGCGGTGATATAGCAGTCATACAGCGCCCGGTGGTGATGCAGCCCCGGCGGCGTGGCCACGTTCAGCTTACGTGATTTATAGAGCCCCATATTACTGTATTTGATCCCCGGCCACAGCCGGCGGGCCAGCTTCATCGTACAGATCCACTCGCCATGCATCTCCGGTAGCACCCGACGATCGAAGCTGGCGTTATGCGCGACGTACCACGGGCTGCCATGATAGTGCGGAATAATCTCCTCAATCCACGGCTTATCGGCGACCATCTCTTCGGTAATCCGGTGGATAGCCATCGCCTGCGGGCTGATGGGGCGGTCAGGACGCACCAGATGACTCATGGGATTGGTGATTTGCCCGTCGACAATGTCGACCGAGGCGATTTCAACGATGCCCCCCTGCAGTCCGCAGGTTTCGGTATCAATGACGCGCAGCATGGCTCGCTCCAGAGCAAAACAATAAGCGTAAAGTAATTGGTCGGGCTTGCCAACCGACGGCGAGGGGGCAAGTAGGCATTATTTCTGTTTCGGCTCCCAGGGCAGGCGGGACAGTGAAACGGAGGCCAGCCGATGGGCGATCAGCCGTTCGCGGAACCAGTCGCGCAGATGGGCGGGCTGTTCACGCTCGACCAAATCAGCGACCACCGGCATATTATACCGCTCTTTAAAGGCGACGCCGGCGGCGGCGAGATCGACGTTAACTTTATCCATCTCATCTTGCGAAATTTTGGCCAGATTTCTTTCCATCATACACTCCACTCTGCTTGTAAACCCGGTCAGGGCCTGACGCCCGGCTCGACTCTGCCATTATACAGGGTTATTCTCTGTGCTACAGACATAACAAAAGGGTATGACGAATATGCGACTTCTTGCTGGACGCGCATTGCGCCTCTCCGTTGCGTTTGCCGGGCTATTAACCGCGGCGGGCGCGCTCGCCCACGCTCACCTGCAGCAGCAGATCCCCGCCGCCGGAGCGCAGCTGGCGGCCTCCCCGCAGACGTTGACGCTCAGTTTCTCCGAAGGCATTGAACCCGCGTTCAGCGGCGTGACCGTCACCGGTCCACAGCAGCATGCGGTAGCCACCGGCAAACTGACCCGCAGCGCCGACAACCCCGCCCAGGTCACCGTGCCTGTAGCGGAAACCTTGCCGCCGGGAGAATACACTGTGGCTTGGCATGTGGTCTCAGTGGATGGCCATAAAACCAAAGGGCAATACACCTTTAGCGTGAAGTAAGCGATGCTGACCGGGCTCTACATTACTCTGCGCTTTGGGCACTTTATCACCCTGATGCTGGCTTTTGGCTGCGTGCTGTATGGCGCCTGGTGGGCGCCCGTGCCGCTGCGACGCGTACTGATGCTGCGCTTCTATCCGCTGCTGCGCCCGCTGCTGCTGATCGGCGCCCTCTCTACCCTGGCGCTGTATCTGCTGCAGGGGGGATTGATGGGCGACGGCTGGGCAGATGTCTGGCAACCCGCCGTCTGGCAGGCGGTGGCGGGCACCCGCTTCGGCGGGGTGTGGATCTGGCAGATCCTGCTGGCGTGGATCGCCCTCGCCGTAGTGTGGATCCGTCCCCGACATGGCGCTCGCCAGCTGGTGGCCCTGCTGGCGGCCCAGCTGCTGCTTTCCGCTGGGGTAGGGCATGCCGCCATGCATGATGGTTTACTCGGCGCCCTGCAGCGGACTAATCATGCTGTCCACCTCTTCTGCGTTGCCAGCTGGTTCGGCGGCCTGTTGCCCTTTATCTATTGCCTGCGCCTGGCGCAGGGGCGCTGGCGGCAGGCCGCGGTCTATACCATGGCGCGCTTTTCACGTTACGGGCATCTGGCCGTCGCCGGCACCCTTGCCAGCGGGGCGATCAATGCGCTGTTGATCCAGGGAGGGATGATTGGCGCATCGCCCTGGGGACGTCTGCTGTTGATCAAATGTGCGCTGGTGGCCGGGATGGTGGTAATTGCGTTAGTGAACAGGTATGTTCTGGTACCGCGCATGTCGGCAAGCGGTTCGCGGGCGGAAAGTCTGATCCTGCGAACCACGCAGGCTGAGATAGGGCTGGGCGCGCTGGCGCTGCTGGCCGTCAGTCTGTTTGCCACCTGGGAACCTTATTGAATTAACTGGCAAAATCATGAAAAAAATTGTTCTGACCATGTTGTTACTGGCAAGCTCCGGCGCTGCACTGGCGGCGCCGCAAATTATCACCGTGAGCCGCTTTGAGGTAGGGAAGGAGAGCTGGGCGTTCAACCGTGAAGAGGTGATGTTGACCTGTCGTCCGGGCAATGCCCTTTACGCTATCAACCCGAGCACTCTGGTCCAGTATCCGCTCAATGAGGTGGCTGAGCAGCAGGTCAAAGCCGGCAAAACCACCGCCCAGCCGATCTCAGTGATCCAGATCGACGATCCGCAGCATCCTGGGCAAAAAATGAGCCTCGCGCCGTTTATCGAGCGCGCGCAGAAGCTCTGCTAGATTTTCGCGCTATCTCGCTGTAATGGCATAAAAAAAACCGCCCTTGCCGGACAACGGCAGTGGCGGTTTTTTGGCTGGCAGCGCCCACTTTTCCAGGAATTATTCGGCCACATTGGCCGCAGACTGGAAAAGCTGACGCGTTAAACTATTCTTATAGTGCAAGGCGACTTAGCCTGCATTAATGCCAACTTTTAGCGCACGGCTCTCTCCCAAGAGCCATTTCCCTGGACCGAATACAGGAATCGTATTCGGTCTCTTTTTATCTTAATCTGTCTGCTTTCGCGATCACCAGCGACATCCTGTCAGTCAATTCAGTCAATCACCAGGCTGGCCTCTGGATGTCCCGTTATAGCACACCGTTTTTAGCATACACAATTCATTTACACACAAATTGCATCCTGCGGAAGAACGGTATGGGGAAGGCGGAACCGTAAGCGAGGGGAGAGGAAAAGAAAAAACCTGCACCTAAACAGGCCCGGCGTGCAGGTTAACTGGCGGGCCAACATCGGAAGGCTGCTAGTATATATATTTGTATGATAAATAGAATAAACAAAACCTTATTGATTTGGCAATTCATGCGATTAGCCGTCCGCGCCCCACGAAAGGGCGGGAAATAATATTGAGGGGCGTAGTTCCGAGCGTCCGGTATTATTCCGGAACGCTGAAGGTGGGAAATATCTGACTTTCCAGATAGCAGAGTAAAAGCCAAATTTCATCGCTGAAAATAAACCATATGCTGCCCAGCAGGACGACCGCGAGAATAATCAGCAGGAAAATTTCGGTTTTACTCATCATGCTAACGACTATCCAGTGGTCTGCGGGGACCATGATAGTAGCGAAATAAGAACATAATAAGCAAACGCCGCGTGACGGGGCGAGTTCACTGGTCGTGAAATTACTCGCCCGGCAGTGGCTGCGTCAATATTGCCACCTGCTCCGCCAGCTGATCCAGCAGCTGGAATCGACGCCGGTATTCGGCCCGTTTTTTACTGGCGATGCTCTCCAGCGGTTTTCTTTCCAGACGCAGCGGTAGCTGCCAGCGCCAGGGGCTTTCCGGCTTGCCGTCGATGGATTGCCAGAATTCGTCGTAGCTGGCGTGGAAATGGCGCCCCTTGCTCAGGCGATAGCGCAGGGCGCGAAACACATGGCCATTATCGCTAACGCCGTAAATCGCTGCGATATGGCTGCGAGCGGCCAGCAGCCAGATAAACTCCAGCAGCAGGCGCTTCGGGAACAGACCGTAGCAGGCGCGGGTCGCCTGCTTGATCACCTCGTGAGAAACGTGGCGTCGCGGTCCCTGCAAGCCGCCGATGACCAGCTGCCAGGCTTCGCCATCCCAGGTCACGCTGAAGGTGGCGCTGGCCAGCAGGGTATGATCGCTGTCGCGCAGCCACAGGGTGGTTTCACCCTCACGCTCGGCCTTCCCGGCCGAAGAGGCCGAGAGGGAAAACTGGCGCTGATCCTTTCCATTGAGCGTCAGCAACGGGACCTCGCACACCGCGGTCATGGCATGCGCCAGCCGGGAACTGCGCAGGGTATCGACATAGCGATAATGGCTTATTACCGCCATCGCTCGCTGCCAGGCGTTGAGATCGCGCGTTAGATATTGACGGTGCACTTTCCCCGGCAGCGTCGCCTGCGCCGCCAGCAGCTGGTTAAAATCGTCACGAGCGCTCAGCGCCTCCAGCATCGCTTTGGTCGGGCTATAAAATAATGCCGTGCGCAGCAGAAATTTAAAGCGGTAATTTTTCTGCCGCCATATAGGTGCGGGTGTTAATCTACCCATCACCAGATCGGCAATGAGATGCGAGCGCGGCGTAAGCACGCTGGATGAATGCAGGCTATTGTCTGTCACGATAAACACCTCGTTGTTATTTCCTGCTATTTTAAAACGAGGCGCTGATAAGCTTAATCCTCTGGCCGACTATATTTGCCGTTTGTTTAAAATCGATTGAGGTGTAAATAAAAAACAGCGGCTATAAGCTGGAATTACCTATAATTACAGCAGAGAGGTAATTATATGTATCAGCGTATTAATGGCAGAGACTGGCGTAATATCTGGCTGATGGGCGATCTGCATGGCTGCTTTGCGCTGCTGATGGCTCGCCTGCGCCGACTGCGCTTTGATCCCTGGGCCGATCTGCTGATCTCGGTGGGCGATCTGATCGATCGCGGGCCGCAAAGCGCTGACTGTCTCGGCCTGTTGCGCAGCCGCTGGTTCCGGGCCGTGCGCGGGAATCATGAGCAGATGGCGCTCGAGGCGCTGGAGAGCGGAGATATGACGCTCTGGCAGATGAACGGCGGCGACTGGTACGCCCGGAGCAACGTGCGGCAGCGGGATGACGTCGATCGCCTGCTGGCGCGCTGTCAGCGGCTGCCGTTGATTATTGAAGTGGAGTGCGCAAAAGTGCGGCATGTGATCGCCCATGCCGATTATCCGGCGCCGGTCTATCGCTGGCAGCAGCCGGTGGATCCCCAGCGGGTCCTGTGGAGCCGCCATCGTCTGAGTGAACATCTGGCCGGGCGTCATGGCGCTATCGCCGGGGCTGACCATTTCTGGTTTGGCCATACGCCGCTTCGCGCGCGTTATGACTCCGACAATCAACACTATATTGACACCGGCGCTGTGTTCGGCGGCACGCTGACGCTGGTGGCGCTGCAGTCGGCAGACTAAAAGTCACTGTATTCGCTGGCGGGTTGCCAGAAGCCGTCAATAAAATCTTCTATCGGGTAGCAGCCGCCGTGGCGGATCCGCTGATCTTCCATCGCCACCAGGCACTGCGTTTCCTCGCGGTAGACGTCAACCACAATGTCCTCGCAGCCGCCATCCAGATAGCAAATAAACAACACTAAGGCAAACATCCTGGCCTCATGTTCGGGGGGACATACTGTTTAGTGTAGGGGATGACGGCGGGACGGGGAAATAAATAACCCGTCTCAGGCGACGGGTTCATTGGCGTCAGGCAAGGCGCATGACCCAGGCATCGGACTGGCGGTCGTAATGCTTACGGTAGAGGACGGAATGTTCACCATTGAGAATCGCGGGAACGCTGGTGTCGGCATCCCAGGCGTCAAGCTGCATACATAAATCTGGATCGGATTTGCAGGGAATGCTTAACGTTCGCTCACCCTGATGTTCACCATGCAGTTCGGCATCGTCTATCTCAAACGCGCCGATGCGGACATTGGTTTTACTCATCGCTTCACCCCATTTTTTCAGCTGAGTTGTGGTACGACCAGTTGCGGCCGTCATTTTTCAGCGTAGTCAATGGGGGGAAAACCGCCAGTCAAAAAGTGCGTATTTTTTGCGCGGCGTCACACCTTGCCGGCAAAAAGTTTCCCATCGCGTACCAGCTCGCGCGGGTAACTGTTCTTCAGACGGGAGCCGACGCGCTTGGCCAGGCCCAGCGGCACGCCCTGGAAGGTGACAATGACTTCATCCTGCGCTGGCGGGGTTTGCGGATAGACGTCGCGTCCGCGATACCATTCCTCCGCTTCCTCCAGCGTCAGCTCGAAGGCGCGCTGCGGCGCGGCAAAGGCAATAACCGCCTCATGCTGCCAGCGGTAACCCTTATTGTGCAGTTCCGCCAGACGCACGCCAATGCGCGAAAACCGCACCTGACCAAACAGAGGCTCCATAGACTGCGGAAACAGCCACAGCTCTTTATCCCGTTGCCACAGCGTGTGGCTCGCGTCCCATTCCAGCCCGACAGCGCGGGCGGCGGCGGTCGCCGCGGCGGCCTCCCGGCCCTTCAGCGGCGCAAACGGGAACTTGCCGACCTTGTAGCCCGGCGCCGGGAGCGGATCGATCGCCGCAGTCTTGCGCAAGCGGGCGACAAAGAAGCCTTCACAATCGAAGATCTGCGGGAAGACATGCAGAAATCCCTCGGCGGTTAAGGCATCGGCCGCGCCGGGAAACAGCTCTCCCAGCGGCTGGATCGCCACCGCCTGCGGGTAGCGGGACAGCAGCCAGTGAATGACGGACTGATTTTCTTCGCGGTTAAGGGTGCAGGTCGAATAGACCAGCGTCCCGCCGGGGCGCAGGGCATGGAAAGCGCTGTCGATAAGCTCGCGCTGGGTGGCGGCGATGTCGAGGTTGCTCTCCGGCGACCAGTTTTTCAGCGCGTCCGCATCTTTGCGTACCACCCCTTCGCCGGAGCAGGGGGCATCAAGCAGAACGGCGTCGAAGGCTTCGGGCAATGCCGCGCCGAACACCCGGCCGTCGAAATGGGTCAGGGCGACGTTGCTGATGCCGCAGCGGCTGATGTTGGCATGCAGCACTTTCACCCGGCTGGCGGAGAACTCATTCGCCAGGATGCCGCCCGCATTGCCCATCCGGGCGGCGATCTGGGTGGTTTTCGACCCCGGAGCGGCAGCAACGTCCATGACCCGTTCAGGCTGCGGGTTATCGGCGAACAGGGCGGCGACCGGCAGCATTGAGCTTGCTTCCTGTATATAGAACAGACCGCTGAGATGTTCGGCGGTGCTGCCCAGCGGCAGCGCGTCGTCGTCGTCCCGCTCGATCCAGAATCCCTCCTCGCACCAGGGGACCGGCGTCAGCTGCCAACCATAGGGGGCGACCAGAGAGAGAAAATCATCGACGCTGATTTTCAGCGTATTGACGCGAATACTTCGGCGTAGCGGGCGCTGACAGGCGGCGATAAATTCGTCGAAAGAGAGGTGCGCCGGCATCGCCGCGCGCATTTGAGCGAGAAACGCTTCAGGGAAATAGACAGTATTTTCGGCCACAGGCAGCGCACCACAGAAAAAAAGGGTGCGCAGTTTAGCACAAACGCCCCGGTGCAGGACACCGGGGCGTGAGGTTTGTGTCTGCCCGCGCCCGGCGTTTGCCGGGGCGGGAGAAGGGGAGGCGAGGATTACTGCGGCAGGGCGGTGCCCCACTCCCGCCACTCTTTCGGCTCGCTCTCCAGCAGCAGGAAGTGCTTGCCGTCCTGGGCCTTCGGCGCCAGCGGCGTACCCGGCGGCGTGGCAAAGGCGATCCCGCCGCGGATAAACTGATTGAAGGTCCCGGTTTTCACCACGCCGCCAACCAGGCCGAAGTCGAGGCTGTAACCCGAGGCCAGCCAGAACACCGAGTTATTGCGCACCAGGTACTGGTAGCGCTTGCTGATGCGCATCTTAACCATGACCCGGTCAGACATCGATCCCAGCGACAGACCGGTCACCGTCCCGACTTCCAGGCCGCGGAACAGCACCGGCGTACCGATGCCGAGCGATCCGGCCTCCGGCGCTTCCACCACGATATTCAGGCCGTCGATATAGCGCGAGTCGCTGATCGTCGTATCCTGGATCTCAAAGTCGCGGCGCGCCGGGCCGCGTCCGGGCTCAACGTTAATATAGGACTGGAACAGGGTGTCGAGATGCTCCACGCCCGCGGCGGAGATCTGCGGGGTGATCACCGAGAAGCGGGTCCCGGCGCGGGCAAACGTGCCGACGTATTCCGGATAAAGCACGGCTTTCGCCTGCACCTCGTTTTTGGCGGTGATCAGCTCCAGCGACTGGATCTGACCGATATCGATGCCGAGATAGCGAATCGGCATCCCGGCCGCCATCTTCCCGGCGTCGAACGCATGCAGGGTGATCTGGCCGCCCACGGCGCGCGCCGCCGTTTCAGAAGCGTAAAGGATACGTTTGTTATTCAGCCGCGCATTGGCGCTGCTGCCGTTGAGGTTATCGAAACTGATCGCCCCTTTTATGGCGCGGGCCAGCGGTGAGGCCTGAACGGTGAGTCCGTTGCCGTCAAGTTTAACCTTCGCACCCCCTTCCGCCCAGAAGACGCTGTTGTTGGTCAGCAGGTAGCGGTATTCCGGCTTGATATGCAGATCTATATCGAAAGCGTCTTTGCGCGGTTTCACGGCGATGATCTCGCCGACGGCGAATTTACGATACAGCACCACCGAGCCAGCCTGAACGTCAGGCAGCGTCTCAGCGGAGAGGCTCAGGGTGGTGGTCGGCACTTCGCTCAGGCTGTTTTCCTGCGCCTTTTCGAGGTTGGCGTACAGCGGATAGCTGCTCTGCATTTCGCCTTTTTCACCCGGGATCACCCGGATCCCGCCGTTCACCCATTCGCTGGCGCTGGCGCCCAGCACCTGCACGCCATCAAGTCCCACTTTGACGTCCAGACGACTGTTCACCACAAACTTGCTGTCGCCGCGAATCAGATCGCGGTATTCCGGGGCAATCGCCACCTGGAAGGTTACCCCTTTGGCCGTCAGCTTGCGCTCCAGCACCTGGCCGACTTTCACTCCGTGAAGCACCAGCGGCTGGCCGCCGTCGATCCCGTAGCTCTCCGGCGCCGAAAGGGTGACGGTGGCGACATTGGGCTCCTCCAGCAGCGCTTTATCCGCTGGCATGACGGAGAAGTGATTACGCGGCTCGCCTTCGCCGGGCACCAGCTCAAAGGTATTGCCGGTGAGCAGGGCGCTGACGCTGGGGTTATCGAGGGAGATCTTCGGCTTCTTCATCTGAATCAACGTTTTCTCCCGCAGCAGGGTCACCACGCTTGGATCGACGGTCATCTCGCCAGTGACTTTGCCGCCGGGGTTAAGATTCAGTTTGCTTAACTGGCCCACTTCCAGCCCCTGATACATCAGCGGCGTCGAGCCCGCTTTCAGGCCGTCGCCGTCAGGCAGGTCAAGGGTCACCACCACCCCGCGCTGGCTGTGCGCCAGGTCTTCATACAGATGATAGTCATCGTTTTGCGACGCGACCTGCGAATCGGCAGGGGAGTCAAAGGCGATGGCACCGTTCACCAGCGCGGAAAGGTTCTCCAGCTGCACTTTGGCCCCGCTCAGGCCGACATCGGCTTTGATCCCAGAGACGTTCCAGAAACGGCTGCCTTTTTTCACCAGGTTGGTGAACCGGCGCTCGATCAGCACATCAATGGTGACCCCCTGATTATTATCATTCAGCGTGAAGTCATACACCCGCCCGACCGGGATCTTACGGAAGTAGACCAGCGAGCCGCTGCTCAGAGAGCCAAGGTCGGGCGCCTGCAGGTGGATCATCAGCTCGCCGTTGTTGATACGGTATTTTGGCTGAGTGTCGAGGGCGACGAAGTGATCTTCGGGTTCGCCCTTGCCCGGCATCATGCCGATATAGTTCCCGCCCACCAGCGCATCGAGGCCCGACACGCCGGCCAGAGAGGCTTTCGGCGTGACCAGCCAGAACTGCGTATCTTTGCGCAGCGCCTCTTTCATATCGCGCTTGATGCTGGCGGAAACTTCAATCTTGCTCAGGTCTTTACTGAGACTAATATCCTGGACGGTACCGACTTCCACCCCCTGATAGCGGATAGGCGTCCGCCCCGGCACGATGCCGTTAGCAGACTGGAAATCGATAGTAATCGTCGATCCGCGGTCGTCAAAGCTGGTCCAGATGAGCCAGGCGGCAATCAGCAGCGCGATGACCGGCAACAGCCAGAATGGCGAGATACGACGTTTGGTTTTTATTCTGGCTTCAGTCTGCGAAGCGGGCGTTTCCTGACTCATGTGCGTCCCAAAGTAAGCGGCTGTCCAGCCATTCAACTGCAAGAATAGTTAAAATTACCGCGCCGCCAAAGTAAACCGCGGCCGGCCCCATCGTAAAGGCGAGGAGCTGATCGCGATTAATGAGCGACATGGTGAGTGAGATAACAAACAGATCCAGCATCGACCAGCGGCCAATCCAGGTTATCAGCCGCAGCAGCAGGATGCGGGTGCGCAGCCCCTGCTCGCACTTGAATTGTATGCTGAGCAGCAGGGTAAATAACACTATAACTTTGGTGAATGGCACCAAAATACTGGCGATAAACACCACGCCGGCGATGGCGATATTGCTGCTGGCGAGGGAGATGATCCCGGAGAGGATGGTGTCTTCCTGGCGCGCGCCGTTGACGTAGATGATAGAGATCGGCAGCAGGTTGGCCGGTAGGAGGAAAACCAGCGAGGCAATCAGCGCCGCCCAGCTGCGCTGCAGGCTCTGCGGCCGGCGATGGTGCAGCGGCGTGTGGCAGCGTCGGCAGCGGCCGCGGGCGTCGCGGTAGCCGGTGTAGTGGCAGCCGGTGCACACCTGCAGATTGTTATCGGCGCGGGTCGCCGGCCGTTCGGGATAGAAGCGCTCCCATAGCTCTTCGACGTTCATATGGATAAGCGTCAGGATGCTCAGCAGCGTCAGGGAGATAAACGCCACCAGGCCGATGCCGGGCTGCAGAAAGGCGTAATCCTGCACCTTGATGGAGGCGACGCCGATGCCCACCAGATAGATATCCAGCATCACCCACTCCTTGAGCTTATCGAGCATCAGCAGCACCGGGCGCAGGTTCATCCCCAGCACGTTGCCCAGCCACAGATAGCTAATCGAGACCACCAGCAGTACCGGGGCGACCACCGCGCAAAACAGCACCATCGCGGCGGTAAGCGGGTCGCCCTGCGCGGTCATCTGCCAAATCCCCTGCAGGACGTTGGCGTCAATGCGAACCCCCAGCAGGTGAAGGCGCAGTAGGGGTTCGGACCAGGCAAAGGGCATTAACAGCAGCATGGCCAGGGCCATGCTGCCCAGACGGGTCAGCGACCAGTCGCGGCCATCGCGCACCTTCGCGTTACAGCGTGGACACCAGGCGCTTTGGTTGCGTTTGAGCACCGGTAAGCGGAACAGCATGTCACACTGCGTACAGCGCTGATAATGCGCATAGGGAAGCGGCGTGCTGACGGCATGCACGACCATCTTATTCGCAGGCTTAAGGGTGGGTGTTTTTATCGGCATTTATTACGTACAGGAATGAATGTATCTCACTATCTTAACCTATGAATGAATTCATCTTGAGCCCAAGCGCATTTAATGCTTATTTTAGTAGGCTGTACGTATCAGGCAGTAAGACAACCAAGTGAAGATATAATGAGCAAAACAGAATTTTACGCGGATTTGAACCGCGATTTCCAGGCATTAATGGCAGGTGAAACCAGTTTTCTGGCGATGATCGCTAATACCAGCGCGCTGCTGTTTGAACGACTGGGCGAGGTCAACTGGGCCGGTTTCTATCTTCTGGAAGGCGATACCCTGGTGCTGGGGCCGTTCCAGGGCAAACTGGCCTGCGTACGGATCCCGGTTGGGCGCGGCGTATGCGGCGCGGCGGTGGCGCAAGCCCAGGTGCAGCGCGTCGAGGACGTCCACGCCTTTGACGGCCACATTGCCTGCGATGCCGCCAGTAATTCGGAAATTGTCTTCCCCCTGCGCGTGAACGACCAGATTATCGGCGTGCTGGATATCGACAGTCCGGCTTACGGCCGCTTCACTGCTGAAGATGAGCAGGGGTTGCGCACGCTGGTCGAGCATCTGGAAAAACTTATCGCGGCCACTGATTATCAAAAAATCTTTACCCGTGTCGTGGGATAATCAACGGATAACGTAGCATTTAGCGAGGACGTCATTATAATGTCGCCTGTTCATGCCTGCGGCTTGTTGGCTACGTCCGTTGTAATCAGGAAATTTCATGGAAAATCAACCTAAGTTGAATAGCAGTAAAGAAGTTATCGCCTTTCTGGCCGAACGTTTCCCTCAGTGCTTCAGCGCTGAAGGCGAAGCGCGCCCCCTGAAAATCGGAATTTTTCAGGATCTCGTTGAGCGAGTGGGTGGTGAGATGAATCTCAGCAAAACCCAGCTTCGCGCTGCATTACGTCTCTATACCTCGAGCTGGCGCTATCTCTACGGCGTAAAAGCCGGCGCTATCCGCGTTGACCTGGACGGCAACCCGTGCGGCGAACTGGAAGAGCAGCACATTGCCCATGCGCGTCAGCAGCTGGAAGAAGCGAAAGCTCGCGTTCAGGCGCAGCGCGCTGCCCAGCAGGCGAAAAAACGCGAAGCCGCTGCCGCTGCAGGCCAGCCGGATGAAGGCGTTCGCCGTGAGCGTAAACCGCGTCCTCAGCAGCCGCGTCGTAAAGAGGGCGCTGAACAGCGTAAACCGCGTCCTGTTGCGGCCAAAGCTCCGCGTGAAGAGCGTCTTACTCCGGTATCGGATGTTTCCGTTCTGACCGTCGGCCAGGCGCTGAAGGTAAAAGCAGGCAATAACGCAATGGACGCCACCGTTCTGGAAATCACCAAAGATGGCGTTCGTGTACAGCTGACTTCTGGTATGTCAATGATTGTACGCGCAGAACACCTGGTGTTCTGAAACGGAGGCCGGGCCAGGCATGAACACATTTTTTAAAATCACCGCGCTTGCGGGCCTGCTGGCAATAGCAGGCCATGCTTTCGCTGTTGATGAAATAACCCGTGCAGATCAAATCCCCGTGCTGAAAGAAGAGCCGCAGCACGCGACGGTGAGCGAGCGCGTGACGTCGCGCTTTACCCGCTCTCACTACCGTCAGTTCGATCTCGACAACGCCTTCTCGGCAAAAATTTTTGACCGTTATCTGAACCTGCTGGACTACAGCCATAATGTGCTGCTGGCCAGCGATGTGGCGAAGTTCGCGGCGAAAAAAGACCAAATCGGCGACGAACTGCGCACCGGGAAACTGGATGTCTTCTACGACCTCTACAACCTGGCGCAGCAGCGCCGCTTCGAACGCTATCAGTATGCTTTGAAGGTGCTGGAACGTCCGATGGACTTTACCGGCAACGACAATTTCAACCTTGACCGCTCCAAAGCGCCGTGGCCGAAAGACGAGGCCGAGCTGAACAAGCTGTGGGACGCCAAGGTTAAATTTGACCAGTTAAGCCTGAAGCTGGCGGGAAAAGACGATAAAGAGATCCGCGACACCTTAACCCGTCGCTACAAGTTCGCTATCCGTCGTCTGGCGCAAACCAACAGCGAGGATGTCTTCTCGCTGGCGATGACCGCCTTCGCCCGCGAAATCGACCCGCACACCAACTATCTGTCGCCGCGCAATACCGAGCAGTTCAACACCGAGATGAGTCTCTCACTCGAAGGGATCGGCGCTGTGCTGCAGATGGATGATGACTACACGGTGATTAATTCGCTGGTGGCCGGTGGTCCGGCTGCGAAGAGCAAAGCGATCAGCGTCGGCGACCGCATCGTCGGCGTCGGCCAGACCGGGAAGTCGATGGTCGATGTCATTGGCTGGCGTCTGGATGACGTCGTGGCGCTAATTAAAGGGCCGAAGGGCAGCAAGGTTCGCCTTGAGATCCTGCCGGCCGGCAAAGGGGCCAAGACGCGTATCGTCACCCTGACCCGCGAGCGCATCCGTTTGGAAGATCGCGCGGTGAAGATGTCGGTGAAAACCGTTGGTAAAGAAAAAGTCGGCGTGCTGGATATCCCGGGCTTTTACGTTGGCCTGACCGATGACGTGAAGGTGCAGCTGCAGAAGCTGGAAAAACAGAACGTCAGTAGCATCGTTATCGATCTGCGCAGCAACGGCGGCGGGGCGCTGACCGAAGCGGTATCGCTGTCGGGGCTGTTTATTCCGTCCGGCCCGGTGGTGCAGGTGCGGGATAACAATGGCAAGGTGCGCGAAGACAGCGATAACGATGGCGTAGTCTATTACAAAGGGCCGCTGGTGGTGCTGGTTGACCGCTTTAGCGCCTCGGCGTCTGAGATCTTTGCCGCCGCAATGCAGGATTATGGCCGCGCGCTGATCGTTGGCGAGCCGACCTTCGGTAAAGGTACCGTACAGCAGTATCGCTCGTTGAATCGTATCTACGATCAGATGCTGCGTCCGGACTGGCCGGCGTTAGGTTCCGTGCAGTACACTATCCAGAAGTTCTACCGCATTAACGGCGGCAGTACTCAGCGCAAAGGCGTTACGCCGGATATCATGATGCCAACCGGCAATGAAGATCGCGAAACCGGCGAGCAGTATGAAGACAACGCGCTGCCGTGGGATAGCATCAACGCGGCCACCTACGTGAAGTCCGGGGATCTGACCCCATTTGGACCGGAACTGCTCAAGCGCCACGACGAGCGTATTGCCCAGGATCCTGAGTTCCAGTACATCATGAAGGATATTGCCCGTTATAACGCGATGAAGGACAAACGTAACATCGTCTCTCTGAACTACGCTCAGCGTGAAAAAGAGAACGAAGAGGATGATGCGATTCGTCTGGCGCGGATTAACGATCGCCTGAAACGCGAAGGCAAACCGCCGCTGAAAAAACTGGACGATTTGCCGAAGGATTACCAGGAGCCGGATCCGTATCTTGATGAGACGGTCCATATCGCGGTAGACCTCGCCCATCTCGAAAAAGCGCGCCCGGCGGTGGAACCGCCGGCCAGCCAATAAGTCGCCAACGGGCACCCTGAGAGGTGCCCGTTTTTTTTATGCCCTTTGTCATCGCCATTCAGCTCATCTAACAAAATGTCAACCTGCTCTGCCGCTGTCAGCAAGATGCTACAAAATGTAAAGTTGTGTTTTTATCGTGACTTAGCGGGGGCTGATGGTTGAAAATTGCAGCCTGACCCATACGATGTGGGTAATCGCATAGTGCGTTTTGTTAAATTGAGGTAAAAAGAAAATTATGATGCGAATCGCGCTTTTCCTGCTGACGAACCTGGCAGTGATGGTCGTGTTCGGGCTGGTGTTAAGCCTCACGGGGATCCAATCCAGCAGCATGACCGGTCTGTTGATTATGGCCCTGCTGTTCGGCTTCGGTGGTTCTATCGTTTCGCTGATGATGTCGAAATGGATGGCGCTGAAGTCTGTGGGTGGGGAAGTGATCGAGCAGCCGCGCAACGAAACGGAACGCTGGCTGATGAACACCGTTGCGCAGCAGGCGCAGCAGGCGGGCATTGCCATGCCGCAGGTGGCTATCTATCACGCCCCTGACATCAACGCCTTCGCTACCGGTGCGCGTCGCGACGCCTCGCTGGTCGCTGTCAGTACCGGGCTGTTGCAAAACATGAGCCGTGATGAAGCGGAAGCGGTCATCGCCCATGAAATCAGCCACATCGCCAATGGCGATATGGTCACCATGACTCTGATTCAGGGGGTGGTGAACACCTTCGTTATCTTTATCTCCCGCGTTATCGCGCAGATTGCGGCCGGCTTCCTCGGCGGCAACCGGGAAGATGAAGGCGAGAGCAGCAATGGCAACCCGCTGATCTACTTCGCCGTCGCCACGGTGCTGGAGCTGGTGTTCGGTATTCTGGCCAGCATTATCACCATGTGGTTCTCTCGTTATCGCGAATTCCATGCTGATGCCGGCTCGGCGCGTCTGGTGGGCCGCGAGAAGATGATTGCCGCCCTGCAGCGCCTGAAAACCAGCTATGAGCCGCAGGAAGCCAGCAGCATGATGGCGTTCTGCATCAACGGTAAAGCGAAGTCCATGAGCGAGCTGTTTATGACCCACCCGCCGCTGGACAAGCGTATTGAAGCGCTGCGTAGCGGAGAATATCTGAAATAGTCCGTCAATCTGACGCTGAAAATAAAAATCCGCAGCCCGAAGGCTGCGGATTTTTTTTGTCCTTCATCGTCAGGCTGCGCGCGGCTGAGTGACGCGCAGACCGCTAATCAGCGCAGCGACGGTCGCCAGGATGCCGGCCAGCAGCAGGGCGGTGTGGGTGCCGCTGTTGCCGAGCAGGTTGAATAAAAGGGCCACCAGCGCGGCGCCGGTGCTCTGGCCGAGCAGGCGAGCGGTACCCAGCATGCCGCTGGCGCCGCCGCTGCGATGGCTCGGGGCCGAGGCGACAATGGTGTGGTTGTTTGGCGACTGGAACAGCCCGAAGCCGGCGCCGCACAGCGCCATACGCCAGATAATATCCAGATCGCTGGGCGACGCCGGAAGCAGCGCCAGGCCGAACAGGCCGCAGGCCATAACCAGCAGCCCAATGGCCCCCAGCAACCCCGCATGGCATTTTTCAATTAAATAACCGGCCAGCGGCGCCATCACCATCGTTGCCAGCGGCCACGGCGTCAGCAGCAGGCCGGTCTCCACTTCGCTGCGCCCGATCATTGTTTGCAGGAAGAAGGGCAGAGAGACCATCGCCAGCATCTGCGCACAGAAAGAGCAGATGGAGGTGCAGATAGAGAGGGAGAAGAGTGGGATGCGCAGCAGATCGACCGGCAGCAGCGGGACGGGCATCGTGAGCTGACGGCGAACGAAGAAAAAGCCCACCACCAGCATAGCGGCGACCTCCGCCAGCACCAGCTGAGTGGACTGGCCCTGTGCGAAACCGCTCAGGGCGGTGATCAACAGCCCGAAGGTCAGCGCGTTCATGATGGCGCTCGGCAAATCGAAGCGGACGATTTTGCTGCGCGCGCTGTTGGGCGGCAGAAAGCGCATCGCCAGGAGTAAGGCGACGATGCCGAGAGGCACGTTAATTAAAAACAGCCATTGCCAGGAGGCAAGGGAGAGGATCGCAGCGGCGATCGTCGGGCCTGCTGCTGAAGAGACGGCGACGACAAAGGAGTTGATACCCATGCCGCGACCGAGAAAGCGTTGCGGATAAATCAGGCGGATCAAGGCGGTGTTAACGCTCATCAGCGCGGCGCCGCCCAGCCCCTGGGCGACGCGAGCGAAAGTCAGCATTTCGAGGCTGCGCGAGAGGGCGCAGGCTAGTGAGGTAAAGATAAACACCACCAGGCCTATCTTATAGATACGGCGATAGCCGACCATGTCGCCGAGGAAAGAGAGCGGTAGCAGGGCGATCACAATGGCGATTTGGTAGGCGTTAACGATCCAGATTGAAGCCGCCGGGGAGGCGTTAAGATCGCTGGCGATGGTCGGCAGCGCGACGTTGGCGATGGCCCCGTCGAGCACGGCCATGGTCAGCCCAAGCACAATGGTCAAAATGGCGCCATAGCGCTGCGGCAGCGGCACGCCATCGGAAGAGTTTTTATCCATGGTGAAAATGAGTCTTAAATGAAACGGTTTTTTGAATGATGAGTTTAGCATTGATTATTCCGCCGTATGTCGCAGATTTGTAACGAAGTGGCAGAAGAATGATTGCGGCGCAGAGGCGGCGAATTTATAATAAAAACCGGTTCTAAATTTTATAAAACAGTTACGACGAGGTGATAAATGGCAGGTGCAGATTTGGATAAACAGCCAGATTCTGTCTCTTCGGTATTGAAGGTTTTCGGCATCCTGCAGGCGCTGGGTGAAGAGCGTGAAATTGGCATTACCGAACTGTCCCAGCGCGTCATGATGTCGAAAAGCACCGTTTATCGCTTTTTACAGACCATGAAATCACTGGGCTATGTGGCGCAGGAGGGAGAGTCTGAGAAATACTCCCTCACGCTCAAACTGTTCGAGCTGGGGGCGCGCGCGCTGCAGAACGTCGACCTGGTGCGCAGCGCCGATATTCAGATGCGGGAACTCTCCCGACTGACGAAAGAGACGATCCATCTCGGCGCGCTGGATGAAGACAGTATTGTTTATATTCACAAGATTGATTCGATGTATAACCTGCGGATGTACTCTCGTATCGGCCGTCGCAATCCGCTGTACAGCACCGCGATTGGCAAGGTACTGCTGGCGTGGCGCGACCGCAGCGAAGTGGAGCAGATCCTTGACGGCGTGGAGTATAAACGCAGCACCGAGCGGACCATCACTAGTACCGCTGAGTTGCTGAAGGTGCTGGATGGCGTTCGCGAGCAGGGGTACGGCGAAGATAACGAAGAGCAGGAAGAGGGGCTACGCTGCATTGGGGTACCGGTATTCGACCGTTTCGGCGTAGTCATCGCCGGGTTGAGTATCTCTTTCCCGACCTTACGGTTCTCTGAAGAACGTTTGCATGAATATGTGGCGATGCTGCACCAGGCGGCGCGCAAGATTTCTGAGCAGATGGGCTACAACGACTACCCCTTCTGACCGCGCTGAAGCATTCGGCGACCGCGGCGCTATCGTCGCGGTCGCCGATTCGATATTAGCCGTTATCCACGACGGTTGCGCTTTTACGCAGCAGCGGGCAGCTGCTGACGCCGATCACGCCGCTATCGGAATGCACATAAAGTGCGGTACTGACCCCACGGGCGGTGAGATATTGACACTTCAGGCCCAGGCCGCCGACGTTTTCTTCACTGTGGAATAATACCCCGTAGCCGCTTAATAATACGCCAATCCATAAGATAGCCACGACCACAATAGTACGAATGATTAATCGCATTGATGCCTCATTATTTGTATGATCCTTGCCGTGATTTTGACACGAACACGTTTTGAAACAAGTCGATGATTCCTAAACTTGCCTTTCGTATTACAGTTAGCCGCGGTTTAAGAAGGCCGTGTTATCCTGGCGACATAAAGTACTGATGCGGAGAGTGGAGTGAAAAAATTACGGTGGGTTTTACTGATAGTCATCATAGCAGGCTGCCTGTTGCTGTGGACTCAGATGCTTAACGTAATGTGCGACCAGGATGTTCAGTTTTTCAGCGGCATTTGCACTATCAATAAATTTATCCCGTGGTAAGACATTTTTCTGACGACTGATTTCCTTCTGCGCCGCGGGTGGTAGAATGAACGCCTTCTCTTTGAGGTGGTGAAATGAGTGAGTTACTAAATCCTGGGATCTTAAATCTGGCATCGCTGGCCGTGTCTGTGGCGCTGCTGCTTGTCGGTCTGTTGTTATGGTTCTTCGTCAACCGCGCCAGCTCGCGGGCGAATGAGCAGATAGAACTGCTGCAGGCTCTGCTGGATCAGCAAAAGCGGCAGAATGCGCTGCTACGTCGCTTGTGCGAAGCCAGTGCGCCGGAAAAAGAGGACGTGGTCGAGCCGACCGTCGCCGGTAAGGCGAAAGGGGAGGATGAGTTTATCCGCCTAGTGGCAGAGCGCTAAGTACCTCGACAGGTGTGCATCATATGATGCGCACCTGCATGATAGCGGTCGGTAATATCTTATTCTTATTCCATTATTCCTTTCTCAATGCACTATCCTCTTTTATACACGCTGTAAATAAAGTGATCCCCGCCGCGTTTATTGTCGGATAACGTGACGCTGTCATCTTTTTTTCATTATTAAGGTGCAGAATTAGCACTATTTTTAGCGAGACGACTGAAAGGATTTATTATCACTACACTGGCCTGGCTTTAGCGATTTTTCGTCTGGGGTTATAACGAATTTTGCGCATCAATATTCATCACGGCTCGTCAGTCGCCCGTATACTGGCAGTTCGTATACGGACATACCTGGACGAAGCGAAGTTGTTGAGCTATGGTAAAAAAGTTGCAGTTACAAGGCAGCGCTCCGGCGTTATTGATAAACGCCATAGCGCCTTGCCAGGGGCGGCAAAGACGCATAAATGTGCAGGCGATCAAAGGATTACCTTATAATTTGTGCGAACGATCGAGACACGTTTAAAAATGGCTTGCCATTATTTACGTAGTGTGTGATAACACCTTTCGGGTTAAACGAGGTACAGTTCTGTTTATGTGTGGCATTTTCAGTAAAGAAGTCCTGAGTAAACACGTTGTCGTTGAATACCGCTTCTCTGCCGAACCTTAAATTAGTGCCTCATGCAGTTATGTGTCAGTTTTATCTATGTAAACGCCAGCAGGCGAAGAAAACAGTCTAAGGAATTTTGCAAATGGCAAAGATTAAAGGTCAAGTTAAGTGGTTCAACGAGTCTAAAGGTTTTGGTTTCATTACTCCGGCTGATGGCAGCAAAGACGTGTTCGTACACTTCTCCGCTATCCAGGGTAACGGCTTCAAAACTCTGGCTGAAGGCCAGAACGTTGAGTTCGAAATTCAGGACGGCCAGAAAGGTCCGGCTGCAGTTAACGTAACTGCTATCTGATACAAGACCACTCTTCTTGTATAAAAGCCTCGCCTGTGCGGGGCTTTTGCGTTTTTATTGCAAAGCATGTCATTTTTCCCCCTCTCGTCGCGTCTTGTTGCAAATACTCAACTTTATTAGCATTGTGTAGCAGTCTGTTTTGCTAATTTTCTGTTAAATCAGTTGGTTGCAAAACAATGCCGGAGCTATGGTGCTAAACAAAAAAATGAAGTCCGCCGCCAGCTTTACCCCGATTCGCTTCGGGTTACTCTGTGTGGCCATACTCGGTTGTCTGGGACTGCTATTGGCCCGCGTGGGCTGGCTGCAGATTGTTTCCCCCGATAATCTGGTAAAACAAGAGGATATGCGTTCTCTGCGCGAAGAGCCCGTTGCGGTTGAGCGGGGGATGATCACCGACCGGGAAGGACGACCACTGGCGGTGAGCGTTCCGGTTAGCGCGATCTGGATCGATCCGCAGACCACCATGGAGAAAGGTGGCGTCGGCTACGGGCCCCGCTGGCAGGCGATGGCCGAAGCGCTGCATCTCAACCTCGGGGAACTGGCCCAGCGGGTACAGAGCCATCCTCACGCCCGCTTTCTCTATCTGGCGCGGCAGATCAATCCCGAGCAGGCGGAGTGGATTGATAAACTGCATCTGCCTGGCGTCTACCTGCGTGATGAATCGCGGCGTTTCTATCCGGCAGGCCACGTGGCTGCCAATCTGCTGGGCTTTACCAATGTCGATAATCAGGGCATCGAAGGGGTGGAGAAAAGCTTCAACGCCCAGTTGACCGGTAAACCCGGGCGACGTCTGGTGCGTAAAGATAAACATGGCAATGTGATTGAGAATATTACCGAAGTACCGCCGGTGCCGGCGCATAATCTGCAGTTGAGTATCGATGAGCGCCTGCAGACGGTAACGGAAGATGCCCTCGACAACGCTGTTCGCTGGAATAAAGCCGAATCCGGAGCGGCGGTGCTGATCAAAATCGATACCGGCGAGATCCTGGCGATGGCCAGCTATCCCGACTTCAATCCAAACAATCGCGATGCCGCAACGCTGGATGATTTTCGCAACCGGGCCATCAGCGATACCTTCGAGCCGGGGTCGACCGTCAAACCGCTGGTGATCATGACCGCGCTGCAGCAGGGGATTGTCCAGCCGGACAGCGTGGTGGACACCCATCCGTTTGTCCTTGACGGCCACCGTATCCGCGATGTCGGCTATTATCCGGAGCTGAGCCTGACCGGGATCCTGCAGAAATCCAGCGATACCGGCGTGTCGCATCTTTCGCTGGCCATGCCGGTGCAGCATCTGATTGACACCTATACGGCTTTCGGTTTCGGCGAGCCGACGGGGCTGGGGTTGACCGGCGAAAGCGCTGGGCTGATGCCGCATCGTCGCTACTGGGGGCAACTGGATCGCGCCACCTTCGCTTTCGGCTATGGTTTGATGGTGACTCCGCTCCAGCTGGCACACGTTTATGCCACCATCGGCGGCTTCGGCATTGAACGACCGTTGTCGATCACCCGTATCGACCCGCCAGTGATTGGCACGCGCGTAATGCCGGAGAATATTGTCCACAGCGTGGAGCATATGATGGAGAGCGTGGCGCTCCCGGGCGGAGGCGGCACCAAGGCGGCGGTGCGCGACTACCGGGTGGCGGTAAAAACGGGGACGGCGAAGAAGATCGGTCCGGACGGCAAATATATTGATAAATATGTGGCCTATACCGCCGGCGTGGCGCCCGCCAGCCGTCCGCAGTTCGCGCTGGTGGTAGTGATGAACGATCCCAGCAATGGCTCGTATTACGGCGGGGCCGTTTCCGCTCCGGTATTCAGCCAGATTATGGGCGACGTCCTGCGGCTGGAGAACGTCATGCCGGACGGTATGCCACAAGGGGCGGAGAATCTGATCGTCATGCACGACAGCCACCCGCTGGCGCCGGCGCTGTAACAGTGGTCTGCAAGGGCGAATAGCGCTACACTTTCGCCCTTTCAGCGACACCGGAGCCGTCATGTCATACAGTTGCCCCCTTTGCCACGCGCCGCTCAGCCGTAGCGACAACCACTATTCCTGCCCGCAGCGGCACCAGTTCGATCTGGCGAAAGAGGGGTACGTCAATCTGCTACCGGTGCAGTTCAAACGGTCGCGCGATCCCGGCGACAGCGCTGAGATGATGCAGGCCCGTCGGGCGTTCCTCGACGCCGGGCATTATCAGCCGCTGCGGGATGCTATCGCTGAACGACTGCGGCACGCTGCCCCTCAGGCGTTACTGGATATCGGCTGTGGCGAAGGATATTACACCCACGCGTTTGCCGCCATCGCCAGCCGCAGCTGGGGGCTGGACGTGTCGAAGCCGGCAATTCGCGCGGCGGCAAAACGCTATCCGCAGGTGAATTTTTGCGTCGCCTCCAGCCAGCGTCTGCCGTTCTCCGATAACAGCTTCGATGCGGTAGTGCGCATTTACGCCCCCTGCAACGCCGGTGAGCTGGCGCGAGTGGTGCGGCCTGGCGGGTGGGTGATCACCGCCACGCCGGGACCCCGCCATTTGCTGGAGCTGAAAGGGCTGATTTACGATGAGATCCGCCTGCATGAGCTGAAGACGGAAGCGATGCCGGGGTTCCAACTGGCTGCTCAGCAGCAGCTGGCTTATCCGATGACCCTGACGGGCAGTGAAGCGCAGGCCCTGCTGCAGATGACGCCGTTCGCGTGGCGGGCCAAGGCCGACGTGCATGACGCGCTGCGTCAGCAGGCAACCTTTGGCTGCCAGACCGATTTTATGATCCATTGCTGGCAGCGCGAGGAGTAAAGCTTAACCGGCGAAATGGCTCCAGAGGATTTCGCTGCCGATGCCAATCAGCACGATACCGCCGAGAATTTCGGCCCGTTTGCCCAGCAGCGGGCCGATAAAGCGACCTACCATGATCCCCAGCGTCGACATGATAAAGGTGGCGCAGCCGATCGCCAGCGCGGTGGTGACAATGCTGACCTGCAGGAATGCCAGACCGACGCCGACCGCCATGGCGTCAAGGCTGGTGGCGAAGGCGGTGGTGACCAGCAGCCAGAAGCCATGCCGGCGAGGCGCCTCACACGCCTCGTCGCTGTCGCCGCGAAACCCTTCGATGATCATCCGCCCGCCGAGAAACACCAGCAGAATAAAGGCAATCCAGTGGTTCCATTCGAGAACAAACTGGCTGGCCAGCATGCCCAGTCCCCAGCCGACCAGCGGCGTCAGGGTTTCAATAGCGCCAAAAATCAACCCGGTGCGCACTGCTTCTGAGAATTTGGGTTTGTGCAGGGTGGCGCCTTTGCCAATAGAGGCCGCGAAGGCGTCCATAGACATGCCGAAAGCGAGAAGAAGGGTTGCGGATAAATTCATGTGCCTGTCCTGACCGGGGATAATCCATATGACACATCGCTGCCCCCAGTAAATATACGCGGAGCCGCTCAATGGCTGAGCAATACGTACAGCAGTGATGTATCTATGGTCTCGCCTGATTGAATCACTTCAACCCGTACGTGCCACGTTTTGCAACGAGTATGTTGACACGTACATTTCCTGGCGGGCAGGAAATCGGCTACTCCCCAACGACGGGCGCAACCTTAACATATTTTTAGAATATAAAACAATAACAGAAGAGGGCTATTTTAATAACCAAATGATAACGATTTTCATTTGAATTTATAAGTAAATAAATAGTTAATGAAAAACAGAAGAGCAGGTGGGGAAATATAGCCATGGCTATATAATCCCCCAGACGAAATCGGAAAAAACATAGCGCTGGCTATATTTTTAACTCATTGAGTTGAAACAAGAAGTTTGTATATTTTCTCCAGATCGTCGATATTTCGTACGCGAATCAGCAGCCGCCGTTGCTCTAATTGCATCACCAGCACGCCGTCTTCGGATAAATTCATCTCTTTAATTCGCTGATATTCTATCCACACGTTGGCGAAGAAAAAGCCGCGCGGTTTGAAAATGATTTTCGGCGTACGGATCCAGAATAAATAGAGTCCCATCAGCGCCAGCGCAGACAATAGCCAGGTGGTGATCGGGGTACCGTGCTGGGTGATGTTGTTATAGATCAGAATGGCGATGAGGCCGACAAAGATCAGGCCGTCAACGCGGCTGCGGCGAAGCAGGGGAATGGCCAGCAGCACCGGGCCGTTGCGCCTCGGCATAATAAACTGGTCATACACCGCGTAGGCCAGTAGCGCAAGGATGAACAGGATGATCACCAGGTCCGTGAATGTCATTGCTTTGCGTTCCTCCTGATAAAAAAAAGCCGGGGGCAAGCCCCCGGCGTACAACCTGGAAATTACAGACCCAGCAGGCCGACAGCGTAGCCTGCGATACCGATGACGAAGAAACCAACGATGATCCACAGCGGGTTAACTTTCTTACGCAGCAGCCACATACAGGCGAAGGTCAGCAGCAGCGGTACCAGGCCCGGCATCAGCTGGTCGAGGATCGTCTGCACCGTGGTGACATGAACCTGTCCGTCAGAGCCAGTGATTTTTGACACCACCATCGGAATGTTCACGTGCGTCCACTTGTTAACCAGCGCCCCCATGACAAACAGGCCGAGGATTGACGCCCCTTCAGTCAGTTTCTGCAGGAAGCCGCCGCCCATATCTTTCACGATGTCCACGCCTTTGCGGTAGCCGTAGGCGACGCCATAGTAGCGGGTTAGCAGTCGCACCGCGTTGAACAGGATAAAGAACAGCAGAGGGCCGAGCAGGCTTCCGCTCATCGCGATCCCGGCGCCTAAGGCCGCGAACACCGGACGCACAGTGCCCCAGAAGATTGGGTCGCCGACACCGGCCAGCGGCCCCATCAGACCGACTTTGATGCCGTTGATAGCGCCATCGTCAATCTCTGCGCCATTGGCGCGTTGCTCTTCCATCGCCAGCGTTACGCCCAGTACCGGAGCGGCAACGTAAGGATGGGTATTGAAGAACTCAAGGTGACGCTTAATCGCCTGCTTACGCGCATCGTTATTCTCCGGGTACAGACGACGAATCGCCGGAACCATAGAGAAGCAGAAGCCCAGCGCCTGCATACGTTCGAAGTTCCATGAACCCTGGAACAGGTTAGAACGAATGAACACGCCACGAATATCACTCTGAGTGAGTTTTTTCTCGGTGGTATTTTTAGTCATATCAACCATTTCGCTCACCTGTTAGTCCAGTTCGTTATCGAGATCGTTGTTACCAGCCGCCTGAGCCGGGGCACCGGCGACGCGGTTATATTTCGGGCTCAGCTGGATGTAGAGAATGGCCATGACGGCGCCAATCACGCCCAGGGCCACCAGGTTGAAGTTGGTGAAGGCGGCGGTGACGAAGCCGAGGTAGAAGAACGGCATCAGGTAGCCCGCGCGCATCATATTGATGACCATCGCGTAACCAACCACCACGATCATGCCGCCGGCGATGTTCAGGCCGCTGGTGACCACTTCAGGGATTGCGTTCAGCAGGCCCTGGACTTCGCTGGTACCGACGGAAATGGCCACGATGACGGCCGGTATAGCGATACGCATCGCCTGCAGGAACAGGGACGAGACGTGCAGCCACGACAGGGCGGTCAGGTTGCCATTCTCCGCCGCTTTATCCGCCGCGTGCTGGAAGGCTACGGTGATAGTACGCACGATGATGGTCAGCACCTGGCCTGCAGCCGCCAGCGGGATAGCCAGCGCGATGCCGGCGCCGATGCTCTGATGGCCGGCAATAACCAGAACGGTGGAAATAATGGACGCCAGCGCGGCATCAGGGGCAACCGCCGCACCGATGTTCATCCAGCCCAGGGCGATCATTTCCAGCGTACCGCCGATAATAATACCGGTTTTCATATCGCCGAGAACGGCGCCGATCAGCGTACAGGCGACCAGAGGACGGTGGAACTGAAATTCATCAAGCACCGACTCCATACCCGCAATACACGCGACGATGAACACCAGCACAATCTGAAGAAGGGTAATCTCCATTGTACTTCTCCTGTTGATTAAGTCTTAAAGTGAAAACTGGGGCGCGATCGTCCGGGTTATTTATCGACCTTGGCGATCAGATCCATCATTTTCAGTTTCGGGTCGGTGGACACTTTACGTGCCTCCAGCTCGATACCGCGTGCGTTCAGCTTGTTAAACGCCTCAATATCTTTGGCATCGACCGAAATCGCGTTGTTAACCTGGGTTTTGCCCTGGCGGAACGCCATACCGCCGATGTTGACGCTGGTGATTTTCACGCCGCCCTCGACGACGCGCTCAACGTCGGTCGGGTTAGTAAACAGCAGCATGACGCGCTGTCCGGCGTACATCGGGTTGTTGTAGACGCGGATCATTTTGGCGACGTCCACCACGTGGGCGGTGACGCCCGGCGGCGCAACCTGGGTCAACAGGGTTTTGCGCACGGTATCCGCGGCGACTTCGTCGCTGACGACGATGATGCGGGTGACGTTGGTCTCTTTGGTCCAACGGGTGGCGACCTGACCATGGATCAGGCGATCGTCGATACGCGCGAGGCCAATCACCATGTAGTCATTCGGACCCATCGGTTTGGCCGGTGCAGCGGCTTTAGGCGCCGCGGCTGGAGCGGGCGCAGGGGCCGCTTTTTCCACCGGTTTGGCCTTCAGCGCTTTCACGCCTTCGCTGCCGGTCTCTACCGCTAAGGCGACCAGCTCATCAAAGGAAGGATCGTCATCGCGGGCCATGAAGGTTTCCACCAGCATCGGGATGTTGACGCCGGCGATAACTTCGTAGTGCTCTTTATCGACGACAATGCGGCTCGCAGCGTTGAACGGGCTGCCTCCCCATGTATCGACGAGAAACAGCACGCCTTTACTGGTATCCAGTTTTGCCAACTGGGCATTGTATTTCTCGATCAGCGTTTCGGCGTTTTCACCCGGAACGAAATCGATCCAGCCAACGTTTTCCTGCTCGCCCAACAGCATCTCTGCTGTTTTCAGCAGCTGTTCTGCAGCCCAACCATGTGTGCCTATTACAATAGCAATCGTCACTTGCTACCTCCTTTATTATCGTGAATGCATCATCTGCTTTGATACATCCTGAATCACTCTTGAGGACAAAATCGATTCAGTTAGGGTGTAAGATAGAAAATAGTTACTACCGCGAATTATTTTAGACAGTGAAAAAATAATTAATGTGATGAAGATCCGTTAATCAGGCATCGCCTGCTAATAATTTTGCAGCGCAAAAAATAGCCTTAGTTATTGCAAATTCAGGTAAATCTTTTCCAATTTCGCTCTATATTTTGCTATGTTTAACTTCCGTTTAATTACTCAGGAGTATAGGGCATAGCCCGCAGTATGGACCGTCATCGACGTCTTTTCACTTTCTGGCACCTGGTTGCCACCTCCACGCATCACGCTTATCTTTCAGCATCTATTGTCGCGTCCGTGCATGACATGGCGATGACTGACCTTGCCGCTAACCGGAGTCGCACATGGAATTGTTAATGGATCCCTCAATCTGGGCCGGCCTGTTGACGCTTATCGTTCTGGAAATTGTGCTCGGTATTGATAACCTGGTGTTTATTGCCATCCTGGCGGACAAACTGCCGCCGAAGCAGCGTGATAAAGCGCGACTGATCGGCCTGTCGCTGGCGCTGGTGATGCGCCTGGGGCTGCTGTCGGTGATCTCCTGGATGGTGACGCTGACGAAGCCGCTGATTACTATCGCCGATTTCTCCTTTTCCGGGCGTGACCTCATCATGCTGCTTGGCGGGATCTTCTTGCTGTTCAAGGCGACAACTGAGCTGCATGAACGGCTGGAAAACCGCCAGCACGATGCCGGTCACGGGAAAGGCTATGCCAGTTTCTGGGTGGTGGTACTGCAGATCGTAGTGCTGGATGCCGTCTTCTCACTGGACGCGGTGATCACCGCGGTCGGGATGGTGAACCATCTGCCGGTGATGATGGCAGCGGTCGTGATCGCGATGATCATGATGCTGCTGGCCTCCAAGCCGTTGACGCGCTTTGTCAACCAGCACCCGACGGTGGTGGTGCTCTGTCTGAGCTTCCTGTTGATGATCGGCCTGAGTCTGGTGGCGGAAGGGTTTGGCTTCCATATTCCGAAAGGGTACCTTTACGCGGCGATCGGTTTCTCGATCATCATTGAGTTCTTTAACCAGGTGGCGCGCCGCAACTTTGTACGTCACCAGTCGACGTTGCCGCTGCGCGCCCGTACCGCGGATGCGATCTTGCGTCTGATGGGCGGCCGTAATAAACAGGCCTCCGTCAACCACGACGCTGACAGCCCGGCGGCGGTGCCGGTACCGGAAGGCGCCTTTGCGGAAGAAGAGCGCTACATGATTAACGGCGTGCTGACCCTGGCTCAGCGCTCTCTGCGCAGCATCATGACGCCGCGCGGGGAAATCAGCTGGGTCGACGCCGAGCAGAGTGAAGATGAAATTCGCCGTCAGCTGCTTTCGTCGCCGCACAGTCTGTTCCCGGTCTGCCGCGGAGAACTGGATGAAATCATTGGTATCGTGCGGGCGAAGGAGATGCTGGTGGCTCTGGAGTCGGGCGAAAACGTCGCGGCGCTGGCCTCCGCCTCCCCGGCGATTGTGGTACCTGAAACGCTGGATCCGATCAATCTGCTCGGCGTCCTGCGCCGCGCCCGCGGCAGTTTCGTCATCGTGACCAATGAATTTGGCGTGGTGCAGGGATTGGTGACCCCGCTGGACGTTCTGGAAGCGATCGCCGGAGAATTCCCGGACGCCGATGAGACGCCGGAGATCGTTATCGATGGCGACGGCTGGCTTATTAAGGGGTCGACCGACCTGCATGCGTTGCAGCAGGCGCTGGGGCTGGATCCGCTGATCAATGACGATGAGGATATTGCTACGGTTGCCGGTCTGGTGATCTCCGCCAATGGCCATATCCCGCGCATTGGCGACGTGGTGTCATTGCCGCCGCTGCATTTCACCGTGGTGGAAGCGAATGACTACCGGGTCGATCTGGTTCGCGCGGTGGTCACCCGTCCGCCGAGTGACGAAGAAGAGTAATCGTCCTGCGCGCCGGTCCCCGTGGGGGCCGGCGAGTTATTCTGTTGCCTCTCGACTGGCCAGCCACGCCGGGAATGCCTCCACCGGCATCGGCCGGGCATAATAAAACCCCTGTAGCACATCGACACCGTGGTCTCTGAGGTAGCTTTCCTGTTCCTGCGTCTCCACCCCTTCGGCAACGGTAATAATATTCAGCCGGTTGGCGAGGGCGATAATGATATCGGTCACCGTGGCATTGACGCTGTCTATCCCCACCGAGCTGGTAAACGAACGGTCAATCTTCAGCACGTCCGGGCGCAGTGTTTCCAGCCACGACAGGGAGCTGTTGCCGGTGCCAAAGTCATCGATCGCCAGCTGGACGCCTTTCTGGTGCAGATCTTCGGCCATGTGCTGGTCGCCATCCTGCAGGACATCGCGTTCGGTCAGCTCGACCACCAGCTGCTGTACCGGGTTCATGCTGAACCAGTAATTATGCAGGTCATGCAGCAGTAAGCCGTTGGCAAAGTGGCGGGCAGCGACGTTAATCGCGATATGAAACTGGCGGTCGCGGGGAAAAGCATCCAGACGGCGGGCGGTTTCGGCAATCACATAGCGGGTGAGGGGGATGATCAGATTGTCCCCTTCGGCGATGGGAATAAACACCTCCGGCGAAATCGCACCGCGGCGAGGGTTGTTCCAGCGCAGCAGGATCTCCACCCCGCAGCAGCGGCCGCTGCGCGCATCCTGCAGCGGCTGGCACCAGAGGGCAAACTCCCGGGCGGAAATACCGAGGCTTATCTCCCGCGAGAAGCTCATTCTGCCGGCGGTGGCCAGCCAGGCGATGCCGGTCATCAACAGGCTGAAGATCAGCGCCAGCGGCAGCTCGCCGGGCAGCTCCTCAAGCGCAATCGCCGAGGCGCCAGGGCCATTGATATTGACGATAAACGGAAACTCGGTAGAGCGCTGGCGATAAATCACCGTTCCCGGCGGGGTATGCGCTTTCTCGAGAAGCCCATGGCTGCTGCTAAAATAACGATCGCCAACCTGCAGGCTGACGTCGCTTATCAGGGATGATTTTTCGTTGAGAATTAAGGTCCCCAGCAGCTCGATATTGACAATCAGCATCACGCCGTCCACGCCTCTCTCCGAGGCTGGATACCACTGTATCAGCACCGGTGAGCCTTTGAGCAAGGAGCTGTCATTCGAAAAGAGCAGCAGAGGACGGGGTGCAGGAAGCGCAGGCTGCAGGCGATGTAAATCCGCCTGTCGCGGCCCAAAAATACTCGAACAGTAAACGATACCTGACGTCACGAGCGCGACGGAACGAACGGTCTGCAACGAGGCCGCGATTTTACGCAGCGACAGATGGATATCCGGGCAGGGGTGACCCACCAGAGGAAGCAGAGTGGTTCGCTGCGCGCTCAGCGGACGCAGGATATTATCCAGCGCCGCCACCCGTTGGCTGGCGGCCATGCGAATATAGCCTTCATTTTCGCTACGCTGCGAAATAAATCGGATGGCTAAGGTGGTGCCCAGGGTCACCAGGGCTACCAGCAGGCAGACAATAATGCGTTTGCGACGATAGGCCGTAATGACTTTTTGTGCAGTCTGCATGTGCGACACCCTGTCGACAGGACGAGTGGTTAAGCGTGGCTTATTTAATAGAGCAATTGTAGTGGCAGAATATCGTCAGGTATAGAAAAAAGAAATGCGCCACAGAGGGCGCATCAGGAAGGCAGGGGGCTTTCAGTTCCCCTCGCTTCACGCCTGCGCACCGGGAGGGGGCAGGCGTAAGCCAACACTTTAGTCACACTGAACTTTAATCGCCAGTCCGCCGCGCGAAGTTTCGCGGTACTTGGCGTTCATGTCTTTGCCGGTTTCGTACATGGTCTCGATCACTTTATCGAGCGAGACGCGCGGTTCGCTGGTGCGGCGCATTGCCATCCGCGCGGCGTTGATCGCTTTCACGGAGGCGATGGCGTTACGTTCAATGCACGGCACCTGTACCTGGCCGGCGACCGGGTCGCAGGTCAGTCCGAGGTTGTGTTCCATGCCGATCTCCGCCGCCACGCAGACCTGTTCCGGGCTGGCGCCGAGCAGTTCGGCCAGACCCGCCGCCGCCATCGAGCAGGCGACGCCCACTTCGCCCTGACAGCCGACTTCGGCGCCGGAAATGGAGGCATTCATCTTGTACAGCGCGCCAATCGCACCGCAGGCCATAAAGTAGCGGATATAGATCTCCGGGCTGACGGATTCGATAAAGTGATCGTAATAAGCGAGTACCGCCGGAACGATGCCGCAGGCGCCGTTGGTCGGCGCGGTCACCACGCGACCGCCGGCGGCGTTCTCTTCATTGACCGCCAGCGCGAACATGTTGACCCAGTCAACGACGTTCATCGGATCGCTGGAGAGCTTATCGCTGGCCACCAGCAGACGACGCAGCGCCGACGCGCGACGCGGTACGCGCAGCGGGCCAGGCAGCACGCCTTCGGTGTTCATGCCGCGGTCGATACAGGCGCGCATGGTCTGCCAGACATTAGCGAAATAGTCCTCGATCTCTTTTTTGCTGTGCAGCGCCAGCTCGTTCTGCATCACCATCCCGGAGAGCGACAGGCCGGTCTCTTTGCAGTAGGCCAGCATTTCCTGCGCCGATTTAAACGGGTAGGGCACCTGCAGTTCGTTGGCGTTCTCTTTGCCGAAGTGCTCTTCATCGACGATAAAGCCGCCGCCAATCGAGTAATAGGTCTTGCAGTAGATCTCTTTCTCGCCGGCCCAGGCATGAATGGTCATGCCGTTTTCGTGCAGCGGCAGATTGTCGCTGCGAAAACGCATGCCGTCATCCGCCGGGAAGTCGACTTCGTGCTGACCGTTGGCCAGCAGCAGACGGCCGCGTGTCTCGACGTCACGGATAAATGCCGGTATCGCGTCTATATCGACCGTATCGGGCTGATTGCCCGCCAGTCCCATGATAATGGCGATGTCCGTATGGTGGCCTTTGCCGGTTAATGACAGCGAACCGTAGACGTCAACCGCCACGCGGGTCACTGCATTAAGCAATCCTTTTTCGACCAGGTCATCGACGAACTGTTTACCGGCCTTCATCGGGCCAACAGTGTGGGAAGATGAGGGACCAATCCCCACCTTGAACATGTCGAATAGACTAATCACGATAATACTCCTGACAGGGTTACCGCGGGTGCGGTAACGATGTAATAACTGCGCATAGTGTAAGAGGGAAGCGCCCTGTCAGTTCAACTATTCACATGAATTAAACTAATGGAAAACCGCGATTTTACTAATAGTGAGAGCGCCCTCTCATAATCAGTATAGCTAAGGGCGCGCGCCTATCTGCAGCGCCAGCTCGCGAATGATCCCGGCGGTCATTCCCCAGACAAAATAATGCTGGTACCAGGAGAGCCAGACGCGGTGGTCGTTGCCCCGGCGGTGGATATCGAGCGGATGGTAGCGCCCGAGGCGCAGGGCTTCGGCGAGCGGCATTTCAAAAACCGCGGAGACCTCGTCCTGGCTGGCGTGATAGTGCAGATCCGGCGGAATAATGCCCACCACCGGCGTCACCTGGAAGCCGGTGACACTGTCCACCGGCGGCAGAACGCCAATCACCTCAACCTTCTCTGGCGGGATCGCCACCTCTTCCTGGGCTTCGCGCAGAGCGGCGGCGATAAGCGTCGCATCGGTATTATCTACCGCCCCGCCGGGAAAGGCGACCTGGCCGGCGTGCTTGCGCAGCAACGGCGAACGCTGGGTCAACAGCAGGCCAGGCTGCGGCCGGCGTACGATCGGCACCAGCACCGCCGCCTGCCGCTGGTTTAGCGCCTGTGGCGAAGGCTGTGGACGCAGCAGCTGAAAGCGGGACAGAAAGTCATCCAGATTGAGGGCGCGGTCCGCCATGGTCTAGTTCTCCAGTTGGTGCAGGATACGATTAACTTTATCAAAAGTTTCCTGATATTCTGCGGCTTCCTCACTATCCGCCACAATCCCGCCGCCGGCGGAACAGTACAGTTGCCCCTGCCAGGCCGTTAGGGTGCGAATGGTGATGCTGGTATCCATATTGCCGCAATAGCTCAGATAGCCGATGCTCCCGCACCAGGCGTTACGTCGCTGGGGTTCCAGTTCATCAATAATCTCCATCGCCCGGACCTTCGGCGCGCCGGTGATCGACCCTCCCGGGAAGGCGGCGCGCAGCAGATCGCTGGCGTGCAGCGTCGCCGGCAGGCGGGCGGTGATGGTGCTGACCAGATGATGGACCGCCGGGAACGGCTCCACCACGAACAGCTCGGGGACCCGCACGCTGCCCGGGACGGCGACGCGGCCGATGTCGTTGCGCATCAGGTCGACAATCATTAAATTCTCGGCGCGATCTTTCGGCGAGTTCGCCAGCTTCTCCGCCTGCTGCGCATCCGCCAGCGGCGAATCGAGCCGCGGCAGGGTGCCCTTAATCGGGCGCGTCTGGATTTCCCCCTGGCGGAGCTGAATAAATCGCTCCGGCGACAGGCTTAAAATCGCCCCTTCCGCAAGGCGGATGAAGGCGCTAAAGGGGGCGCGGTTGGCGGCGTTCAACTGGCGGAAAGCCTGCCATTCATTCCCGACGTAGCGGGCCTGAAAACGCTGGGCGAGATTGACCTGATAGCAGTCACCGCTGCGCAGATAGGCCTGCACCTGACGAAATTTCTCGCCGTATTGCTGGCGGCTCATATTTGACTGCCAGGCAGAGGTCAGGGCGAAGGTTTCACCTGGCGCCGACGTTTGCGCCTCCAGCCACTGCAGACGCTGCTGCGGGTCGTCATAGCTGAGCAGCGACACCTGCTGGCGCTGATGGTCGACGATTAGCGCCCAGTCATAAATCCCCACCGCCAGATCCGGCAGCGCGATATCGGCCTGCGCTACAGTGGGAAGTCGCTCAAAACGGCGGCCCAGATCGTAACCGAACAGCCCCAGCGCGCCGCCAAGAAACGGCAAATCCTCATGGGGCTGCGGCGTGAACGGCTGACGATCCAGCTGCTGCTGGAGTAGTTGCAGCGGATCGTCCGCCGAGACAAAAGTGGTCTCGCCGTCATCGACCCAGGTCTGTTCACCGCGCGTCAGCAGCGTGGCGCGCGGGGCCGCCACCAGGATATCAAAACGGTTATGCGGGTGGTCGGCAAAGCCGGAATGTAGCAGCATCGCCCAGGGCAGGGCGCTTAACGGCGTAAAATAGTATTCGGCGGCATCCGGGCGCCAGGGCAGGGTAATAATCGCGGGGGACAACATCTTTCTCGATCCTGAACGTTACCGTCCCTCTGGCGTAGGCGGGGACGGCGTGAAATAATTACGCCCCACAATGTAGCAGGAGTACAAGATGTTTGCAGGTTTACCTTCGCTGAGCCACGAGCAACAGCAAAAAGCGGTCGAACGTATCCAGGAGCTGATGGCCCAGGGGATGAGCAGTGGCCAGGCGATTGCCCTGGTGGCGGAAGAGCTACGCGCGACGCATACCGGCGAACGGATCGTCGCGCGCTTTGAAGATGAAGACGAAGACGAGTAATTACACCGCGGCGATAATTTTGATTTCAACCTTATACTGCGGGTTCATCAGCGTTGCTTCCACCGTGCAGCGCACCGGGGCGTGACCGGCTACCACCCAGGCGTCCCACGCTTTATTCATCGCCGCAAAGTCGCTTTTGTCGGCGAGGAAAATGGTGGCGTCAAGAATGCGCGACTTGTCGCTGCCCTGTTTTTCCAGCACCGCGTCAATCTGCGCCAGGGTGTTGGCGGTCTGCTCGAAGGCATCGGCATCAAGATTCGCCGGCACGCCGGTGTAGTAAAGGGTCTGATTGTGGATCACTACATCTGACCAGCGGGCTTCGGCATCAATACGCGTAATTGTCATTTCTCATTCCTCTCTGAGCATTCCATTTGGCTGCGGCAAGACTGCCATAATGTTCCGCTCGCGTCACTACCCGGACTGGCGAAACGCCGCCCTCCCTGACATAATCACTGTCCAAATAACCAGGGGGCAATGTGATCGACGATTTTGCAGCAGACGGCCAGCTAGCCAAAGCCATACCGGGATTTAAACCGCGCGAGCCGCAGCGCCAGATGGCGGTGGCGGTCAGCGAAGCGATTGAGGCCTCCCGGCCGCTGGTGGTGGAAGCGGGGACCGGAACCGGTAAAACCTACGCTTACCTGGCGCCAGCGCTGCGGGCGAAAAAAAAGGTGATTATCTCCACAGGGTCGAAAGCGCTGCAGGATCAGCTCTACAGCCGCGATCTGCCCACCGTCGCCAAAGCGCTCAAATTCACCGGCAAACTGGCGCTGCTCAAAGGGCGCTCCAACTACCTGTGCCTAGAACGCCTGGAACAGCAGGCGCTGGCGGGCGGCGATCTGCCGGTGCAAACCCTCAGCGACGTGATCCTCCTGCGCTCCTGGTCGAACCAAACTCAGGATGGCGATATCAGCACCTGCGCCAGCGTGGCGGAAGATTCCCAGGCCTGGCCGCTGGTCACCAGTACCAACGATAACTGCCTCGGCAGCGACTGCCCGCTGTATAAAGATTGCTTCGTGGTGAAGGCGCGTAAAAAAGCGATGGACGCCGACGTAGTGGTCGTCAACCATCACCTGTTCCTTGCCGATATGGTGGTCAAAGAGAGCGGCTTTGCCGAACTGATCCCCGAGGCGGAGGTGATGATCTTCGACGAAGCCCATCAGCTGCCGGATATCGCCAGCCAGTACTTTGGCCAGTCGCTCTCCAGCCGCCAGCTGCTGGATCTGGCGAAAGACATCACTATTGCCTATCGCACCGAACTGAAAGACACTCAACAGCTGCAAAAATGCGCCGACCGCCTGGCGCAAAGCGCCCAGGATTTCCGCCTGCAGCTGGGGGACCCTGGCTACCGCGGCAACCTGCGCGAACTGCTGGCGGACAGCCACATTCAGCGGGCGCTGCTGCTGCTCGATGATGCGCTTGAACTGTGTTACGACGTCGCCAAACTCTCGCTGGGGCGCTCGGCGCTGCTCGATGCCGCCTTTGAGCGCGCCACCCTTTATCGCGGGCGCCTGAAGCGGCTGAAAGAGATCAATCAGCCGGGCTACAGTTACTGGTATGAGTGCACTTCGCGCCACTTTACCCTTGCGCTGACGCCGTTGACCGTGGCCGAGAAGTTTAAAGAGGTGATGGCGCAGAAGTCGGGGAGCTGGATCTTTACCTCGGCGACGCTGTCGGTAAACGACGATCTGCACCATTTCACCGCCCGGCTGGGGATCGACGAGGCGCAGACACTGCTGCTGCCGAGCCCCTTTGACTATCAGCATCAGGCGCTGCTCTGCGTGCCGCGTAACCTACCGCTGCCGAACCAGCCCGGCGCGGCGCGCCATCTGGCGGCGATGCTCAAGCCGCTGATCGAGGCTAACGACGGTCGCTGCTTTATGCTGTGCACTTCGCACGCCATGATGCGCGATCTGGCGGAGCAGTTCCGCGCCACCATGACTCTGCCGGTGCTGCTGCAGGGCGAGACCAGTAAAGGCCAGCTTCTGCAGCAGTTCGTCAGCGCCGGCAATGCCCTGCTGGTGGCCACCAGCAGCTTCTGGGAAGGGGTCGACGTGCGCGGCGACGCGCTGTCGCTGGTGATCATTGATAAGCTGCCGTTTACCTCGCCGGACGATCCGTTGCTGAAAGCGCGGATGGAAGATTGCCGGCTGCGCGGCGGCGATCCGTTCGATGAAGTGCAGCTCCCGGACGCGGTGATCACCCTTAAGCAGGGGGTGGGCCGCCTGATCCGCGATATCGACGATCGCGGGGTGCTGGTGATCTGCGACAACCGGCTGGTGATGCGCCCCTACGGCGCGGTCTTTCTGGCCAGTCTGCCGCCGGCGCCGCGAACCCGCGATATCCGCCGGGCGGTGCGCTTTCTCGCCGTGCCGCCGGCAAGGTAATCCGCCCTGAAATGTGTTAAGCTGCGCGCCATTTTGTTAATTAGCGGTTCCCACTAGACTTCGGGCGGTGTGGCGACGGGTTGTCCGTCTGCCGGAAAACAGGCTGCCTGAAGGCCTGAACTATGTAACGAGAGCGTGACCACCCATGCGAATTTTGGCTATCGATACCGCCACAGAAGCCTGCTCCGCAGCGCTGTGGAATGATGGCACCCTTAGTGCTCATTTCGAAATTTGTCCCCGCGAACATACCCAACGTATCCTGCCGCTGGTGCAGGAGGTCCTCGCCGAGAGCGGCACCACCCTGACCGAGCTGGACGCGCTGGCCTTTGGCCGCGGTCCTGGCAGCTTTACCGGCGTACGCATTGGCATCGGTATCGCTCAGGGGCTGGCGCTGGGCTCGGAGCTGCCGATGATCGGTGTTTCCACACTGGCCACCATGGCGCAGGGCGCGTGGCGCAAAACCGGCGCCACCCGCGTGCTGGCGGCGATTGACGCCCGGATGGGGGAAGTCTACTGGGCCGAGTATCAGCGCGACGAGCAGGGCGTCTGGCACGGCGAAGAGACGGAAGCGGTGCTCAAACCGGACGCGGTGGCCGAACGGCTGGCACAGCTTTCCGGCGAATGGGCCACCGTCGGCACCGGCTGGCAGGCGTGGCCGGATCTGGCGAAAGAGAGCGGACTGACCTTAAGCAGCGGCGAAATTGAACTGCCGGCGGCAGAGGATATGCTGCCGTTAGCCTGTTATCTGCTGGCGGCAGGGAAAACCGTGGCCGTGGAGAAAGCGGAGCCGGTTTATTTGCGTAACGAGGTGGCGTGGAAGAAACTTCCGGGCCGCGAGTGAATCTCAGTAACAAGAAGACTGAGAAAAGGAGTCGCATCATGGCGGGTCAAAAACAGGGCGTTCGCTGGCTGCTGGCCGCGGCGGTTGCCGTTGCGCTGAGCGGCTGCGTATCGGTGCCGGATGCCATCAAAGGCACCAGCCCCACGCCGCAGCAGGATTTAGTGCGGGTGATGAATGCCCCGCAGCTGTACGTCGGTCAGGAAGCGCGCTTTGGCGGCAAGGTGGTCAACGTGCAGAACCAGCAGGGGAAAACCCGCTTAGAAATCGCTACCGTGCCGCTGGACAGCGGTGCGCGACCGGAACTGGGCGAACCCTCGCGCGGGCGGATCTATGCCGATGTTAACGGCTTCCTCGATCCGGTGGACTTCCGCGGTCAGCTGGTGACCGTGGTCGGGCCGATTGCCGGGGTGGTCGAAGGCAAAGTAGGCAGCACGCCCTACAAATTTATGCTGATGAACGCCACCGGCTACAAACGCTGGAACGTGGTGCAGCAGGTGGTGATGCCCCCGCAGCCGATCGACCCGTGGATGCTGGGTCCGCGCCCCTGGGGTTACGGCTATGGCGGATGGGGTTGGTACAACCCCGGCCCAGCAGAGGTCAGAAACGTTGTAACCGAATGATTTTGTTGTTTTTGTTAGTTCAAAGAAACAGCGGCCGGTCCGCTGTTTCTTTGTTTTCAGTCGAATAAGAAAAAAAATAGTGACGCGCTTCGCAACCTGCTCATTGCCTAATTAATAAACTGGTACGCTGAGTTAATATAATGTTAACAAAATGTATTTTCCAGGGGCTGTGATGACGACGAATAACTATTTCAGAGGTGATGCAGTGAAAAAGGTTTGGCTAAACCGTTATCCCGCAGATGTTCCGGCGGAGATAAATCCTGACCGCTATCAATCCCTGGTTGAACTGTTTGAACATGCCACCACCCGCTACGCCGACCAACCGGCGTTTATCAATATGGGTGAAGTGATGACCTATCGTAAGCTGGAAGAGCGCAGTCGCGCCTTCGCCGCTTACCTTCAGGAGGGCTTAGGACTACAGAAGGGCGACCGGGTGGCCCTGATGATGCCTAACCTGCTGCAGTATCCGGTGGCCCTGTTTGGCATCCTGCGCGCCGGGATGATCGTGGTTAACGTCAACCCCTTATATACCCCGCGTGAACTGGAGCATCAGCTCAACGACAGCGGCGCGGCGGCGATCGTCATCGTCTCCAACTTTGCCCATACCCTGGAAAAAGTGGTGGCGAAGACCCAGGTGAAACACGTGATCCTGACGCGCATGGGCGACCAGCTCTCCACCGCCAAAGGCACGCTGGTGAACTTTGTGGTTAAGTACATCAAGCGGCTGGTGCCGAAGTACCATCTACCGGATGCCATCTCGTTTCGCAGCGCGCTGCAGCACGGCTATCGCATGCAGTACGTGAAGCCGGAGATCGTTGCGGAAGATCTGGCGTTTCTACAGTACACCGGGGGCACCACCGGGGTGGCTAAAGGGGCGATGCTGACCCACCGCAACATGCTGGCCAACCTTGAGCAGGTCAATGCCACCTACGGCCCGCTGCTGCATCGCGGCAAAGAGTTTGTGGTCACCGCGCTGCCGCTGTATCACATTTTCGCCCTCACCATGAACTGCCTGCTGTTTATCGAGCTGGGCGGGCAGAATCTGCTGATCACCAACCCGCGCGATATCCCCGGGCTGGTGAAGGAGCTGGCGAAATATCCGTTTACCGCCATGACCGGGGTCAACACCCTGTTCAACGCCTTGCTGAACAACAAAGAGTTCCAGCAGCTTGATTTCTCCTCGCTGCACCTCTCCGCCGGCGGCGGTATGCCGGTGCAGCAGGCGGTGGCTGAGCGCTGGGTGAAACTGACCGGACAATATCTGCTGGAGGGCTACGGCCTGACCGAGTGTTCGCCGCTGGTCAGCGTCAACCCGCACGACATCGACTACCACAGCGGCAGCATTGGCCTGCCGGTGCCCTCCACTGAAGCCAAACTGGTGGACGACGACGATAACGAAGTGGCGCCGGGTCAGCCGGGCGAGCTCTGTATCAAGGGGCCGCAGGTGATGCTGGGCTACTGGCAGCGTCCTGACGCGACGGATGAGATTATTAAAGACGGCTGGTTGCACACCGGGGACATCGCGGTGATGGATGAAGAGGGATTCCTGCGCATCGTTGACCGGAAAAAAGATATGATCCTGGTGTCGGGTTTTAACGTCTATCCGAATGAAATCGAAGATGTGGTCATGCAGCACAGCGGCGTGCTTGAGGTGGCGGCCATCGGCGTGCCGTCCGGCAGCAGCGGCGAAGCGGTGAAGATCTTCGTGGTGAAGAAAGATGCCGCGTTAACCGAAGAAGCGCTGATTACGTTCTGCCGTCGCCATTTGACCGGTTACAAGGTACCGAAGCTGGTGGAATTCCGTGACGAACTGCCGAAATCCAACGTCGGGAAAATTTTGCGGCGAGAACTGCGTGACGAAGCGCGCGCTAAAGTGGACAATAAAGGCTAAGTAACGAATGAGTCGCCAGACGCCGGCTACGCCGGCGTTTTTTATGGGCGCAAGTTAAGAGAGTATGCTTTGAACTATCAGATGATCACCACCGACGATGGCCTGCGCGCTGTCTGCGAAGCGGCAAGCGCCGCCTCCGCCGTCGCTCTGGATACGGAATTTGTCCGTACCCGTACCTATTACCCGCAGCTGGGCCTGCTGCAGCTGTTCGACGGCCGCCAGGTCTCTCTGATCGATCCCTTAACGATTACCGACTGGGCGCCGATGCGCGACCTGCTGCTCAACCCGGATGTGACCAAATACCTGCATGCCGGCAGCGAAGATTTAGAAGTCTTTCTCAACGCGTTCAACCTGATGCCGCAGCCGCTGATCGACACCCAGATCCTGGCAGCCTTCTGCGGTCGGCCGATGTCCTGGGGCTTCGCCTCGATGGTGGAAGAGTATTCCGGGGTTGCGCTGGACAAAAGCGAATCCCGCACCGACTGGCTGGCGCGTCCGCTAACCGAGCGTCAGTGTGAATATGCCGCGGCCGACGTCTGGTACCTGTTGCCGATCGCCAGCCAATTAATGGCGGAGACCGATCGCGCGGGCTGGCTATCGGCGGCACTGGACGAATGCCGCCTGATGCAGCAGCGTCGCCAGGAGGTGGTCGACCCGGCCGAGGCCTGGCGCGATATCGGCAACGCCTGGCAGTTGCGTACCCGCCAGCTGGGCTGCCTGCAGCTGCTGGCGGAGTGGCGCCTGCGCAAAGCGCGGGAGCGCGACCTGGCGGTGAACTTTGTGGTGCGGGAAGAGCATCTGTGGAGCGTGGCGCGCTATATGCCCACCAGCCTCGGCGAGCTCGACAGCCTCGGGTTGTCCGGTAGCGAAATTCGCTTTCATGGCAAAACGCTGATTAGCCTGGTCGAGAAAGCACAGGCGCTGCCGGAGTCGGCCCTGCCGGCGCCGCTGCAGAATCTGATCGACATGCCGGGCTACCGCAAAGCCTTTAAAGATATTAAAGCGCTGGTGCAGGAAGTGAGCGCTGAGAAGGGCGTAAGCGCGGAGCTGCTGGCGTCGCGTCGGCAGATCAACCAGCTGTTGAACTGGCACTGGCAGCTGAAAACGCAGGCCGCTGAGCCTGAGCTGATTTCCGGTTGGCGTGGTGAGCTGATGGCCGAACGGCTGAAGAGGCTGTTAAGCGACTATCCGCGCTAGCGGACGGTCTGGTTCAGGCCATAAAAAAACCGGCGGCGCGTGGCGTAGCCGGTTTTTTTTCGGGATGGAACAGCAGGTCAGGGTTTCGACTCTTCCGTTTCGGGTAGGGTCACGTTCAGCTCAAGAATGGAAATATCACCGTCCCGCTGCTCCAGTTGCACGCTGACCATCTCCGGGTCGATCTGCACGTATTTACAGATCACTTCCAGGATATCTTTGCGCAACTGCGGCAGGTAATGCGGCTCCGCGTCCCCGCGGCGGCGCTCGGCGACGATGATTTGCAGGCGTTCTTTCGCAATATTAGCCGTGTTCTTTTTTCGCGAGAGAAAAAAGTCGAGTAAAGCCATAATTTATCCTCCGAACAGGCGTTTGAGGAATCCTTTCTTCTCTTCTTCAATGAAGCGGAAAGGGCGTTCTTCTCCGAGCAGACGTTCAACGGTATCGGCATAGGCTTTGCCTGCGTCCGACGCGGCATCGAGGATCACAGGCTCACCCTGGTTGGATGCGCGCAGGACTGACTGGTCTTCCGGGATCACGCCCACCAGGTTGATGCGCAGAATCTCCAGCACGTCTTCCATGCTCAGCATATCGCCTTTATTGACGCGGCCTGGATTGTAGCGGGTCAGTAGCAGGTGCTCTTTGATCGGCTCTTCGCCATTTTCCGCACGACGGGATTTGGAGGCGAGAATGCCAAGGATACGGTCGGAGTCGCGAACGGAGGAGACTTCCGGGTTGGTAGTAATAATGGCTTCGTCAGCGAAATAGAGCGCCATCAGCGCACCGGTTTCAATGCCTGCCGGGGAGTCACAGACGATGAAATCGAACTCCATCTTCTTCAGTTCTTCGAGAACTTTGTCGACGCCTTCGCGGGTCAGGGCGTCTTTATCCCGGGTCTGGGACGCCGGAAGAATGTAGAGGTTTTCCGTGCGCTTATCTTTGATCAGCGCCTGGTTCAATGTGGCATCGCCCTGGATGACGTTGACGAAATCATAAACGACGCGACGTTCGCAGCCCATAATCAGGTCGAGGTTACGCAGGCCGATGTCGAAGTCGATAACGACGGTTTTCTTTCCCTTCTGGGCCAAACCTGTAGCGATGGCCGCGCTGGAGGTGGTCTTGCCAACGCCCCCTTTACCCGAAGTCACAACAATAATGCGTGCCATAGAAATTCCTTGTTAAAAAGGGATTAATTTAACGGTTGAATTGTCAAAGCGCTTTCGCCTAAACGCAGGCGTGCCGCTTTGCCATAAAATTCGGCCGGGATGTTATCGCTCAGCCAATATTCCCCGGCGATGGAGACCAGCTCCGCCGCAAGGTGGGTACAAAATATCTGGGCGTCTCTGTCGCCACCGGCGCCTGCCAATGCGCGTCCTCGCATCATGCCATATACATGGATATTGCCGTCAGCGATAAGTTCCGCACCGGCACTCACATGATTTGTAACAATAAGATCACAGTGTGGCGCATAAATGCGCTGACCGGAACGTACCGGCTGATCAATCAAACGCGTTTTTGTGATCTGACTAGCAACTGGCGGCGGCGGGGCGGGTTCGGACGGTGCCGGACGAGGGGCTTTTTCTTTCCCTTCGGTTAATAACGGGATCCCGGCGCGGTCGATTTCGGTTTTCAGGCGCGGGATTTTGCATCCGCTGACGCCCATAATGCGTAAACCGGTCGCGGCGATAGCCTCGTTGACGGCGCGCCATTCGACACTCTCCTCGACGCTGGCGATATTCACCACCACCGGAGCATGGCGTAAAAAGGCGGGAGCCTGGGCGATTTTGTCTTCTAACGCCTGACGAATAACCTCGGGATTTGCATCGTGCAAATGAACGACAGATAACGTGAAGCTACTGCCTTTAAGTTCGATTGGCGTATTTGACATCCTGGCCTTACTCAATTTGCTGTTTATCGACCGCCGAAGTGCGGTGATATTCCGAAGACTAAAAGGCATGTTATAGTCACTGATATATTGAGGCAAGTGACCACGGGTCTAATTCCGAGTAAAACTATGTTTTGTGTGATCTATCGAAGTACTAAACGTGAACAAACCTATTTATACGTCGAAAAAAAGGACGATTTCTCACGCGTTCCTGACGAGCTCATGCGCGGTTTCGGCACGCCGCAAATGGCGATGCTGCTGCCGCTGGATGGGCGCAAAAAACTGGTTAACGCCGACCTGGAAAAAGTGAAACAGGCGCTAAGCGAACAGGGCTATTACCTGCAACTTCCTCCGCCATCTGAAAATCTACTAAAGAAACACCTGGCGGAACAGGGGAAACAATCCGATTAACCCACGAGGGAAAATAATGTACCAACATCATAACTGGCAGGGAGCGCTCCTGGATTATCCGGTGAGCAAAGTGGTTTGCGTCGGCAGCAATTATGCAAAGCACATCAAGGAAATGGGCAGTGCGACGCCGGAAGAGCCGGTGCTGTTTATTAAACCTGAGAGCGCGCTGTGCGATCTCCGTCAGCCGTTGGTGCTTCCTGAGGGGCTGGGTTCGGTGCATCATGAAGTGGAGCTGGCGGTGCTGATCGGCGGTACGCTGCGTCAGGCGACGGAAGAGCATGTGCTGAAAGGGATTGCCGGCTATGGCGTCGCGCTGGATCTCACCCTGCGCGACCTGCAAGCTAAAATGAAAAAGGCCGGGCAGCCGTGGGAGAAGGCCAAAGGCTTCGATAACGCCTGTCCGATCTCCGGCTTTATTCCGGCGGCCGAGTTCCACGGCGACCCGCAGAATACGCCGTTAAGTCTGAAGATTAACGGCGAAGTGCGCCAGCAGGGCACTACCGCCGACATGATCCATAAGATTGTGCCGCTGATCGCCTATATGTCGCGCTTCTTTACCCTCAAAGCCGGCGACGTGATCCTCACCGGCACCCCGGAAGGGGTGGGACCGCTGCACAGCGGCGACGAGCTGGAGGTCGGTTTCAACGGCCTGTCGCTCACCACCCGCGTCCTCTAAGCGCGGTTTGCCGCCTTTTGGGGCGGCAAAACTTGCATCGTCGTGCCAGACTGGTTATAAGGTGCACCCTTAACTGGCAACGACGGACATTCCGATGAGCGAACAACCTTTCTGGCAACAAAAAACCCTGGATGACATGACCGACGCGGAGTGGGAATCGCTGTGCGACGGCTGCGGCCAGTGCTGCCTGCATAAGCTGATGGATGAAGATACCGATGAGATCTACTTCACCAACGTCGCCTGCCGTCAGCTCAATATCAAAACCTGCCAGTGCCGTAACTACGAGCGTCGCTTCGAATATGAGCCGGACTGCATCAAGCTCACTCGTGAAAATCTGCCGACCTTCGAATGGCTGCCGCCGACCTGCGCCTATCGCCTGCTGGCGGAAGGCAAACCTCTGCCGGCCTGGCACCCGCTGCTGACCGGCTCAAAAGCGGCGATGCACGGCGAACGCATCTCCGTCCGCCATATAGCGGTGCCCGAGTCCACCGTTGTCGACTGGCAGGACCATATCCTCAATCTGCCTGACAGGGCGCGGTAAGCCCGTCACGCTTTCTTCGCGTGAAACAGCCCGTTTTCACCGTCGGTTTCTTCCGCCACCCAGAAGTGAATATTGAAGCGGGCATCGTCGCTGAGTTCGACGCGGTGCCAGTACTGCGGCGGACTGGTGGCAAACTGCCCGGCATGAATCACGACTTTTTTCTCCGGCTCCGTCGCCTGTTCATTGGCAAAACCGTAATAGGTGACCGTACCTTCCATGACGCACAACTGACCGAAGACACCGGCCGCGGTGTTGTGGTGGCTCAGCAGGGCGGCGGGGACGTTCTCTTTGGTAAAGAACGGGGTGGAGCGTTTAACTTTCCAGTCTGCGGGGATCAGTAAAGATGACATGTGAGCTCCTGTGGGGTTATAAAAGATGTATTTAATATGCGCCTTTTGGTGTGTGTGGTCAACCACGGACAGGAAACGATTCAGTGATGAACGGCAGGCACAAAAAAACGCCCCGTAGGGCGTTTCAGTGTGCGGTACTCACTGCGGCTTAGCGGCCAAACAGATCGCGCTTTTTCGCTTTAAAAGGCTGAGCAACGATCACCAGGATAGCGACCACCAGATAAGCCGCGAAAATTCCCACCAGCCATTGCGGCATCTCCAGCGACAGGAACTGCCACTGGCGTACCGAACAGTCGCCGGACGCGACAAACACCTGCGGCAACCATTTATCCAGCGGCAGCCAGCTCGGGAAACGGGCGGCGAAATCGCAGGTCTGGAACGGTGATGGGTGCAGCTGAATCATCGTATGTTCCCACGCCAGCTGTAGCCCACGTACCGCGCTGTACAGCCAAATCAGCATGGCGACATAGCGCAGCGGCGTTTTAGGGGCGATAGCGCCCACCAGCCCCGCGCCCATGATGCCAAACAGGGCGCAGCGTTCATAAATGCACATCACGCACGGCTGCAGCAGCATCACGTGCTGGAACCACAGCGCGACGAGTTCGAGAATGAACGCGGTCAAGGCCATCAGCAGCCAGGCGCCGCGTCCCCGCGAGCACTGGTTTAAATATTGCAACATAATCATTTCCCTGGAAGATGCTAAATCATGGCAGTGTAAACGAAAACCGTACCGACGCCAGCGGCCCGGCGGAAAATATTACGTAACTGGTTATTGAATCGCCCGGGCGAACCCGGGCGACGCGTGGATCACGGCAGGGTGGGGGTAACCAGCCAGCCGTGAGCCAGCAACCATTCGGTGACCGGCATCAGGGTGAACTCGACGCACAGCAGGCCGACCAGCGTCAGTACGAGGGTGTAGGGCAGGGCCATCCACACCATGCGGCCATAGGAGAGTCGGATAAGCGGCGCCAGCGCGGAAGTCAGCAGGAACAGGAATGCCGCCTGGCCGTTCGGGGTGGCCACTGACGGCAGGTTGGTGCCGGTGTTGATTGCCACCGCCAGCATCTCAAACTGCTTCAGGCTGATGGCGCCATGCTCGAGGGCGGTTTTCGCTTCGTTGATGTAGACCGTGCCGACAAAAACGTTATCCGAGATGGACGACAGCAGGCCGTTAAACAGATAAAACAGCGACAGCTGCGCGTGCGGAGAGGCCTGCAGAACAAACTCGATGACCGGCGTGAACAGCTGCTGGTCGATGATCACCGCCACTACGGCAAAGAACACCGTGAGCAGCGCGGTGAAGGGCAACGCCTCGGTAAACGCTTTGCCAATCGCGTGCTCATCGGTCACCCCGGTAAAGGTGGTGGCGAGGATGATCACCGACAGGCCAATCAGGCCGACCTCAGCCAGGTGAAAAGCGAGGGCGACGATCAACCAAACGCCAATGAGCGCCTGGGCAATCAGCCGTAGCCGCTCCTGACGACTGCGCTGGGCGCGGCTGCGATCGTCAAACTCCTGCAGCACCTTGCGCACCGTCGGCGGCAGCGGTTCGCCGTAGCCAAACAGGCGATACTTTTCCACCAGCAGACAGGTTAACAGACCGCAGACCATCACCGGCAGGGTGACGGGCGCCATGCGGAGAAAGAACTCGCCAAAATGCCAGCCCGCCGCTTTGGCGATAATCAGGTTTTGCGGTTCGCCGACCATGGTCATGACGCCGCCGAGCGCGGTCCCGACGCCGGCGTGCATCATCAGGCTGCGTAGAAAGCCGCGGAACTGCTCCAGCACCTCGCGGTAGTGCTGCTCGATATGGCTGTCGTCGAGCAGGTCGCTATCGTCCGGGCGCGCCGAGGCGACGCGGTGATAGATGCCGTAGAACCCGACGGCGACGCTTATCACCACCGCCACCACCGTCAGCGCATCGAGAAAGGCGGAGAGGAAGGCAGCGGCCAGGCAGAAGGCCAGCGACAGCAGCATCTTGCTGCGGATCCCTAACAGCAGGCGCGTAAAGACAAAGAGCAGCAGCTGCTTCATAAAGTAGATGCCCGCCACCATAAACATCAGCAGAAGCAGCACTTCCAGGTTGCTGGCGATCTCTTCCCGCACGTGCGCTGGGCTGGTCATGCCGATCAGCAGCGCCTCGATAGCCAGCAGGCCACCCGGCAGCAGCGGATAGCACTTCAGCGCCATGGCGAGGGTAAAGATAAACTCAACCACCAGCAGCCAGCCGGCGACAAATGGCGCCACGGCGAACACCAGCGGATTGATAATTAAGAAAATGATTAATGCCAGCTTGTACCAGTCAGGCGACTGGCCAAGAAAATTGCGCCACAGCGCGCGGCCATAAGAAATTTCCACGACAGAATCCTTCCCCGTCAATTAGTGCATGATTTTGTGCGTAACTATTGGCAAGAGTACCAGTTGAGCAAAATGAGAAGCAACTTTCTTCGCAGCGCTGCGGCGGTTACGGGAGATAAGGAAAAGCGTAAAGTAAAAACGGAAAATGAAACGGCGATCCCTTTTTAATTCACTTGCGATGCTATCTGCGCTATAGCGGCTCTGGTATGATGAGTGCAATTGCAACAATGTGTAATGGAAATATTATTATGGTCATTAAGGCGCAGAGCCCTGCGGGTTTCGCGGAAGAGTATATCATTGAGAGCATCTGGAATAACCGCTTCCCACCTGGATCGATTCTCCCCGCTGAACGCGAGCTTTCTGAGCTGATCGGTGTCACCCGCACCACGCTGCGCGAAGTGTTGCAGCGTCTGGCGCGTGACGGCTGGTTGACCATTCAGCACGGCAAACCCACCAAAGTGAACAACTTCTGGGAGACCTCCGGGCTGAATATCCTTGAAACACTGGCGCGTCTCGATCACGACAGCGTCCCCCAGTTGATTGATAACCTGCTCTCCGTGCGCACCAATATTTCCACGATTTTTATTCGCACCGCGTTCCGTCAGCATCCGGATAAAGCGCTGGCGGTGCTGGACAGCGCCCGGGAAGTGGAAGATCACGCCGACGCCTTCGCCGATCTCGATTACAACATTTTCCGCGGTCTGGCTTTCGCCTCCGGCAACCCGATTTATGGCCTGATCCTCAACGGCATGAAGGGGCTATATACCCGCATCGGCCGCCACTACTTCTCCAGCCCGGAAGCGCGCAGCCTGGCGCTGGGCTTTTATCATCAGCTGGCGAAGGTGTGCGAAGGCGGCCTGCACGATCAGGTGTATGAGCTGGTTCGTCGCTACGGCCATGACAGCGGCGAGATCTGGCACCGGATGCAGAAATCGCTGCCCGGCGATTTAGCCATGAATGTGCGTTAAGCCGGCTATTCGCGATCGATAAATAAAATAAGGGGGCCGATGGCCCCCTTCGTCGTTTTAACGTCCCGCAATGCTATAGCGCGTTTGGCCGCGCCGGGCAGCGGTCCAGCAGCTCAATGCTGCCGTCGGCGTTCTGCTGCTCCAGCAGCACATCGAACCCCCACAGACGATGCACATGTTTCAGTACTTCGCGCCGCCCTTTGTCCAGCGGGACGCGGTTGTGCGGCACATAGCGCAACGTCAGCGAGCGGTCGCCGCGCAGGTCAACGTTCCACACCTGGATATTCGGCTCGAGATTGCTGAGGTTATATTGCGCCGAGAGCTTGTTGCGGATTTCGCGATAGCCCTCTTCGTTGTGGATCGCCGAGATCTCGAGATAATTGTTGTGATCGTCGTCGAGCACGGTAAAGAAGCGGAAATCGCGCATGATCTTCGGCGACAGGAACTGGCTGATAAAGCTCTCATCCTTGAAGTCGCGCATGGCGAAATGCAGCGTTTCCAGCCAGTCGGAACCAGCGATATCCGGGAACCAGTACTTGTCCTCTTCGGTAGGCGACTGGCAGATGCGCTTGATGTCCTGGAACATGGCGAACCCCAGCGCGTAGGGGTTAATCCCGCTGTACCACGGACTGTTGTACGGCGGCTGGAACACCACGTTCGTGTGGCTGTGGAGAAACTCCAGCATAAAGCGCTCGGTCACTTTCCCTTCATCATAGAGATGGTTGAGGATGGTATAGTGCCAGAAGGTGGCCCACCCCTCGTTCATCACCTGGGTCTGTTTCTGCGGGTAGAAATACTGGCTGACTTTGCGCACGATGCGCAGGATCTCGCGCTGCCACGATTCCAGCAGCGGGGCGTTCTTCTCCATAAAGTACAGCAGGTTCTCCTGCGGTTCGGAAGGGTAGCGGCGGGCGGACTCAATCGCCTTCTCCTCTTCGCGCTTCGGCAGGGTACGCCACAGCATATTCACCTGGCTCTGCAGATACTCTTCCCGGCTTTTCTGCCGCGCCTTCTCCTCCTGCAGAGAGATTTTTTGCGGACGTTTATAGCGGTCGACGCCGTAGTTCATCAGCGCGTGGCAGGAGTCGAGCAGTTTCTCCACTTCGTCGACGCCATAGCGCTCTTCGCACTCGGTAATGTATTTGCGGGCGAAAATCAGGTAGTCGATGATTGAGCTGGCGTCGGTCCAGCTGCGAAACAGGTAATTGTTTTTGAAGAACGAGTTATGCCCGTAGCAGGCGTGCGCCATCACCAGCGCCTGCATGGTGATGGTATTTTCTTCCATCAGATAAGCGATGCAGGGATTGGAATTGATGACGATCTCATACGCCAGGCCCTGCTGGCCGTGCTTATAGGCCTGCTCGGTCTCAATGAATTTTTTGCCGAACGACCAGTGCGGATAGTTGATGGGCATGCCGACGCTGGAGTAGGCGTCCATCATCTGTTCGGAAGTAATGACTTCGATCTGGTGCGGGTAGGTGTCAAGACGATAGAGCTTAGCGACCCGGTCCACTTCGGCCAGGTAGGTCTCCAGTAACTCAAACGTCCAGTCGGGTCCATCGCTTAAACGGGTGGTGTCCCTGTTCATGGAGTCAATCGTAGCCATTAGCGCGCCCTCGTTGTTGTTGGTTTTCTCTGAACGGAAAACCTCTAAACAAGCATAGAACACCGCACAGCAAACTGTGTTGTCAGCCAATCGCTTTTCTTCGCGATTTCCCCATCTCAAAGCCGTTTTTTGCGCTCATTTGCAGAATTAAATGCTGGGTAAAAATAAAGCGCAGCATGAGATCGTAAATCTTACAGCTCAGGACTGGTGCGGTTTGCTGTGAGTTAAGTCACCATAAATAAAGCGTATGTTGAATAATATTTTCAACTGAGTTATCAATTTGTAATTAGATGATTGTTCTTTAACTGTTACGGAGTTGCTATGCGTGTCGTCATACTGGGAAGTGGGGTGGTTGGGGTAGCCAGCGCGTGGTATTTGAGTCAGGCGGGTCATGAGGTGACGGTCATCGACCGTCAGCCCGGTCCGGCAGAGGAGACCAGCGCGGCCAACGCCGGGCAGATATCTCCCGGCTATGCGGCGCCGTGGGCGGCGCCGGGAGTGCCGCTGAAGGCGATCAAATGGATGTTCCAGCGCCATGCGCCGCTGGCGATCGGCCTTGACGGCACATCGTTCCAGCTGAAGTGGATGTGGCAGATGCTGCGCAACTGCGACACCCGCCACTATATGGAGAACAAAGGCCGGATGGTGCGCCTGGCGGAGTACAGCCGCGACTGCCTGAAGGCGCTGCGCGACACCACCGGCATTCAGTATGAAGGGCGTCAGGGCGGGACGCTGCAGCTGTTCCGTACCGCCAAACAGTATGAAAACGCCACCCGCGACATCGCGGTGCTGGAGGACGCCGGCGTGCCCTATCAGTTGCTGGAGGCGAAGCGGCTGGCGGAAGTGGAGCCCGCGCTGGCGGAGGTTAGCCACAAACTGACCGGCGGTCTGCGTCTGCCAAACGATGAAACCGGCGACTGCCAGCTGTTTACCACCCGTCTGGCGGCGATGGCGGAACAGGCCGGGGTCACCTTCCGCTTTAACACCGCGGTGGACGCCCTGCTGCAGGAGGGCGATCGCATTGCCGGGGTGAAATGCGGCGATGAGATTATCAAGGGCGACGCCTATGTCATGGCCTTTGGCTCTTACTCGACGGCGATGCTCAAGGGGCTGGTGGATATTCCTGTCTACCCGCTGAAAGGCTATTCGTTAACCATCCCGATTGCCCAGGAAGACGGCGCGCCGGTTTCCACTATCCTTGATGAGACCTATAAAATCGCCATCACCCGTTTCGATCAGCGCATTCGCGTCGGCGGTATGGCCGAGATCGTCGGTTTTAATAAAGCGCTGCTGCAGCCGCGTCGCGAAACCCTGGAGATGGTGGTGCGCGATCTGTTCCCGCGCGGCGGCCACGTTGAGCAGGCCACCTTCTGGACCGGCCTGCGGCCGATGACGCCGGACGGCACGCCGGTGGTCGGGCGCACGGCGTTTAAAAACCTGTGGCTCAACACCGGCCACGGCACGCTTGGCTGGACCATGGCCTGCGGCTCCGGGCAGCTTATCAGCGATCTGATCTCCGGCCGCACGCCGGCGATCCCTTACGACGATCTGGCTGTCGCCCGCTATAGCCCCGGGTTTACCCCGGCGCGTCCGCAGCATCTGCATGGCGCACACAACTAAGGAGCTTGCATGACCCGTCCGGTAGTGGCCAGTATCGACTTGCTGGCCTTGCGGCAGAATTTACAGATAGTGCGTCGCGCGGCCCCCGGGTCGCGCCTGTGGGCGGTGGTCAAAGCAAATGCTTATGGCCATGGCGTGGCGCGGGTATGGAGTGCGTTAAGCGCGGCGGATGGTTTCGCCTTGCTCAACCTGGAAGAGGCGATCCTGCTGCGCGAGCAGGGCTGGAAAGGGCCGATCCTGTTGCTGGAGGGCTTCTTCCATGCCGATGAGCTGGCGGTGCTGGATCAATATCGCTTAACCACCAGCGTCCACAGCAACTGGCAGATTAAGGCGCTGCAGCAGGCGAAGCTGCGCGCGCCGCTGGATATCTATCTCAAGGTGAACAGCGGTATGAACCGGCTGGGCTTTATGCCGGAGCGGGTGCATACCGTCTGGCAGCAGCTGCGGGCGATAAGCAACGTCGGCGAGATGACGCTGATGTCGCACTTCGCGGAGGCGGAGAACCCGCAGGGGATTGTTGAGCCGATGCGCCGGATCGAACAGGCGGCGGAGGGGCTGGATTGCCCACGCTCGCTGGCCAACTCGGCGGCGACGCTCTGGCATCCGGAAGCGCATTTTGACTGGGTTCGTCCCGGCATCGTGCTGTATGGCGCATCGCCCTCCGGGCAGTGGCAGGATATCGCGAACACCGGCCTGAAGCCGGTGATGACCCTGCGCAGCGAAATCATCGCCGTGCAGAACCTGCGCCCCGGCGAAGCGATTGGCTATGGCGGCCTGTATCGCACCACCCAGGAGCAGCGGATCGGCATCGTCGCCTGCGGCTATGCCGACGGCTACCCACGGGTAGCGCCGAGCGGCACGCCGGTGCTGGTGGACGGCGTACGCACCACCACCGTCGGGCGCGTGTCGATGGATATGTTGGCGGTCGATTTAACGCCCTGTCCGCAGGCCGGGATCGGCGCGCCGGTCGAACTGTGGGGCAAAGAGATTAAAATCGACGACGTGGCGGCCAGCTGCGGCACCGTCGGCTATGAGCTGATGTGCGCCCTGGCGCCGCGGGTGCCGGTTGTGACCCTGTAACCTGTTCCGGGGCGGATCACTCCGCCTCGTCTTCCGCGACCCGTACCCCTACCTTCAGCACGTGATCGTTCTCTTTTTCCGCGACTGTCCATACCATCCCGGCGAACTCCACCTGGTCGCCCACCACCGGCGCGGCGCCCAGCAGCTGCTGCACCACTTCCCCCAGCGACTGCTGATGTTCGCGGAACTCCTCTCCGCCGTCGAGGCCGTAGATTTGCGCCACATCGGCGAAGCGGGCCTCGGCATCAAGTATAAAGTCGCCGAAAAAACGCTGATCGAGCGCCACCGGCGGCGACTGGCTGAACATTTTGCCCAGCGCCGGCAGGTCGTGCTCGCGGCCAATGACGCACAGGATATCGCCTTCCCGCAGGCGGGTGCTGCCGGTGGGGTGCAGCAGGGCATTGTTGCGAAACAGGGCGGCAATCCGCGTCTCCGGCGGCATATGCAGGTCGCGCAGCGCCGCGCCGATGCACCATTTATCGGCGCCCAGCTGGTAGACAAACTGCTCCCACGGGTTTTCCGGGTGAATATCCAGCCCGACGCGGGAGATGGGCCAGCTGACGGGCGGCACCACCACTTTGGCTTTTTTCGCCGCCCACGATAGCGATGTGCCCTGGAGCAGAAGCGACACCAGCACCACGAAGAAGGCGACATTGAAGAACAGGCGGGCGTTGTCCAGGCCGGCCATCATCGGGAACACCGCGAGAATAATCGGCACCGCGCCGCGCAGGCCGACCCAGCTGATAAATACCCGTTCGCGGAGGTTGAACCCGCGGAACGGCAGCAGACCGGCAAATACCGACAGCGGACGGGCAATGAAAATCATCCACATCGACAGCAACAGCGCCGGGATAGCGATCGGCAGCAGGTCGGAGGGCGTCACCAGCAGGCCCAGCACCAGGAACATGGCGATTTGCGCCAGCCACGCCAGACCGTCGAAGTTCTGCAGGATACCGTGCCGGTTGCGGATAGGCCGGTTGCCCAGCAGAAAGCCGCAGAGATAGACGGCGAGGATACCGCTGCCGTCGAGGGTAGTGGTGACGGCGAAAATCATGATCCCGCCGCTCAGCGCCAGCAGCGGATAGAGCCCGGCGGGCAGCACGATGCGGTTGATCATCTGCAGCAGCAGGTAGCCGCCGCCGAGGCCGATGGCGATCCCGAGACCGAACTGTTGAATGATATGCACGGCGAACATCCAGCTGAGGCCGGTCTGGTGCTGCTGGATCATTTCGATCAGGGTGATGGTCAGGAAGACCGCCATCGGGTCGTTACTGCCTGACTCAATCTCCAGCGTCGAGCCGACGCGCTCGTTGAGCCCCTTGCCGCCGAGCAGCGAGAAGACCGCCGCGGCGTCGGTGGAGCCGACAATGGCGCCGATCAGCAGGCCTTCGATCATATCCAGTTTGAACAGCCAGGCCGCCATCATCCCGGTCAGCGCCGAGGTGATCAGCACCCCGACCGTCGCCAGCGACAGTGCTGGCCACAGCGCGACGCGAAAGGAGCTGGCCTGGGTGCGCATCCCGCCGTCCAGCAGGATCACCGCCAGCGCCAGGTTACTCACCATATAGGCGAAGGGGTAGTTGTCGAAGGGGATGCCGCCGATGCCGTCAATGCCTGCCAGCATCCCGATGGCCAGAAAGATGACCAGAATCGGGATGCCAAGGCGCGAAGAAAAGGAGCTCAATAAGATACTGCAGGTTACTAAAACAGAACCCAGAATAAACAGACTAATGACCGCAGCGGCGTCCAATGTTCACGTACTCCCTGACTGGCGTGAAAAAATGGCTAAAAGTGACACTATTTTAACAATTCGCAGGGAATCCGCCTATGCGTCTGGGAAATTTATTCTGCCAGCACCGGGTGGCCGCTGATTGTCAGGGTGGTGGCTGATGGCTGGTTGACCAGCCGCGCGCGCGCGCCCAGCGGCAGGGTCACCGTGCGCTGCTCGTGGCCAAACTCCAGTCCGCTTATCAGCGGTACAGAGAGCTGCTGGCGCAGATAATCAAACACCTGCGGCAGGTCATATCCCACGTCATAGTCGTTCGGCGCGCCGCCGGTGAAGCTGCCGAAGATCACCGCCTTCTGCGCCGCCAGTACGCCGCTGTGCAACAGCTGAAGCAGCATGCGTTCGACGCGGAACGGGTGCTCATTGATATCCTCCACCACCAGAATGCCGTCGCGGATCGCCGGCAGCCACGGGGTACCGATAAGCGAAGTCAGCATCGCCAGATTCCCGCCCCACAGGGTGCCTTCCACCCGGCAGTTCGGCCCTTCGCCCGGCCATTCGAGGGTGAATTCAGGCTGGCGCAGCGCCTGCCAGAAATGCTGTTCGGTAAACGGATCGAGGGTCTCCGCGCCGAAGTTCCCTGCGAGCATCGGCCCGCTGAAGGTGACGACGTTGCCCATGGCCAGCAGGCCCGACTGGATGACGGTGAAATCGCTGTGGCCGCAAATCAGCAACGGGTCACGCTGCTGGCGGGCAATCAGCCCCTGCCAGTCGATATGCGGCAGCAGGCGGCTGGCGCCGTAGCCGCCGCGCACCGCGAGAACGATCCGGTTGCGGCCCGGCAACTGGGCAAGCTGGTTAATATCGGCCAGCCGTTCATGTTCAGTTCCGGCGAAACGCTGCTGCCGACGGGGAATGACCTGCTGGTGGGCCACCTCGTGCCCGGCCTGCTGCAGACGCTCGACGCCGCGGGCCGCCGCCTGCTGGTTGATGCAATAACCGGATGGCGCGACCAGATAAAACTGAGACATGATAATTCCTTGCTATGAATGAAAGGGTTATGATGCCGCCTGGAATGGCGATTGTCATCTCCAGGTGGCTAACTTCAATCCGCACCCGTCATCCATCAGGCTGTCGGCGGGCGGGGGACGTACCGCTGCCGTCGTTCTGCAGCATGATGGCGTTTGGGTAGATAAGGATAGATGTGTGAAATTGAGATGGTTGCTTATTTTAGTCGTTTTTCTGGCCGGTTGTAGTTCGAAACATGATTACACCAATCCACCGTGGAACCCCGAGGTCCCGGTGAAGCGGGCGATGCAGTGGATGCCGATCAGTGAAAAAGCCGGCGCCGCCTGGGGCGTGGATCCGCAGCTGATCACGGCGATCATTGCCATCGAGTCGGGCGGTAACCCTGCGGTAGTGAGTAAATCCGGCGCCGTCGGGCTGATGCAGCTTAAGCCGTCGACCTCCGGACGCGATGTTTACCGGCGGATGGGCTGGCGCGGCGAGCCGTCGGTCAGTGAGCTGAAAAACCCGGAACGGAATATCTCGATGGGGGCCGCCTATCTGAGCATTCTGGAGAATGGTCCGCTGGCGGGGATCAAAGACCCGCAGGTGATGCGCTATGCGGTGGTGGTCTCCTATGCCAACGGCGCTGGCGCGCTGCTGCGCACCTTCTCGTCAAACCGGCAGGACGCCATCGAGGAGATTAACGACCTCGACGCCGATGAGTTCTTCGAGCATGTGGCGAAAAAACACCCGGCTCCGCAGGCGCCGCGCTATATCTGGAAGCTGCAGAAAGCGCTGGACGCCATGTAACCTTACCTTCGCCCCGCCGGCCTGGCGGGGTCCTAATCCTCTGTGCGCAGCGACGTGATAACGCTAATCGGCGCTATTAACGCTTTATATTCCCGGTAGCGCTCGGGAAGCGATTCCACGCCGTTTACCGCCACGCAGAGCATGGCCGTCGCGTCATCCTCCTGCGCGCCTTTATACGCTAACGTTTCTCGTAACGCATTGATGCAGGCATGGGCGTCATGATGCGAAATGCCGTTGATATCGAGACGAATGGTTTTGCTAATGGCCTCTATCCATAATCCGCCCCACAGAACGCAACCCGAGGGCATGAGCAGGCAACTGAAGATGCTGTAAGCGGTGAGGTCGAGCCAGATAAAGGTCTTACTGGCAACGATAACGCCGAGGGCGACCGAAGGGATGCTGATGGCCAGCATATTCCATCCGCGGCGCAGCGGACTTAAGGCTAAACCCGCACTTGCTATCTGTTCCTGCCAGAGGTTACGTCCGGCGATACTCAGGCAGCAGGGCAGATCTTCATGACACGGCTTTCGCACCGCAAAATGGTCAAATAGTATGCTTTCAATGACGTTCATTTCGTGGTTTGCATAGCGTCCGTTAGCCAAAACCTGCCCGGGCTCCGGGACCCACAGATGCTTATTACTGAGTAAGCTGAACATTGCCAGCTGAATCACCCGGGTCCCTTCTCCGGTCAGCCACGCCAGCAGCCAGGGGCTAACCTCCATCGCGTGCGGCTGGGGCTGAGCCGCTGGCCGCGACAGGATAATCATTATACCAATAGCAATATAGATACCCGGGACGATAAGTATAAAACCGCCGAGAAACAGCAGTGGATGCAGATGCATTATAAAATTCCACATACCATCCCCTCGTTAATCCAGCCTCTGCAGACAAAAGGGATACTTAATAAGGTTGATGATTTTTACATATTCAGCAAATCTTTCGGGAAGCAGGGCGGTTTTACCGATCGCCACGCAATAATCGGCGTTTTCATCGGTCAGGGTATCTGCGTCAGCAATAAGCGTCTCTTTCAGTGTAGTAATATGGTGGTCAAGGATATGAATAGAGATTCCCTCCCGATCCAGTCGGGTGGCGTTTAAGGTGATGCATAACAGCCACAGCCACCACAGGCCGGAAATAATACCCATTGTCAGCCAGCTGAATACGCTGGAGCGAATTATCGCCTGATTATCAAAAAGCGTTTTCCAGGCGAGCGCGGCGATTAATAGCAGGGAGGGCGCGGCAATCAATATCATATTCCACGTTTGGTGCGTCGGGCTGAGCCGCAGCCCTTGGCAGTGAGGATCGGTCGCCCAGTGGTTCTTTTCGGCGACGTGCAGAGAAAGCGGCAGATCCTGGTCACTGGTTTTTGGCGTAGCGAAATGGTCAAACAGTATTTTTTCCACACAGGTCATTCTGCATTCTGCGTACTGCTGATTGGCGCAGAGTTGAATATTGTCCGCAGAATGGATGAGAGTGACATAGTTTTTTCTTAACAGCCGGAACATGGCCAGCTGAATGACGCTGGTGGCGCTATTACGTAGCCAGGCTAAAAAAGAGGGTGAGATAGAATAGGGCGCCGGAACGGCTGTGGTATTTTCAGTAGGGCGGGTCTTCGCAATAATTATATTCACCAGAATATATATAAAAGTGGTGAATAATACATGATAACCCATAAATGATAACGGATGTAAATTGGCGAGATAGCTAATGACAGGGTTCACTTTTATTCCTTGTGAGCGTCCTAACCTGTTTTCGCCAGCATATTAAGTCCTCTCATCATCGGGGGGCAAGTGAAATAATGGCCTGGCATCTTTAAGCCAATATTAGCCATCAAAGCGTGACGTCACCTGTTAACAAAAGCCTCCGCCGTCACGGGCGGAGGCTTATCTTTACGCTGTCAGTTAAAAGTCGTAGCCCACGGTGGCCATGACGCTGCGCTCTGCTCCCCAGTAGCAGTTGCCGGTGCCGTAGCAGCCGGAAACGTATTCACGATTGCCGATATTGTTGGCGTTGACCTGCACATAAGCGCCTTTCAGCCCCGGCGACCAGACGCCGAGGTCGGCCCGCATCATGGCGTCCATCAGCGTGACCGACGGCAGCCGCGCGGTGTTGGCATCATCCGCCCACTGTTTACCAATGTAGCGGACGCCGGCGCCCAGCGAGATCCCCGCCGGGAATTGATAGCGCGCCCAGAAGGAAGCCATCTGATCCGGGGTCAGCTGCGGCGTGTTGTTGTCGGTACCGTCCTTAGTGTCCTGGAAGCGCAGACGATTCCAGGTATACGAGGCGAGGGTGCTCAGCTGCGGGGTGATCTGGTGGTGCGCTTCCAGCTCAACCCCCTGGGAATGGACCTTACCCGCCGGAATATAGGTGGTGGTGGCGATGTTGGGGTCGCGGGTGGCGACATCCTTTTGCATCAGATCGTAAATCGCGATGCTATAGAGGTCGCTGCTGCCCGGCGGCTGGAACTTCAGGCCGGCTTCGACCTGTTCGGCGGTGGTCGGTTTCAACGGTTTGCCGTCAGCGCCGGGCAGCATCGCCGGGGTAATCGCCTGGCTGTAGCTCAGGTAGGGCGAAAGACCGTTGTCCAGGGCGTACAACAGCGAGGCGCGGCCGCTGATATGGTCGTCTGAACGGCGGTTTGAGGTGCCGAAGGTATCGCTGACCTGCTGGGAAACGATACGGTCATAGCGGGCGGAAACATCCACATGCCAGCGGTCCCAGACCATCTCATCCTGCAGATACAGCCCGGTCTGGTAATAACGGCGATTATTATCATCGCTGTAGGTCACGGTATGCCCGGTCTGGGTGGTATAGCCGGTAAACGGGTTAAGGGGCGCCGCGCCGCCGGCGCCGGTCCACAGATCGTTGCGGAAGCGATGGTATTCAGCGCCGAGGATCAGGGTATGCGCCAGATCGCCAGTATTGAAATCGGCGCGCAGGCGGTTATCGGTTGACCAGCCGTCCAGCGAACCGCGCGAGCCGCTGTAGCCGCGAGCCAGCATGTCGCTGTCATCTATCCAGCCGACCTGGTAGACCTGATCGAGGGAGACGTTGGTGTGGGTGTAGCTTCCGGCGGAATAGACCGACCAGACGTCGGTGAACTGGTGGTCAAACTCATAGCTGTAGATCTGCTGGCGGCGCTGATAGCCATCTCCCGGATCGCCCTCGTTGGTGCTGGTGGAGAGCTTACGGCCATTGTGCGCGTAGCGGGTGCCGTCCAGCGGCAAAGAGCCATGATAGCCACCGGAAGGATCTTTTTGCAGATAGGCGCGTAGCAGCAGCGAGGTATCGCTGTCCGGCTGCCACAGCAGGGAAGGTGAAATGGCGTAGCGCTCTTCGCGGGTATGGTCATACTGCGTGTCGCTGCTGCGGGTCATACCGATCAGCCGCCATGCCCACTGCTCATTGATGGCGTCGGTGTAATCGAAGGCCGCGCCTTTGGTATTTTGCGTCCCGCCAGTCAGGCGGACGTGGCCCTGCTGACTGAACTGCGGGCGCTTGGAGGTCAGGTTGACCACGCCGCCCGGCACGCTCTGCCCGTAGAGCGCGGAGGAGGGGCCGCGGATCACATCGACGCGTTCGATAAACCACGGGTCGATCTGCACCACGTTATGGCTGCCGCCGTCGCTCATCAGACGCATGCCGTCGAGGAACAGGTTATCGACGTCGCCGCCGTGGTAGCCGCGCAGGGAGATAGCGTCAAACCGGGTGGCGCCGCCGCCGAAGCTGGAGTAGACCCCCGGGGTATATTCCAGCGCCTGGCTGATGGTATTCGCGCCCTGATCCGCCATCTGCTGGCGGGTGACAACCGACACCGACTGGGCGGTGGTGATTAACGGCTGGTCGGTTTTTGTCGCCCCGAGCGAGGTGCTGGCGCTATAGCCCTCAGTCGGCGCGCTGGCGGATGCCGGCGGGCTGGCCGTTACCACCACCGTCTCTTCGGCCTGCGCGGTGAAGGGAAGTGCGATCGCGAGGGCGCACAGCAGCCCCGGGCGTTTGCGAGAAATAGCCACGTTCATAAGATCATCCTGAACCTGCGCGGTCTGGTACTCCTGTACGCCGCCGCGGGAAAAACGAATCTGTCATTATTCGTTAAAAAGTAATGCGAATTATTATTGTTTGTATTTATGCGATCAAGCGAAAAGGTGATCTGTTCAGCGCGAGGGGATGGAGAAGGGTTTCCCGCGAGCCGCAGAATGGGCCTGCGCGGGACGGTAGTGAGCAGGGAGACCGCTTCCCCCTACCGATTTTGGTAGGGGGCGGCAAAGCGTCAGGAGCCGGTCTTTTGCGGTTCCGCAGGGGCGGGGTCGTTAGCCGCGGGCGCCGCAACAGGTTTGTCCTGCGGTGAAGGCGTTGGCGCCGGACGGGTAGCAGGCAGCGCATCGCAGGGTTTCTCCTGCGGGCAGATCAGATCCAGCATCTTAAGGGTGACGCCGTTGGTCCAGCCAAAGCCGTCCTGCAGTGGATATTCCCCACCGCCGCCACCGGTGCCGGTTGAGCTTACGTCATACTTCTCCACCAGCTTTTGCTTGCTGTCATAGGTATGCTGCACGTTGGTCAGGAAGCGCCAGGTGACCTCCATGGCGATCTTCTGCTGACCATAGTTTTGCAGCCCCTCGACGGCCACCCACTGCAGCGGCGCCCAGCCGTTGGGGGCGTCCCACTGCTGGCCGCTGTTGACGGTGGTGGTGGTCAGCCCGCCGGGTTTGAGCAGCCGCGACTCGGCGGCGGCCGCCACTTTCGTCGCTCGCTCGCGCGACGCGGCATTGACGTACAGCGGGAACAGCGCCGCGGCGGTCAGCTGATTGCGCACCTTGTGGGTTTTCAGATCGTAATCGGCGTACCACCCCTCTTTTTCATTCCACAGGTATTTCTCGATAGCCTGCTGGCGGGCGTTGGCCAGCGCGTCGTACCGGGTAGCGCCGGCGCTGTCCCCCGCTGCTTTACTGGCGCGGGCGAGGGTTTTCTCCAGATGGAACATCAGGGCATTGAGATCGACCGGGATAATCGAGGTGGTGCGAATGGTGGCGAGCTGCTGCGGATTGTCCATCCAGCGGGAGCTGAAATCCCAGCCGGAAGCGGCGGCGGAGCGCAGGTCGCGATAGATCTCGGTGGCCGGACGATTCGGGTTGCTTTTGGCGGTTTTGACGTCGTCAAGCCAGGACTCGGGGCGTGGGGTGTCGTTATCGTCCCAGTAGCGGTTGAGCAGCGCGCCATCCGCCATCCGCACCGCCCGTTTGTCGGCGCTGCCGGGTGCCAGCGCGTCCGCCCCGGCCATCCAGTAGCGATACTCTTTCTCCAGCTGCGGCTGGTAGGTTTTCAGCACCTGGTCGCCATCGTGCGTCGCCAGCAGGCTTACCATAAAGGAGAAGAAGGGGGGCTGCGAACGGCTGAGGTAATAGGTGCGGTTACCGTTGGGGATATGGCCCCAGGTGTCAATTTCCGCAGCGAAGTTGGCGACCATATCTTCGACTTTATCCCAGTGACCGCTTTCGGCAAGACCCAGCATGGTGAAATAGCTGTCCCAGTAATAGACTTCGCGAAAGCGTCCTCCGGGGACCACGTAGGGCTTAGGCAGCGGCAGCAGCGAGTCCCACTTTTCCACCTCGACGGTGCTGCGGGTCAGGACCGGCCACAGGCCGTCGATATGCTGACGCAGGGTTTGCCCTTTGGGCGGCACATAGGCGTCGTTCTCTTTCGGCAGCGTGAAGTTCAGCTCAACGAAGTGGCGCAGGTCGAAGCTGGCCTGGTTTTTTTGCATCCGGTAATCGGCAAGGATCATCAGCGGATCGCTGTTCGGAATGGCGTCAGCGAACGTTTTCTGATCAGAAAACAGTTTCGCGCTTTGCACATCATTAAACAGCGGACCGAGCAGGATATCGGGTGATTGCGGGATTGGACGGGTTTCTTCAGCCTCAGCGGTCAGCGTCGCCAGGGCGATAAACGCACCCCCTAGCGCCAGACGAAGAGCATAAGGCAGGGTAGCGGGGCGACGGGAAAAGGGACTCGTCATGGATTGTTCTCCTTATCATTGCAGACTCATGTGCCACTGCATTTGGCCATCAGAAAACCATAGACGAATATCCGCCGCTGCGCGTGTCGAAGCTAACATTTTGCGCTAAAACAGAGAATTTACCGCTCACCGGGTGCTATCCAGGCGGCACTCTTCTGCTCAGCCGAATATTATAATCTTAATTATATATAATCTGGCTGGTGTTATTTTTGTCGTGAATGTTTTTGCGTGAATAATAAGCGTCATTCGATAGCGGCATCCGAAAAAAGAACGGATGTTTATCTGTAACAATAAGGTTCGTATTTATCGCATTTTAAAAATTGCGCAACGGATGAAGGCTGTGATCTGTCAGGCAAAAATACCGGGATTAATATGACTGAAGCCTGGCAGGATCACATAAATTAAAAAACATAAATAATTAATAAAAAAACATAATGGCGCCGCGCATAGCGGATAAGTAAAAAATGCAGACACTACAGAAACCGGTTTCATTTTGCATAAAGGAGTGGTGTATGTCTGCTGGCGAAAAAATTTCTGTCAGAGAGAAAATAGGTTATAGCCTGGGGGACGCAGCCAGTCACATCGTATTTGACTCGTCTGTGGCTATTCTGGCTTATTTTTATACCGATATTTATGGCCTGCCGCCCGCCGTAATGGGGACGATGTTTTTGCTGGTGCGTCTGCTGGATGCGATTACCGATCCGATTATGGGCGCGATTGCTGACGCCACCTCAACCCGCTGGGGCCGCTTTCGCCCCTGGCTGTTGGCGATCTGCGTGCCCTTTGCGGTGAGCTGCGTGCTGGTGTATTCCATTCCCTCCTTTTCCGACTCCGGAAAAATTGCCTACGCCGTGGCGGCTTATATATTTATGACGCTGATGTATACGGCGATTAATATTCCTTACTGCTCGCTGGGCGCGGCGCTGACCTCCGATCCGCGCGAAAGCCTCTCGCTGCAGTCCTGGCGTTTTGCTATCACTCCAATCGGCGGCGCGCTCGGTACTGCCTTTATTTTACCGCTGGCTGATTTTCTCTATCCCGGCGATCGCGCGACCGGTATTCAGGTCTCGATGGCCCTGTTTGGCGTTATCGGCTGCCTGATGTTTATCACCTGTTTCGCCACGACTAAAGAACGCGTGCAGCCGATTAAAGAACAGAACCTGAACATCGCGCGGGACGTGAAAATACTATTTCGTAACGATCAGTGGCGTATTCTTTCCGTTTACAATTTTATGATGCTGATCGCCGTGGTAATTCGCGGTGGCGCCGTCGTCTATTATGTTAACAGCGTCCTGCATAAAGGCGCCGACGTGATTACCATATTCATGCTCGGCGGTATGTTTGCCTCCATGCTGGGTTCGGTGCTGGCCAAACCCTTCGGGACGCGCTTTTGTAAGGTCCGATTCTCTTTCTGGATTAATCTTCTCACCGCCGCGCTGGGCGTGGTCTGCTTTATCGTCCCGGTACAATATTGGATTGCGGTGCTCGGCGTGCATATTCTGATTTCTATCATTCAGGGCGGCAACGGCGCGTTGCAGTGGTCGATGATTACCGACGTGAATAACTATGGCGAATGGAAAACCCAGCGGCGTATTACCGGTATGAATGTCGCAGCAAATATCTTTGTCATCAAGCTGGGCGTCGCCGTCGGCGGGGCCATCCTCGGCTGGATATTGGCCTATTTCCATTACGCCGCTAACACCACGGTGCAGTCGGCTTCAGCGGTGCAGGGCGTGGTGCTGTTGTTTACTCTGGTCCCTTCCGTGTTTTATGTGCTTACCGCCGTCTCGATTAAATTCTACGGCTTAACGGAAAACAGAATGAACGGCATCGTTGATGATTTAAAACACGGCACTTTCGCCGAATCCTGAATATTCCACGCTGTATTAAGAGGGCTATGCAGGTAATTCCCTGGATAGCCCGGCTATACCCTGGATGAAACATATAACAATGTAATTAGGGATGTTAATAATGAAAGTAAACTATATGGCTCTGATTATGAGTGGCCTGTTCTCCTCTAGCCTTTGGGCCGCGGCGAATAATCACCCGACGGATATTGAAAAACGTTTAGCGCAGCTGGAACAGCGCGTAATAAATGCTGAGCAACGAGCGGCCGATGCGGAAGCGAAAATCCAGACCTTAACCCGACAGCAGAGCGTGGTGGCGAAAAGCACGCCAACTGTCAAAGTGGAGTCCGCCGAGCCCGTCGCACCGGGCGCGGAGCCGACAACACTAACGCTGTCCGGCTATGGGGATATCAAATTTTATGGTGATGTCGAATTTAACATGGATGGCGCCAGCAGCAGCGGGAGCCTGACTTCGGTAAAAACCACGGCAAATAAAGACTGGGCGCCGGGCAATAATGAACGCTGGGATATTAATGGCCGCCTGCTGTTAGGTTTTGACGGCATGCGCAAAATGGATAATGGCCGTTTTGCCGGTTTTTCCGTCCAGCCGCTGGCCGACCTGAACGGCAAAATGAATCTTGATGATGCGGTATTCTTTTTTGGCCAGGAGAACGACTGGAAGGTGAAGGTTGGTCGTTTCGAAGCCTACGATATGTTCCCGTTGAATCAGGATACGTTCGTGGAATACTCCGGGAACACCGCCAACGATCTGTACAGTGACGGCTACGGCTATATTTACATGATGAAGGAAGGGCGCGGTCGGAGCAACAGCGGCGGCAACTTCCTGATGAGCAAAACCCTTGATAACTGGTATTTCGAACTGAATACCCTGCTGGAGAACGGCAGCACGCTATTCCAGGACCAGCAGTATCATGGCACCGCACTGGAAAATGAGAAAAATGTGGCCTATTTGCGCCCGGTTATCGCGTGGAACAGCGGGCGCTTCTCCACTGCCATCGCCATGGAAAGCAACGTGGTAAATAACGCCTATGGCTATCACGATGCGAAAGGACGCTGGGTCGACCAGTCCAGCCGTACCGGCTATGGCTATACGATGACGTGGAATGGGCAAAAAACCGATCCGCAGGACGGCGTGGTGACCAACCTTAACGTCGCTTATATGGATGCCGAAGATGAGACTGACTTTACCGCGGGCGTTAACTCCCTGTGGCACGGTTTTGAGCAGGGCTACATTTACGCGCATAACAAAATCGACAGCTTTAACACCGCTGATTTTATCGCTAACTGCGACGATAATTGCTGGATCGCCGATCCGGGCAACTATGATATCCACACAATCCATGCGTCGTACCTGTTTCCGAACGTAATGAATATGAAGAACTTCAACATCTATCTTGGGGCCTACGCATCATGGATTGAATCCAACCCAAACAACGGCGACGGCCAGGAAGACTCCCGCTATGGCGGCCGGCTGCGCTTCAAGTATTTCTTCTGAGCAACACAGAGCCTGCACAGCGCAGGCTCTGTGCTATTCAGCCGCCTGTCGCTACGCGGCGTGGCTCGCGAAGCCTCAGCGTCCCGTGAATCCACTTGCCCCAAACTGGTGCGTTTAACGCTAAAAACCGCCCACAAATAAGCAAAGTGTCTGGTTGTTTTTTAATCAACTCAAAGCCATAGCCTCACAGCGTAACGCTGCGCCGACGCGCTGTGTGACCTGGCATAATTAATGCTTATCTCTTATCGGGATTACCACAAAGTGAGTACAACCGGAGGAGACGGCCATGATAAAAATAACGCTTCCTGACGGGCATTATTATGACGAGATGCTGACCGCCCAGGGTGAGCAGCGGCCGCACTATAATGCCTGGTGGCAATGGTTTCGCAACACCGATCAATTCTCTATCCGGCAGAAAAAAGCGCAAGCGGAACTGCTTTTTCACCGTATCGGCATCACCTTTAACGTGTACGGCGAGGATGAGGGAACCGAGCGGCTGATCCCGTTTGATAGCGTGCCGCGGATCATACCCGCCGGGGAGTGGCAGCGCATTGACCGCGGCATTCGCCAGCGGGTGAAAGCGCTGAACGCTTTCCTCTATGACATCTATCATGAACAGAATATCCTGCGTGCGGGGCTGATACCGGCCGAGCAGGTGCTGGCCAACGAGCAGTATCAACCGTGCATGCAGGGCATCAACCTGCCAAATAACACCTATGCCCATATCACCGGCGTCGATATGGTGCGCAATAACGACGGTCAGTATTACGTGCTGGAGGATAATCTGCGCACGCCGTCCGGCGTCTCCTACATGCTCGAAAACCGTAAGATGATGATGCGCCTCTATCCGGAGATGTTCGAGCAGCATCACATTGCGCCGGTGGAGCGCTACCCGAGCTACCTCCTGCAGACCCTGCGCGAAAGTTCGCTGGTGGATGATCCCTGTGTCGTGGTGATGACCCCGGGTCGCTTCAACAGCGCCTACTTCGAGCACAGCTTCCTGGCGCAGCAGATGGGGGTCGAGCTGGTGGAAAGCGCCGATCTGTTTATTAAAAACGGCGCGGTGTATATGCGCACCACCGAGGGGCCGCGGCGGGTGGATGTGATTTATCGCCGCATCGACGACGCCTGGCTCGACCCGCTGGCCTTCCGCGCCGATTCGATGCTCGGCGTCCCGGGGCTGCTGTCCGTCTATCGCGCCGGCGGCGTAGTGCTGGCCAACGCCATCGGCACCGGGGTGGCTGACGACAAATCGATCTATCCGTACGTCCCGGAGATGATCCGCTTTTACCTCGGCGAACAGCCGATCCTCAGCAATATCCCCACCTGGCAGTGTCGGAAAGCGGAGGATCTGCGCTACGTGCTGAGCAATCTGGAGCTGATGGTGGTCAAGGAGGTCCATGGCGCCGGGGGCTACGGCATGCTGGTCGGCCCGCGTTCCACCAAAGAGGAGAGGGAGGCCTTCCGCCAGCGCCTTCTGGCCAATCCGGCCAACTATATCGCCCAGGATACCCTTGCGCTGTCGACCTGCCCAACCTTCGTTGATGAAGGGCTGTCGCCACGGCATATCGATTTACGCCCCTATGTGCTTTCCGGACAGGAGATGCGGCTGGTGCCCGGCGGCCTGACCCGCGTGGCGCTGACCGAAGGGTCGCTGGTGGTCAACTCGTCGCAGGGCGGCGGAACCAAGGATACCTGGGTGATGGAGGATGACGCATCATGCTAAGTCGTACGGCGAGTGAACTGTTCTGGATGGCCCGCTACCTTGAGCGGGCGGAGAGCTACGCCCGGGTGCTGGACGTGACCTGGAAATTATCAATGATCCCCCGCCACAGCCAGCAGTCGCGGGATCTGGCGCTACCGCTGAATTTGTCAATGACCCACGAGCTGTTTCAGGCGCGCCATGCCCGCTTTACCATGAGCAATCTGCTCAACTTTTTTGCCCTCGATGGCAACAACCCCTGCAGTATTTACAGCTGCGTGGAGATGGCGTGGAACAACGCGCACGCGGTGCGCGGCAGTCTGTCGGCCGAAGTGTGGGAGAGCATCAATGCCACCCGCATCGAACTGCGGACCCTCCGCCAGCAGGGGCTGGGCGAACTGGGGAGCGACGGCTTTTTCGAGTGGGTGAAAGAGCGGGTGCATCTGTTTCGCGGAGCGGTGATAGGCACGCTGCTGCGCAACGACGCCCTGAGTTTTATCGGTATCGGCACGCTGATCGAGCGCGCGTTCGCCACCACCCAGCTGCTGCTAATTAAGGATCAACAGCTGACCAACGATCCGGACCCGGTGCGCGAATACTACCGGCTGGATACCCTGCTCAATGCGGTCAGCGCCCGCGAAGCTTACAACAGCCTCTACCGCCAGCCGGTCAGTCGCGAAACGGTGATGGAGCTGCTGATCCTGCGTAACGATATTCCACGTTCGCTGCGCGCCAGCATTGCCGACCTGGTGGGCGAACTGGAGAAGATCGCCAACGATCGCTCTTATCAGCCGCTGCGCCTCGCCCATCAGCTCAACGTTGACCTGCGCTTCAGCACCCGTGACGACCTGGCGCAGGCGGACCTGCAGACCACGCTTAACGGACTGCTGGCGAGAATTAACGCCCTGTCCGACAGCATCAGACAAACCTATCTGGAGGCCTTATGAAACTGGTCATCGATCATCTCACCCGCTATGGCTACGATGAAGAAGTGAAGTTTTCCACCCAGTATCTGCGCCTGACCCCGCGCAGCACCGGACGGCAGACGATCACCGCCTGGACGCTGACCCTGCCGGACGGCGCGGCGGTGACCACTACCGACGGCTGGGGTAATGTGCTGCATGTGCTGACGCTGGATAACCCGCATAAAGAGATCACCATCCGCGCCAGCGGGATTGTCGATATCGCCGACGAGGGGGAAGAGACGTGTGATGAAGAGGCCGAGCTGCTGTCGCCGCTGGTTTTTCTGCGCAGTACGCCGCTGACCCGCGCCGATACGGCGATCCGTGAGTTCGCCCAGCGCCTCTATCGTCCCGATGCGGCGGAAGAGAGTTTGAATCAACTGATGGCGGATCTGCTGTTAAGAATGCCATACTCCCCCGGCGCGACCCAGGTCCAGGACTCCGCTGCCGACGCCTTCGCCCGGGCGAAGGGCGTGTGCCAGGATCATACCCATGTTTTTCTCGCCTGCTGCCGGGCGCTGGAGATCCCGGCGCGCTACGTCAGCGGCTATGTCTACAGCGATAACGCCCAGCATGTCGCGATGCATGCCTGGGCGGAAGTGTGGCTCGACGGCCGTTGGCTGTCGTTTGATATCACCAATAATACCCGTCGCCTGAATCAGCATCTGCGGCTGGCGACCGGGCTGGATTATCTCGACGCCTGCCCGGTACGGGGCACCCGGTTGGGCGGCGGCGGGGAGATTATGTTAACCAACGCTGAAGTGCGCGAACACAGCCAGCAGGCGCAGCAGCAATAATACGGGAATAACCGCAATGACCTACTGTGTGGCCATGTGCCTGGCGGATGGACTGGTGTTTGCTTCCGACTCCCGCACCAACGCGGGCGTCGACCATATTGCCACTTTTAAAAAGCTGCACGTTTTCCATCAGGAAGGGGAACGGGTGCTGGTGCTGCAATCCGCCGGCAACCTGGCCACCACCCAGAGCGTGATAAGCCTGCTCAGCGCGCGGATCCGTACCCAGCAGGAGCCGAACCTGATGCAGGTGACTTCCCTCTACGACGCCGCAATGCTGATCGGTAAAACGCTGCTGGAGGTGATCCAGCGCGACAGCAGCAACCAGCAAAACTGCAGTAACACCAACTTCAACTGCAACCTGTTGCTTGGCGGCCAGATCGCCGGCGAAACCCATCGTCTGTTCCATATTTATCCGGAGGGCAACTTTATTGAAGCCACCCGCGACACGCCTTATTTCCAGATTGGCGAAAGCAAGTACGGCAAGCCGATCATCGATCGGGTGCTGACCATCGATACGCCGCTGGAGCAGGCGATGTGCTGCGCCTTGATCTCCATTGACTCGACGCTGCGCAGTAATCTGTCCGTTGGCCTGCCGCTGGATACGCTGCTCTACCGCAGCGGCAGCCTGAGCAGCGCCGGGCAGCATCGCATCACCGACAGCGATCCCTACTTCAACCGCATCCGCAAGGCGTGGTCCGAGGGGCTGTTGCACACCTTCCAGACTCTGCCGGCCTGGACGCCAGCAGAGCGGGAAGAGGAGTAGTTTCTTTGATGCGCTACAACTAACCTCGACGCGAAGATGGATAAGGCAATGGAGCCCTTAAGTGTCCTCGACCTGGCGGTAAAGTTACAGCGGTGTCGAGGCTGCCAACAGCGAGTTTCAACAAGAATGGTGAATTAATTAACGACAGGTCGCACGGATCGTCGGCAGGGCAAGGTGCCGTCGCCGCCCGGCACAAAAGCGACTCTACTGTTTTTGTCCGGCGGGGCTGCGCCTGCACCGGCCTGGATGGACCGGGGGGGCATCCCGTAGGCCCGGCAAGCGCAGCGCCGCCGGGCAATGGATCTGTTTAAACGCCGCCAGCCTGTTGCGCCATGGACGGTATTTTTTGCCGTGCTCAATACAAACGCGCTTTTTGGCAAAGCTAAGTAAATTAAATACTTTGTTATTTAACGTGTTATCTCACATCTTCGGAGGGAATGAGGCAACACGGCAAGGTATCGGAAGTGACGGAAAAGAAGACGGCTGTCTATGTGGATGACCAACAGCGCATCCTGATCCGCCAGCTGGCGCGCAGCTGGCTGTGGCGCAGCGAGCTGCCGACCTGGCTGCTGTTGGTGACGGTTTACGGCGGCTGGTTTGCCTGCGTGGCGGGCTGGCGGACGCTGGGCCTGTTTCCGGCCACGCTGCTGCTGATCTGGTTTACCGCCTGGTATATGTCCTTACAGCATGAGCTGATCCATGGGCATCCCACCCGGCTGGCATGGTTTAACCAGCTGCTGGGGACGCTACCGCTGGCGGTCTGGTATCCCTATGGCGTCTATCGCGACAGCCATCTGGCGCACCATCGCAACCATCTGCTGACGCACCCCGAGGATGATCCCAAATCGTACTACGTGACCGCGGAAAGCTGGCAGCGCTTCTCAGCCTGGCAGCGCCGCCTTATCCACCTGCGCAATACCTTCTGGGGGCGTCTGCTGCTGGCGCCGCTGATGGATATCGTTCACACCCTGCGCAGCGCGCTGCGGGCTTTCCGCGAGGGCGACCACCGCGCCATCGCCATGTGGAGCCTGCATCTGTTGCTGCTGACGGGCCTGCTGGCCTGGATGGCGGCGCAGGGTTTATCCCCGCTGTGGTTTGTGCTGGCGGTGAGCTACCCGGCGCTGGCCCTGACCAAAGTGCGCTCTTTTCTCGAACACCGGGCCGCGGATGACCCGCTGGCCCGCTCGGTGATCAACGAGGCCGGGCTCCCCTGGCGAGTGCTGTTCCTCAATCTCAACTACCATGCGGTGCATCATGACCTGCCAGGGGTTCCCTGGTACGCTTTACGTCAGCTGTATCTGCATCGCCAGACGGCCTATCTGCAGCGTAATCAGGGGTTCCTGGTGCGTGGGTACGGTGAGTGGCGACGCCATTTTAGCCGCCGGGCGGTGGCGGTGAACGCCCATCCGGGCTTTGGCGAGCAGGCGCAGGCGGGAGGAGAACATGGCTGAACGCATGACCTTTCCGATGTATGCCATCCACCGTCAACAGACCCAGGCTCTGTGGCAGGCGGTACAGTCGCTGCTGGCCGAACGCGGCGTGATGGTGGCGGGGGACCCGCCGGCGGATGACCCCGAGGATCTGCTGGCCCACTGGCGTCAGCCGAGGCTGTTGCTGAGTCAGACCTGTGGCTATCCGCTGGTGACCCAGCTGCCGGAGGTGCAGACGGTGGGCTGCTTCCACTACGCCGCGCCCGGTTGCGAAGGGCGCCGCTACCGCAGCCTGCTGGTGGTCCGCGAAGCGGATAGTCACCGGATGCTGGCGGACTTTTTTGGCCGCCGGGCCGTGTGCAATGCCGAGCACTCGCAGTCCGGCTACAACGTGCTGCGCAAAATGGTCGCGCCGCTCTCGCGGGAGGGGCGATTTTTTTCGGCTGTGGTGTTTAGCGGCAGCCATCGGCAATCGCTGCGCGAGCTGCAGCAGGAAAACGCCGATATCGCCGCCATCGACTGTGTGACCTACGCTCTGCTGCAGCGACATCAGCCGCAGGCCCTGGCAGGACTGGTGGCGATCGGCTGGAGCCCGGACGCGCCAGGGCTGCCGCTGATCACTGCCAGCGCCACCCCGGCTTCGACGCTGAACAGCCTGCGCGAGGCGCTCCAGCAGTTAGTGAGCGATGCGCGCTATCGTTCCCTGTGCGACGCCTTGCTGATCTGCGGCTATAGCGATATGTCGCGGGAGGCCTATGCTCCGCTGCTGGCGTGGCGGGATGAGGCCGCGGCGCAGGGAGTCAGCCAGCTATAGGTAAAATGCCCCGGCCAGCGATCTGCGCCGGGGCGGGTCATGGCAGACTACGGCGTCGGCGGTAACGCGGGGCGGGAAGGGGCGGTGAAGCGGTTTGCCACCGCCGGCAGACCGAGCTTTTCACGCAGGGTGCCGGGCGGATAGCGGTCACGCATGACGCCGTTACGCTGCAGAAGCGGCACCACCTGGTCAACAAAGCGGTCAAAGTCTCCCGGCAGCAGCGGGAACATCAGGTTGAACCCATCGGCGGCGCCCGCCTGCCAGGTCTCCGTTAAGGTGGCGGCAATCTCCTCGGCGCTGCCCAGCAGCAGCCAGCTATCAGAACTCTGTAATAACAACTTCCCCAACTCCAGCAGAGTGAGCCGCGGATCGTACTGGCGGATAAGCTTCAGCGCGGTACGGATGCCGTCAAAGCTCTCTTCATCAGGGAGCGGCGGCAGGGGCTGGTCCCTCGGCAGGGCGCTGAGATCCATTCGAAGATAAGAGGAGAGCAGATCGATAGCCATCTGGTCGCTCATCAGCTGTTCGTTAAGCTGCTGGCGGGCCGCCTTCTCCTCGTCGGAGTTCACCACCACCGGCAGGACCCCGGCGATGATTTTGAAATGGGCCGGATCGCGCCCGTGCTGGCGCAGCCGTTGATTCATCTCTTCGCGATAGGCCAGCCCCTCGGCGATCGAGTGAATAAACACGAAGTGCATATCGGACCAGGCGGCGGCCAGCGCTTTCCCTGCTTCCGAAGAGCCGGCCTGCACCAGCAGTGGATGGCCCTGCGGCGGGCGAGGGACGTTGAGCGGGCCGCGCACGCGAAAGTACTCGCCCTGATACTCGAGATGATGCACCTTATCGGCATCGGCAAATAATCCGCGCGCTTTATCGAAGATCGCCGCGCCATCTTCCCAGGAATCCCACAGGCGAGTGACCACGTCGATGAATTCATTGGCCCGCTGGTAGCGCGTGCCGTGGCGGGGAAGCTGCTCCAGACCGAAGTTTGCTGCTTCTTCTTCCAGCCACGACGTGACCACATTCCAGCTTGCCCGGCCATTGCTGAGCAAATCCAGCGAGGCAAAGTAGCGAGCCAGGTTATAGGGTTCGTTATAGGAGGTGGACGCGGTGGCCATCAGGCCGATATGCTCCGTCACCGCGGCGAGGGCGGAGAGCAGCGTCAGGGGTTCAAGCCGGGCGTTGGCGTAGTGGGTCAGGCCGCTGGGCACCGTATCCCACACCGCGATATGGTCGGCGACAAAGATAGCGTCGAGGGTCGCCGCTTCGGCCTTGCGCGCCAGACTGGCGTAATAGTTGAGGGTAAATATGTCCGCTTCAGGCGCGTCAGGGTGACGCCAGGAGAAACGGTAATCCCCCTGTGGGTTATAAAAGAACAGGTTCAGGATCATGTGTCGGGTAGACATAGCGTGGACTCGCGGCTGAACGCCATCCGTGGCGGAGTGAAGGTCAGTGTTGGGATAGGTTGGCATTAACCCACTGGTCGGCGACGGCCGCTGGATCTTTATGCTGAAGATCTACCTGCTGGTTGAGGGCAATCAGCGTGGCATTGTCCAGTTTGCCGGAGACCTCATTGAGCACGGCGCCGATCTCCGGCGTCAGACTGGCTTTGCGCACCAGCGGCACCACGTTCTGACTCGGTTGCTCATGTTTATCATCTTCCAGAACCACCCATTTCTCCTTCGCCAGATTGCCCTGGGTGGAGACGACCGTCGCGACATCGATTTTGCCCGAATTGAGCGCCAGCCGGGTCAGCGGCCCGCCCATGTCCAGCGATTTCACCGCTTTGAACTCAAGACCATAGACGCGTTTCAGCCCCGGCAGGCCCAGGGCGCGTACCGCCAGCTCCGGCGGTCCGCCGATCACCAGCTGCGGGGCGACGGGCTTCAGGTCGGAGAGGGTGCGCAGATGGTATTTCTCCGCGGTCTCGGCACGTACCGCCCAGGCGGTGATCGAGGTGGCCGGAGCCGGGTTCAACAGAGTGAAATCGGCAGGCAGGACCTGAGCCAACTCAGCGCTGACGTCCTGCTGGCTGGTGGCCTCGGTTTTGCCGTTATAGAAATTGAGCAGGGCGCCAAGATATTCCGGAACGATATCGATCTCACCGCTCTGCAGCGCCGGAATAATAATTTCCCGGTTGCCGAGGTTGAGACGGGTGTTGGCCTCGATATGATTTTTCTTTAGCGCGCTGGCGTAGATGTTGGCGAGAATGGAACTTTCGGTAAAGTTGGCCCCGCCCACCGTGACGCTGGCGGCATAGGTGTAAACGCTCAGGCTGAACAGCCCGGCGGCCAGCAACGAGAGACGAAATCGACGGGCGGTGACGGCCTTGCCAAATAATTGCTTCATAATACCTCTTTTATTTTCAGGTTAATCAGCGCCAGGCGCTGGGGTCATGTCAGTGTCACGCTAATAAGGCGCGGCAATACGGCGATGAACCAGGCGGCCGGCGCAGCGGGCGAAAAGCAGTTCGCCGCCTATCGCCAGCAGGGAAACCACCAGCGAGCCGCCGATCACCTGCGGGATATCCCGTTGCCCGAGTCCGTCGATCAGAAATCGTCCCAACCCGCCCAGACCGGCATAGGCTGCGACCACCGCCGTGGCGATAAGCTGAACCAGCGCGGTGCGCACTCCGGCGAGGATCAGCGGCGCCGCCAGCGGGATCCGCACCTGCCACAGGCTTTGCCAGGGGGTCATGCCCAGCGCGATGGCCGCATCGCACAGCGGGCGGTCGGCGTGATAAATCCCCACCCAGGTGTTAGTGAGAATCGGCGGAATAGAAAGCGCGATAAGCGCCGCCAGCACCGGGATATCGTTAAAGCCAAAAACGATGATGCATAATAAAATCAGCCCTAACGAAGGGATGGCGCGGCCAAGATTAAACAGGTTGATCACCACGAAGGCGCCTTTGCGCCAGTAGCCCAGGGCGATACCAAGCGGCAGGGCAATGGCGCAGGCCACGGCCATGCTGACCAGCACGTAATAAAGGTGTTGGCCCAGGCGCAGCAGGATGCCCTCGTCGCCCAGCCAGTGCTCCGGCTGGGTCAACCAGTGAAAGGTGGCGAGAAGCAGTGTCATCATTTCGTCCACGGCGTTAGCCAGTCGCCGAGACGGGCGATCAGCCCGTCAAAGACCAGCGACAGCAGCAGGCTCAGGACCAGGCTGACGATAATCGGCGTCAGAAAGTCCTGATTAAAACCCGCCAGCAGCAGCTGTCCCAGCCCGCCCTGGCCGATCAGCGCGGTGACGGTGACCAGGCCGACCAGCGTTACCGAGGCAATGCGCAGCCCGGCAAACAAGGAGGGCAGCAGCAGCCACAGCTCGATATCGAAGAAGCGGAATCCCCGGGTGTAGCCGAGCGCCCGCGCCGACTCCAGCGCCGCCTGTGGCAGCTTTTCTATGCCGGCCAGCATGTTGCGCAACAGGATCAGCAACGAGTACAGCGTCAGGCCAATCAGCGAGGTAGTCAGCGACAGCCCGGTAAACGGCAGCAATAAAATAAATAGCGCCAGCGAGGGAATGGTAAACAGCACGCCGCAAAGGGTGATGAGCGGCTGCGCCGTCGCGGGCCAGCGCAGGGTAATGGCTAACAGGCCGCCGGTGAGCAGGGAGCCGAAAAGTAGCGCCAGCAGGACCATCCGCGCATGCTGCCAGAGGAGATCGCCGATCATCGCGCGGTTATCGATAACCCAGCCCCAGTCAATCATGAGGTCTCACTCCCACCGCGCCGTCGAGCACTTGCTGCAGCAGGGCGTGAGACACCGCCCCCTGGTATTGTCCTTCGCCATCCACATGCACCAGCACGCCGGTCGCCACGTCGAGCAGCGCGCTATAGGCAAAACGCAGGCTGTGGCTGCTGGCGAGCGGGCGCTCCACCGGCAGGGTGAGACCCCGCAGCGGATCAAACCAGTGCAGCGGGCGTCGCTGGCGGTCAAGCACCAGGCGCAGCGGGCTGGCCAGCGGTGGATGGGCGCTGGCGATCGGCGTTAGCGCTTCGTCGAGCAGGGGGACATCGTGACGCGGCAGCTGGCCGACCTGTATCATGCCCAGCCGCTTCAGATTGGGTTCCGGACCAATAAAGCGGCGCACGAACTCGCTTGCCGGGTGGGCCAGAATACGGTCGGGGGTATCAAACTGCGCCAGCACGCCGCCTTCCTGGAAAATGGCGATTTTATCGCCGAGACGGATCGCTTCATTGATGTCGTGGGTCACCAGTACAATGGTTTTCTGCAGCCGCTGCTGCAACAGCAACAGCTCGTCCTGGAGGCGTTCACGGACCACCGGGTCGATGGCGGCGAAGGGCTCATCCATCAGTAAAATCGGCGGATCGGCGGCGATGGCGCGGGCGATGGCTACGCGTCCCTGCTGGCCGCCGGAGAGCTGATGCGGATAGCGGTGCAGCAGATGGCTGTCGAGCGACATCAGCGCCACCAGTTCGTCAATGCGCGCGCGGATCCGCGCTTTGCTCCAGCCCGCCAGCCGCGGTACGGTGGCGATATTTTGCGCCACGGTACGATGGGGAAAGAGCGCGGCGCTTTGCATCACGAAGCCGATCTGGCGGCGGACCTGGATAATATCAGCGTCAGCGAGGCGGACGCCCTGAATATAGACGTCGCCGCTGTCGGGAATATCCAGCTGGTTAATCATGCGCAGGATAGTCGTTTTTCCGCAGCCGCTCGGGCCGACGAAGGTGCAGAATTCGCCATGATCAATATCCAGACTGAGGTTGCGAATGGCCGGCTGGGCGCTGCCTGGGTAGGTTTTGCAAAGATGCGTTAATTTAATCATGGTGGAATTCAACACTCTGAATAATAAAGTCCTGACCCGGATAAAGTAGCGCCGGGATCCTGGCTCAAACTACAGAGCGCCTGCGGGGAGGGCAAATACGTTATTTGCATTTGCATAGTGAAAAGCTGGTTAATCAGTTGCGGTGGAAGAAAAGCCGGAAGGTTGTTTTATGGATTTGTGATCGGCAACACAAATGACTCTCAAGCGGCCACCGTAAAAAATAAATTACCAGGGTTGATTTTAATCAAAGTATGACCGCCTGCGATAGGGCGGAAAAAGCCGTACCGTCCGCCGCACAAGAAAAACTAAATTGTGAATATAATGTTTCTTTGATGTAAATAATGCCTGTGCCCTTTTCCCGCCCGCCGCAGATAAAATGTGATGCCAAACCGACTTGTCGTTAAATAAGGGCGTTGATTACGTCTGCTTTTTATTCTTTACAGCATTAATTTAATTTTCGGCTCTCTTCTCACCCTGACAGCGTTGGTTAAATAGCGTGCAAAAGGCGTATTTTTTATCGCCATTCTGCCATCGATGTTATTGCCATCAATTATTTTTATCCCCGCATTCGGTCACGACAAAAGGCGTGCAAATAGCGTTCATGATGCTTTTAATGTATTGATTTTAATTTATTTATTCTGACTTGTGACTCTTGCTCATCCGCCGCGGCGGAGCCTTTGTGAGAGCTCTCACATAACCCGGTGATCGCGATTTGTTACACTTTCCGCCGTCAACAAAGGAATGAAAGCGAGACGTGATGAATACTTTTTCTCTGCCTAAAACTCAGCATCTGGTGGTTTTCCAGGAAGTGATCCGCAGCGGGTCAATCGGGGCTGGAGCAAAAGCGTTAGGACTCACTCAGCCGGCGGTCAGTAAAATCATTGGCGACATGGAAAGCTATTTTGGCAGCGAGTTAATCGTTCGGCGAAATACCGGCGTCTCGCTCACCGAGGCCGGGCAGGTATTTCTTAACTGGTCAGAGACAATCACCCGTGAAATGAAAAATATGGTCAATGAAATGAATGCCCTGACCAACAGCACGGTAGTGGATGTCTCCTTTGGTTTCCCCTCGCTGGTGGGGTTTACCTTTATGTCGGAGATGGTGCATCAGTTCAAAATGACCTTCCCCAAGGCGCGGGTCTCAATGTATGAGGCGCAGCTCTCCGCCTTTTTGCCGGCAATCCGCGACGGCCGCCTCGACTTCGCCATCGGGACGCTGAGCGATGAGATGAAGCTGCAGGACCTGCACGTCGAGCCGCTGTTTGAGTCTGAGTTTGTGTTGGTGGCGAACCGGGCGCGGATCGGCAACGGCACCGTCCGCCTGGCCTCGCTCCAGCACGAGCAGTGGGTGCTGCCGGAGACCAATATGGGTTACTACAGCGAACTGCTGACCACCCTGCAGCGCAGCGGCATCCGCCGCGAAAATATCGTCAATACCGATTCGGTGGTGACGATCTATAACCTGGTGCTCAATGCCGATTTTCTGACGGTCATTCCCTGCGACATGACCACGCCGTTCGGCTCGAGCCAGTTTGTCACCATCCCCATTAAAGAGGCCTTGCCGGTGGCGCGCTATGCGGCGGTGTGGTCGAAAAATTACCGGCTGAAAACCGCGGCGGCGTCGCTGGTGGAGATGGCGAAACAGTATTCATCGGGGCAGGGCAACCGCCACTGGCAGCCAATAGAAATTGCCTGACTGATAGTTATTAAATAACCCAACACCCATCCTCGCTGTTATCAGCAGGATGACGCCCGGTTATTGACTTTATCTTAAGAAACAGAGGCCATCATGCATATTACCTACGATCTTCCGGTATCGATTAACGATATTCTCGAAGCGAAACAACGCCTGGCAGGAAAGATATATAAAACGGGTATGCCGCGCTCGAATTATTTTAGCGAACGCTGCAAGGGGGAAATATTTCTTAAATTCGAAAATATGCAGCGCACGGGCTCATTTAAAATTCGCGGCGCCTTTAATAAGCTCAGCGGGTTAACCGCGGCGGAAAAACGCAAAGGGGTGGTGGCCTGCTCAGCGGGCAACCACGCCCAGGGCGTCTCGCTCTCCTGCGCCATGCTCGGCATTGACGGGAAAGTGGTGATGCCGAAAGGGGCGCCGAAATCGAAAGTCGCCGCCACCTGCGATTATTCGGCGGAGGTGGTGCTGCATGGCGATAATTTTAACGATACCCTCGCCAAAGCCAGCGATATTGTTGAACTTGAAGGCCGTATTTTTATTCCCCCCTATGACGACCCGCAGGTTATTGCCGGGCAGGGCACCATCGGTCTCGAAATATTAGAAGATCTGTATGACGTGGATAATGTCATCGTGCCGATTGGCGGCGGTGGCTTAATTGCCGGCATCGCGATTGCGATTAAATCCATTAACCCGACGATCCGTATTATCGGCGTACAGTCGGAGAATGTTCACGGTATGGCCGCCTCCTGGTACGCCGGAGAGATCACCAGCCATCGCCACGCCGGCACTTTAGCCGATGGCTGCGATGTCGCCCGCCCGGGGAAACTGACCTATGAAATCGCCCGCCAGCTGGTGGATGACATCGTCCTCGTCAGTGAGGACGACATTCGCCAGAGCATGGTCGCCTTAATTCAGCGCAATAAAGTGATCACCGAAGGGGCCGGGGCCTTGGCCTGCGCCGCGTTATTAAGCGGCAAATTAGACAGCTATATCCAGAACCGCAAAACGGTCAGCCTGATTTCCGGCGGCAATATCGATCTCTCGCGGGTCTCGCAAATTACGGGTTTTGTTGACGCTTAATTCAATACAGAAGTGAGGACAGGATATGAGTACGACTGAGAGCATTGCATCCAGCCAGACAAGCCTTTCGTCCTGGCGTAAATCTGACACCACCTGGACCCTGGGCCTGTTTGGCACCGCTATCGGCGCCGGGGTACTGTTTTTCCCCATCCGCGCCGGCTTCGGCGGGCTGATCCCGATCCTGGTGATGCTGGTGCTGGCCTATCCCATTGCCTTCTATTGCCATCGGGCGCTGGCGCGGCTGTGCCTGTCGGGGGCTAACCCCTCCGGCAATATCACCGAAACGGTGGAAGAGCATTTTGGCAAAACCGGCGGGGTGGTGATCACCTTTCTGTACTTCTTCGCCATCTGCCCGCTGCTGTGGATTTATGGCGTCACGATCACCAATACCTTCATGACCTTCTGGGAGAACCAGCTACAGATGCCGGCCCTCAACCGCGGGGTGGTGGCGCTGCTCCTGCTGCTGCTGATGGCGTTTGTGATCTGGTTTGGTAAAGACCTGATGGTCAAGGTGATGAGCTATCTGGTGTGGCCGTTTATCGCCAGCCTGGTGGTGATCTCCCTGTCTCTGATCCCTTACTGGAATAGCGCGGTGATTGACCAGGTGAACCTCAGCGATATCGCCTTAACCGGTCATGACGGCATTCTGGTGACAGTATGGCTGGGCATCTCCATTATGGTGTTCTCCTTCAACTTCTCGCCGATCGTCTCCTCGTTTGTGGTCTCCAAACGCGAAGAGTATGAAGCGCAGTTTGGCCGGGAGTACACCGAACAAAAATGTTCGCAGATTATCTCCCGGGCCAGCATGCTGATGGTGGCGGTGGTGATGTTCTTCGCCTTCAGCTGCCTGTTTACCCTCTCGCCGCAGAATATGGCGGACGCCAAGGCGCAGAATATCCCGGTGCTCTCCTATCTGGCGAATCACTTTGCCTCGATGTCGGGCACTAAATCCACCTTTGCCACCCTGCTGGAATATGGCGCGTCGATTATCGCCCTGGTGGCCATCTTCAAATCGTTCTTCGGCCACTATCTCGGCACCCTCGAGGGGCTGAACGGGCTGATCCTGCGCTTCGGCTATAAAGGGGATAAAACCCGCGTCTCCAGCGGCAAGCTCAATACCCTGAGCATGGTGTTCATCATGGGCTCGACCTGGGTGGTGGCGTATGCCAACCCCAATATCCTCGACCTGATTGAGGCCATGGGCGCGCCGATTATCGCCTCGCTGCTGTGTCTGCTGCCGATGTACGCCATTCGTAAAGCGCCTTCGCTGGCCAAATACCGTGGCCGTCTCGACAACCTCTTTGTGACCGCTATTGGTCTGCTGACCATCCTTAACATCGTTTACAAACTGCTCTAATCCGGCTCAGGCCACGCGGAGTACAACATGACTGAATTTCCGGTAGTTCTGGTGATCAACTGCGGCTCGTCGTCGATCAAATTTTCCGTGCTGGACGCCGCCAGCTGCGACTGCCTGCTCAACGGCGTGGCCGAGGGCATCAACGCAGACCAGGCGTCTCTCTCGCTTAACGGCGGCAAACCGGTGGCGCTGGCGCCGCGCGGCTACGAAGGCGCCCTCCAGGCGATTGCCGGGGCATTAGCCCAACGCGACCTCATCGGCAGCGTGGCCCTGATTGGCCACCGCGTCGCCCACGGCGGCGACCTCTTCACCGAGTCGGTCATTATCAGCGAGGAGGTTATCGACAATATTCGCCAGGTGTCCTCCCTGGCCCCCCTGCATAACTACGCCAGCCTCAGCGGCATCGCCTCGGCGCAGCGGCTGTTCCCGGAGGTGATGCAGGTGGCGGTCTTTGATACCAGCTTTCACCAGACCCTGGCCCCGGAAGCTTTTCTCTATGGTCTGCCGTGGGAGTATTACCAGAATCTCGGGGTGCGCCGCTATGGCTTCCACGGCACCTCGCACCGCTATGTCTCCCGGCGCGCCCTGGCGCTGCTCGGGTTGCCGGAGCAGGAGAGCGGTCTGGTGATCGCCCACCTGGGCAATGGCGCCTCGGTCTGCGCGGTGCGCAACGGCCGCAGCGTGGACACCTCGATGGGGATGACGCCGCTGGAGGGGCTGATGATGGGCACCCGCAGCGGCGATGTCGACTTCGGCGCCATGGCGTGGATTGCCGCGGAAACCCGGCAGACCCTCAGTGACCTGGAGCGGGTGGCCAACACCGCCTCCGGCCTGCTGGGGATCTCCGGCCTTTCCTCCGACCTGCGGGTGCTGGAGCAGGCCTGGCATGAGGGCCATGCCCGCGCCCGCCTGGCGATCAAAACCTTCGTCCATCGCATCGCCCGCCATATCGCCGGCCACGCCGCCGCGCTGCAGCGTCTCGACGGCATTATTTTTACCGGCGGGATTGGCGAAAACTCGGTGCTAATCCGCCGGCTGGTAAGCGAGCGGCTGGCGGTCTTTGGCCTTGAGATGGACGCCGCCCGCAACCAGCAGCCCAATTCGGACGGTGAGCGTCTGATCTCCGCCGACGGCAGCCGGGTGCGCTGTGCGGTTATCCCCACCAATGAAGAGCGCATGATTGCCCTCGATGCGATCCGCTTAGGCCAGATCCACACCGCGGCGGCGCTGGCCTGATTTTTTTATTCTGTAGAGAGACGATGTTCATGAAAGTAGATATCGACACCCACGACGCACAATACGCCGACGCCTGGCAGGGCTTTCGCGGTACGGCGTGGCAAACGCAGATTAACGTTCGCGACTTTATTCAGCATAACTACACCCCTTACGAGGGCGATGAGTCTTTCCTCGCCGACGCGACGCCGGCCACCACCGCCCTCTGGGAGCAAGTGATGGCCGGGATCCGCGTCGAGAACGCCACCCATGCGCCGGTGGATTTCGACACCAATGTCGCTACCTCCATCACCGCCCACGCGGCGGGCTATATCAACCAGCCGCTGGAAAAGATCGTCGGCCTGCAAACGGACCAGCCGCTGAAGCGCGCTCTGCATCCCTTTGGCGGCATCAATATGATCAAAAGCGCCTTCGAGGCCTATGGTCGCGAAATGGATCCTGACTTTGAGTATCAGTTTACGGCGCTGCGCAAGACCCACAATCAGGGCGTTTTTGACGTCTATTCCCCGGATATGCTGCGCTGCCGTAAATCCGGGGTGCTGACCGGGCTGCCGGACGGCTACGGTCGCGGACGGATCATCGGCGATTACCGCCGCGTGGCGCTGTACGGCATTCGCTTTCTGGTCCGCGAACGTGAGCTGCAGTTTGCCGACCTGCAGCCGGCCCTTGAACGCGGCGAGGCGCTGGAGGCCACCCTGCGCCTGCGCGAAGAGCTGGCCGAACAGCGGCGCGCGCTGCTGCAGATGGAGGAGATGGCGGCCCGCTACGGCTGCGATATTTCCCACCCGGCGCGCACTGCCCGTGAGGCGGTACAGTGGCTCTACTTCGCCTACCTGGCGGCAGTGAAGTCGCAGAACGGCGGCGCCATGTCGCTGGGGCGCACGGCCACCTTCCTCGACATCTATATTGAACGCGATCTGCGCGCCGGCTTACTGAATGAGGAGCAGGCCCAGGAGCTGATTGACCACTTCATCATGAAGATCCGCATGGTGCGTTTCCTGCGCACCCCGGAATTTGATTCGCTGTTCTCCGGGGATCCCATCTGGGCGACGGAAGTGCTGGGCGGCATGGGGCTGGATGGTCGCACCCTGGTCAGCAAAACCACCTTCCGCTATCTGCATACCCTGCACACCATGGGCCCGGCGCCGGAGCCCAACCTGACCGTGCTCTGGTCGCAGGCGCTGCCGGTGGCGTTTAAAAAATACGCCGCCCGGGTCTCTATCGCCACCTCGTCGCTGCAGTATGAGAACGACGATCTGATGCGCAGCGATTTCCACAGCGACGACTACGCCATCGCCTGCTGCGTCAGCCCGATGGTCATCGGCAAGCAGATGCAGTTCTTCGGCGCCCGCGCCAATTTGGCCAAAACGTTGCTCTACGCAATTAACGGCGGGATGGATGAGAAACTGAAGATCCAGGTGGGGCCGAAAACCGCGCCGCTGCGCGATGAGGTGCTGGACTACGACACCGTGATGGCCAGCCTCGACCACTTTATGGACTGGCTGGCGGTGCAGTACATCAGCGCGCTGAACATCATCCACTGCATGCATGATAAATACAGCTACGAGGCGGCGCTGATGGCCCTCCACGACCGCGACGTTTACCGCACGATGGCCTGCGGCATCGCCGGCCTGTCGGTGGCGGCGGATTCGCTGTCGGCAATAAAGTACGCCCGGGTGAAGCCGGTACGCGATCATCACGGGCTGGCGGTGGACTTTGTCATTGAGGGGGATTATCCGCAGTATGGCAACAACGACGATCGCGTCGATGCCATCGCCTGCGACCTGGTGGAGCGCTTTATGCGCAAAATTCAGGCGCTGCCCACCTGGCGCCAGGCGGTGCCGACCCAGTCGATCCTGACCATCACCTCCAACGTGGTGTACGGGCAGAAAACCGGCAACACGCCGGACGGACGTCGGGCGGGGACGCCGTTCGCCCCGGGGGCCAATCCGATGCATGGCCGCGATCGCAAAGGGGCGGTGGCGTCGCTGACCTCGGTGGCGAAACTGCCGTTTACCTACGCCAAAGATGGCATCTCGTACACCTTCTCCATCGTGCCGGCGGCCCTCGGCAAAGCGCCGTCGGCGCAGGAAAATAACCTGGTGGGGCTGCTGGACGGCTACTTCCATCACGAGGAGACGGTGGAGGGGGGACAGCATCTCAACGTCAATGTGCTGAACCGGGAAAAGCTGCTCGATGCGATAGAACATCCGGAGCAGTATCCGAATCTGACGATCAGGGTCTCCGGCTATGCGGTCCGCTTTAACGCGCTGACCCGCGAGCAGCAGCAGGATGTGATCTCCCGAACGTTCACCAGCCAACTCTGAGCGGCCGCCGGGCCACAGGGGAGCCCTTAACGGGCTCTCCTGTTATCATCTTCACATTACCGCAACAAAATAATCACCACTGTTGATCATATTCGCATTTTTGCACCACGCTGGCGCGCAGCGAGCGCTAACTGCATCTATGTTTAGCTCACGGGCCGGTACGGATACCGCGTTGTCCGGCTCGCCACGTGATGGCAACCAATCTCCTGACCTGAAAGGGAATGCGCCCTTGCCGGATGCGGCACGGGTTGCCGTCGCGTGCGCACCGACCGGGGCGTCCGCTCTCCGGCGCGCCCTCTCTACCTGGCGGGATTTTTGCTTCTTCCACCCTGGCCGTCCTGGCGCTGCGCCTGCGTCGGCACCACACGGTAAGTGATATTTTCTGCGTCATTCCATGACGCCAGGCTCTAAATCGCTGAGGAATATCCGAATGTCTTTGAAACTGAAAACAATGACGCTTCATGTTGTGATAGCAGGTTGTATGAGCATGGCCTTTTACGCCCAGGCTGACGTGAAGATCGGCGTCGCCGGGCCCTTCACCGGCCCCAACGCTACCTACGGCGCCCAGTACTGGAAAGGGGCCTCGCAGGCGGTGGCTGATATCAATGCCGCCGGCGGCATCAAAGGCGAAAAAATTGTGCTGGTGCAGGGGGATGACGCGTGCGAACCGAAACAGGCGGTAGCGGTGGCTAACCGGCTGGTGGACGAAGCGAAAGTCTCCGCCGTGGTGGGGCACTTTTGCTCTTCCTCAACGATGCCAGCCTCCGAGGTGTATGACGAAGCCGGGATTCTGACCATTACCCCCGGCTCCACCAACCCACAGATCACCGAGCGCGGCATGAAGGATCTCTTCCGCATGTGTGGTCGCGACGATCAGCAGGGGGCGATTGCCGCCAACTATATGCTGGACGTGCTGAAGGCGAAGAAAATTGCCGTCATCCATGATAAAGACACCTATGGCCAGGGGCTGGCCGATGCCACCCGCGCAGCGCTTGCGAAGCGGGGCACCAAAGAAGTGTTGTACGAAGGCCTCTCCCGCGGTGAAAAAGACTTTAACGCCCTGGTGACCAAGATCGGCGCCCTCAAGCCGGACGTGGTCTACTTTGGCGGCTGCCACCCTGAGGCCGGCCCGCTGGTGCGCCAGATGCGCGAGCAGGGAGTGCAGGCTAAATTCTTCTCCGGCGACTGTATCGTCACCGAGGAGCTGGTGACGGCCGCCGGCGGGCCGCAGTTCACCAACGGCGTGCTGATGACCTTTGGTCAGGACCCGCGCACCCTCCCGGAAGGCAAAGCGGTGATCGAGAAGTTCCGCGCCAGCGGCTTTGAGCCAGAAGGCTATACCCTCTACGCCTACGCCTCCATTCAGGCTATTGCCGCGGCCTGGAACGCCGTCGGCACCGATAACGCCAAAGCCAGCGACTGGCTGAAGAACCACGACGTCGAGACGGTGATGGGCAAGAAAGCCTGGGATGGCAAAGGCGACCTCAAGGTGTCCGACTACGTGGTCTATCAGTGGGATGACAAGGGCAAATATCACCAGCTCTGATCGGCCACGACCTGAGGACGTTCTGTCCTTTTGACTTGCGAATCGTCACATGACGGCGGTCGACCGGGTACCCATCCCGGCGGCTGTCGGCCTGGCGGCTGGAGGGGCTATGACGGCGTTTTTTCTACAACAACTGATCAATGGGCTGACGCTGGGGGCGGTGTACGGCTTAATCGCCATCGGCTACACCATGGTGTATGGGATCATCGGCATGATCAACTTCGCCCACGGCGAGGTGTATATGGTCTCCGCCTACCTGTGCGCCATCGGCCTGGCGCTGCTCTCTTTCTTCGGGATCCACTCCTTTCCGCTGCTGATTTTCGCCACCCTGGTGTTCACCATCGTGGTCACCGGCGTGTACGGTTGGGCGATCGAGCGCATCGCCTACCGGCCGCTGCGCAACTCGACGCGCCTGGCGCCGCTGATCTCGGCTATCGGGATGTCGCTGATCCTGCAGAACTATGTCCAGCTGAGCCAGGGGCCGAACCAGCAGGGGATCCCGACGCTGCTTAGCGGCGCGCTGCGGATGACGGTGGGCGATGGGGTGGTGCAGATTACCTGGACCAAGGTGTTTATTCTCGTCGCGGCGCTGGCGGGGATGCTGATCCTGACCTGGATTATTCAGTACACCCGGCTGGGGCGCATCTGCCGTGCCACCCAGCAGGACCGGCGCATGGCGGCGATCCTTGGCATCAATACCGACCGGGTGATCTCCCTGGTGTTTGTCATCGGCGCGGCGATGGCCGGCCTGGCCGGGGTGCTGGTGACCATGAACTACGGCACCTTCGACTTCTACATCGGATTTATTATCGGCATCAAAGCCTTCACCGCCGCGGTGTTGGGCGGGATTGGCTCGCTGCCGGGCGCGATGCTGGGTGGTCTGCTGCTTGGGGTGGCCGAAGCCCAGTTCGCCGGAATGGTGAATTCAGATTACAAAGACGTTTTTTCCTTTGCGCTGCTGGTGGCGATCCTGATTTTTCGCCCGCAGGGGCTGCTGGGTCGTCCGCTGGTGGCCAAGGTCTGAGGGGGCTCTATGGGTGAACTGACGCGCCAGCCTGCGCGGGAAATCAAAAGCGCGCTGATCGACAGCGTGCTGGCCGGTCTTTGCGCATTAATTGTCTTTGGCCCGATCGTCGGCGTGGTGCTCAAAGGGTATGGCTTTACCCTCGCGCCCGCGCGGGTGGCGATTCTGGTGGCGGTGGTGATGGCCGGCAGGCTGGCGCTCAGCCTGCTGCTGCAGAGCCACAGGGGAAAAGCCTTTATTGCCCGCTTTGAGGGGGCGGATGACGGGGTGTACGTCCGGCCGCCGGGCTACCGCTCGCGGCTGCGCTGGATAATGCCGATGCTGGTGGGCCTGGCCATTGTCTTTCCGTTTCTCGCCACAAAATATCTGCTGACCGTGGCCATCCTTGGGCTGATCTACGTTCTGCTTGGCCTGGGGTTAAATATTGTGGTGGGCCTCGCGGGGCTGCTCGATCTGGGCTATGTGGCGTTTTACGCCATCGGCGCCTACGGCCTGGCGCTGGGCTACCAGTACCTCGGGCTCGGCTTCTGGGCGATGCTGCCGCTGGGGGCGGTGATGGCGGCCCTCGCCGGGGCATTGCTCGGCTTTCCGGTGTTGCGCATGCATGGCGACTACCTGGCTATCGTCACCCTCGGCTTTGGCGAAATTATCCGCCTGGTGCTCAACAACTGGGTGAGCTTCACCGGCGGCCCTAACGGCGTACCGGTGCCGTCCCCTACGCTGTTTGGCCTCGAATTTACCCGCCGGGCTAAGGATGGCGGCATCCCCGTCCATGAGTTCTTCCACGTCAGTTACAACCCCAACCTGAAATTCATCTTTCTCTACGCCGTGCTGTGCCTGGTGGTGATGCTGGTGCTGCTGGTGAAGCATCGCCTGACGCGGATGCCCATCGGCCGCGCCTGGGAGGCGCTGCGCGAGGATGAGATCGCCTGTCGGGCGATGGGGCTCAACCACGTGCTGGTCAAGCTCTCGGCGTTTATGCTCGGCGCGTCGACCGCCGGCATCGCCGGGGTGTTCTTCGCCAGCTATCAGGGATTTGTTAACCCGACGTCGTTCACCTTTTTTGAGTCGGCGCTGATCCTGGCGATTGTGGTGCTGGGAGGAATGGGCTCCACCCTGGGGGTGGTGCTGGCGGCGTTTGTCCTGACGGTCACCCCGGAGCTGCTGCGCGGGTTTGACGAATATCGCGTGCTGCTGTTTGGCGTACTGATGGTGATGATGATGATCTGGCGGCCGCGCGGCCTGGTGCGCACCAGCCGCAGCGGGGTAGCGTGGCGAAAAGGAGTCGCGCCATGACCGACAGCATCTTACGCGTTGAGCATCTGATGATGCATTTCGGCGGCATCAAAGCGCTGAATGACGTCAATCTGGAGGTGGAGCGGGGGTCGATCACCGCCCTGATCGGCCCCAACGGCGCGGGCAAAACCACGGTATTTAACTGCCTGACCGGCTTTTATCGGGCGACGGGGGGGAGCATCGTGCTGCGGGCGCGGGAAAAGGTCACCGATGTCATTCAGGTGCTGGGGCAAAAGCTTCACCCGGACGATTTTCTCCACCCGGCGCAGCTGGGGCGGCGGATCTATTACAAGATGTTCGGCGGCACCCATCTGGTGAACCGTGCCGGCCTGGCGCGTACCTTCCAGAATATTCGCCTGTTCCGCGAGATGTCGGTGATTGAGAACCTGCTGGTGGCCCAGCATACCCAGGTTAACCGCCATCTGCTGGCCGGGATCCTCAATACTCGCGGCTATCGGCAGGCGGAGAGTCAGGCGCTGGATCGCGCTTTTTACTGGCTGGAGGTGGTGGATATGGTGGACTGTGCCAACCGTCTGGCGGGAACGCTTTCCTACGGACAGCAGCGGCGGCTGGAGATCGCCCGCGCCATGTGCACCCGCCCGGAGATGATCTGTCTGGATGAGCCGGCGGCCGGACTCAACCCGGTGGAAACCCAGGCGCTGAGCCGGATTATCCGCTTTCTGCGTCAGCAGCACGGCATCACGGTGCTATTGATCGAACATGATATGGGGATGGTGATGGAGATTTCGGATCATATCATCGTGCTCGACCACGGGGACGTCATCGCCCGCGGCGCGCCGCAGGCGATCCAGGCCAACGCCAGCGTGATTGCCGCCTATCTTGGCGCTGAGGAAGAGGAGACCCGCCGATGAGCCAGCCACTGCTTGCCTTTGATGAGGTGGATGTCTTCTACGGGCCGATCCACGCCCTGAAGCAGGTCTCCCTCACCGTCAACGAGGGGGAGACGGTGGCGCTGATTGGCGCCAACGGCGCCGGTAAATCAACGCTGCTGATGTCGGTCTTCGGCCAGCCGCGCATTGCCGGCGGGGAGATTTTCTATCGCGGGGAGGCGATCAGCCGGAAATCGACCCACTTTATCGCCAGCAACGGCATCGCCCAGGCCCCGGAAGGGCGGCGCATTTTTCCCGATATGACCGTCGAGGAGAATCTGCTGATGGGGACCATTGCCATCGGCAACCGCTATCAGGCCGAGGACAAGGCCCGGATGTACCAGCTGTTCCCCCGGCTGGAAGAGCGGCGGGGACAGCGGGCGATGACCCTCTCCGGCGGCGAGCAGCAGATGCTGGCCATCGCCAGGGCGCTGATGAGCCGGCCGCGCCTGCTGCTGCTGGATGAGCCGAGCCTGGGGCTGGCGCCGCTGGTGGTGAAGCAGATATTTCAGATCCTGCGCGAGCTGACGGCCCAGGGAATGACGCTGTTTCTGGTGGAGCAGAACGCCCGCCATGCCCTCAACCTGTCGGACCGCGCCTATGTGATGGTGAACGGTCAAATCCGCCTGAGCGGTAGCGGCCAGGCGCTGCTCAACGACCCGGAGGTGCGTAAGGCGTATCTGGGGATCAGCGGCTGAGAGAGTTAATCCTGCGCTTCGTTACGGGTTTTAATGTGCTGCCAGAAACGTTCGGCGGCCTGGTTAAGCCGCGAGCCGGAGCGGTAGAGCCAGGCGCCGATCGGCAGCGACAGGCTCTCATCGAGGATCGTCAGACGGCCTTCGTCCAGCTCGCGCTGAATAGAGTACTGCGGCAGCCAGCCCACGCCGTCGCCATTGAGGATCATGCGCTTGAGCAGCTCGCTCATGGAAGAGACAAAGGTGAGGGAGAAGGTGATCTCCGGCGTGCGGTCGATGACCTGGTTCACCTGGCGCCCCATATAGCTGTCGTTGGCGTATTTCATCAGCGGCAGCACGCCGCGATGTAAATGAAACAGCGGCCGGCCATGTTCGTCGCAGGGGGAGACCAGGTGCAGGTAGGAATCAAAAATTTTATGATTAATAAACGGATAGTTCATTAATTCTTCATTATAGAAGGAGAGGATAAAATCGCTTTTACCCTCTTTCAGGTTAAATACGGCGTCGTTGACGTTAATCGATTCAACATGAAAAGTCTTATTTTTACGGTCGGTGTAACCGGCGATAATTTCCGGCAGCAATAACACCGACAGCGAAGGGGCGGCGTCGATTCTTATTTTTTGCGTGGTGTTATTTAAGCCTTTAATTCGGCTGATCTGAAAATCCATATCGTCGAGCATATTTCGCGCATAGCCGACAAAAATCTTCCCGCGATTGGTCAACTGCAGGGGGTTGGCGCTGCGATCGAAGATGCTGAATCCGAGGGAAGCCTCGAGCGACTGGATGCGTCGGCTGAACGAGGACTGGGAGATATTGCGGGCTTTGGCCGCCAGGGTAAAGCTGCGTGACTCCTCGAGAGCAATCACATCATACAGCCATTTAACTTCCAGATTTGCCAACACCGATCCAGTCCTCAAAAACGCAATAAAGGCTATGCAATTTTAGCATAGCGCATAGAAACTATGCAATTAACATAATTATCGACAGGTGTTAACATTTTTTGGAAAGTTGAGATTTATGAATGCGTATCGGCGACCCTACATGAGCACGATATGAAATCGCGACTCACGGTTATTTATTGCTTTATTTCATTGCCCCGGAATTATCTTATTCAATAGCGGGCGACGAAGACGAAAGCAATGAATAACCCAGGCCTCTTACCTTAAATAGTTTGTCAGGAGTTCCATGTCACAACAAATTGAATCAGTAAAAATGGCTCTGCAGGAGCTGGGGATTAATGCAAGCGGCGAATTGTTTTACAACCCTGATTACGATTTGCTTATTGCACATGAAACCTCCCCTGAGCTGACCGGCGCGGCCCGCGGCGTGATGACCGACTCTGGCGCTGTGGCAGTGGATACCGGTATCTTCACCGGCCGCTCGCCGCGCGATAAATATATCGTCAGAGACGAGCAGACGCGCGACACCGTATGGTGGGCTGACTCCGGCCTTGGCCGCAATGACAATAAGCCGTTATCGCCAGACGTGTGGCGCAGCCTGAAAAGCCTGGTCGCAGGCCAGCTGAGCGGCAAAAAACTGTACATCATCGATGCCTGGTGCGGCGCCAGCCCGGACACCCGCCTTGGCGTGCGCTTCGTTACCGAGGTGGCGTGGCAGGCCCACTTTGTCAAAAACATGTTTATCGTGCCGAGCGCCGACGAGCTGGCCAGCTTTACGCCAGACTTCGTGGTGCTCAACGGCGCCGGCTGCACCAATGCCAACTGGCAGGCGCAGGGCATGAACTCCGAGAACTTCGTCGCCTTTAACCTGAGCGAGCGTATTCAGCTCATCGGCGGCACCTGGTACGGCGGCGAAATGAAAAAAGGGCTGTTCTCGGTCATGAACTACCTGCTGCCGCAGAAAGGCATCGCGTCGATGCACTGCTCGGCCAACCGTGGCGAAGCAGGGGACGTCGCGCTGTTCTTCGGCCTCTCCGGTACCGGCAAAACCACGCTGTCCACCGACCCGCATCGTCAGCTGATTGGCGATGACGAGCACGGCTGGGACGATGACGGGGTATTTAACTTCGAAGGCGGCTGCTACGCCAAGACCATTAATCTCGACCCGCAGGCGGAGCCGGAGATTTATGGCGCCATCCGCCGCAATGCGCTGCTGGAAAACGTGGTGGTGCGCGCCGACGGCAGCGTGGATTATGCCGACGGCAGCAAAACCGAGAATACCCGCGTCTCCTATCCGCTGTCGCATATCGACAATATCGTCAAGCCGGTGTCCCGCGCAGGCCATCCGTCGAAGGTCATTTTCCTTGCCGCTGACGCGTTTGGCGTCCTGCCGCCGGTCTCCCGTCTGACCACCGAGCAGATGCAGTACCATTTCCTGTCGGGCTTCACCTCGAAGCTGGCGGGCACCGAGCGTGGCATTACCCAGCCGACGCCGACCTTCTCCGCCTGCTACGGCGCGGCGTTCCTGCTGCTTCACCCGACCCAGTACGCCAGCGTCCTGGCGGCGAAGATGGCGGAATCCGGTGCGGAAGCCTGGCTGGTCAACACCGGCTGGAACGGCGAGGGCAAACGCCTGTCGCTGCGCGATACCCGCAGCATCATTAGCGCAATCCTCAACGGTACCACCGGCCCGCTGCGCGATGAGGCAATCCCGGTATTCAATCTTGCGATCCCGCAGAGCATTCCGGGAGTCGACAGCGCGGTGCTGGATCCGCGTAATGGCTGGAGCTCAGCGGATAAGTGGCAGGAGAAGGCGGAGAGTCTGGCTCAGCTGTTTATGGATAACTTTAAGCAGTACAGCGATACCGAAGCGGGCGCGCGTCTGGCGCTGGCCGGTCCGCAGCTGCAGAATAGCGCGGTCGAAGCCTGATCCGCGGCCAGCACGTCGACGCCTGGCGCCGACCTGCTGGCGAGCCGCTTTACTCCGCAAAGGCCCGCAGCGCATCGCCCGTGAGGCGATAACGCACCCACTCATCCTGCGGCTGCGCGCCAATGCTCAGATAGAAATCAATCGCCGGCTGGTTCCAGTCGAGCACGCTCCACTCCAGACGCCCGCACTGACGCTGTACAGCATATTGCGCGATGGTTTTCAGCAGCGCTTTCCCGGCGCCGATCCCGCGATAGTCGGGGGTCACGTACAGATCTTCCATATAGATGCCATTGCGGCCAAGCCAGGTGGAGTAGCTGGTGAAGAACACGGCGTAGCCCACCGCTTTGCCCGCCACCTCGCAGATCAGCGCCTCAGTTTTGCTGCTGCTGGCAAACAGCGTCTCTCTGATCTCCTCTGCCGTCGTCACCACCTCTTCGGGGGCTTTCTCGTAGACCGCGAGTTCATAAATCATGTCGTAAATGGCGGTGGCGTCGTCCGGGGTGGCCTGGCGGATCGTGATGCTCATGGGTCGTCCTGTCTGAATGGTATCAAGGAAAGCAACATTGCTGACCCAGAGCATAAGCGGTATTGTGAAAAGAATTAAGTGCAATGAAATCAGCAAATGATGAATATTATGCATCCAGTCCTGCGCCGGATTGACCTCAACCTGCTGCCGGTCTTTGACGCGGTCTATCGCTCCCGCTCGGTGCGCCTGGCGGCGGAAGAGCTGGCGATGAGCACCTCGGCGCTGAGCCATGCGCTTTCCCGGCTGCGCAGCGCCCTCAACGACCCGCTGTTCTATCGCGAAGGCCACCGGATGTGTCCCAGCGTCTATGCCAGCCAGCTGGCGCCCTCTATCGCTTCGGCGCTGAAATTTCTCAATCAGGAGCTGACGCCGCCGGCGGCGTTTGTGCCGACCGCCAGCACCGACTGCATGCAGATTGCGATCACCGATTTCACCGCATTCTGCGTCTTTCCGACGCTGATGCACCGCCTGCAGCGGGAGGCGCCCGGGCTGCGGTTTGAGCTTCGTTATCTGCCCCATAGCCCGGCGCTGACCGAGCTGCTGGCGGGCGAGGTCGACCTGGCTCTCGGGTTCAACACCCCTGACGAGCCAACCCATCCCGATCTTGAGGAGATCAACTGGCTGCGGGACGAATATGTGGTCATCAGTCAGGCTGACCGCACGGCGCTGACCCTGGACGCCTATCTTGCGGCCCGTCATCTGGTGGTAACCCCGTGGAATGAGCGGCAGGGGGTGCTGGACTGCGAGCTGGAGCGGCAGGGCTATTCGCGGCAGGTGGCGGTGAAAACGCCCTCGATGCTGAGCGCCCCCTTTATTATTGAGCAGAGCGATCTGCTGATGGCGCTGCCCCGGCGGGCGGCGGAGACGATGGCCCGCGCCGCCCGACTGACCATTTTCCCGCTGCCGTTTCCGGTTCCCCCGTTTGACGTCAAGATTTACGCCCATAAACGCAGTGGGAAACGCGAGGCCACCCGCTGGCTGATCTCCCTGCTGCAGACGCTGGGGAACGTCGCCACGGCGCCGGCGCCCTGAGGCCACATCCGGGTTATTAACCTATCGCCGCTGCGCATCGCGTTAACCATCCCGGACCGGGCATGTCTTATACCGTCGGGGGCGCAACCGCGTACCCTGGCCTCGGTCACAAAACGGAAAACTCACATTTTCATCTCCACCACCGATGCTGAGGGTACAGAAAGTGTTAAATGATTGTATATAAAAGTAATGTTAATTAGCTAAATGTTATTTATGCGTAAATTGCATCAATGGATGCGTTTATTACGCTTATTTCATACCGGGTTCTGTTTCAGTCTTCAGCAACAGGCGCGCGACAACGCGTGGATAACAAACTGGAGACCTGCATGCATTCGACAACCTCACTGATGAGTACCCGTGATCGGCTCGGCGCCATTCTGCGCGTCACGTCCGGTAACTTTCTCGAACAGTTCGACTTTTTCCTGTTCGGGTTTTATGCCACCTACATCGCACATACCTTTTTTCCGGCCAGCAGTGAATTCGCCTCGCTGATGATGACCTTTGCGGTCTTTGGCGCCGGCTTTCTGATGCGGCCCATCGGCGCCATCGTGCTTGGCGCCTATATCGACAAGGTTGGGCGGCGCAAAGGGCTGATTGTGACCCTGTCGATCATGGCCACCGGCACCTTCCTGATCGTGCTGATCCCCTCTTACCAGACCATTGGCCTGTGGGCGCCGTTGCTGGTGCTGATCGGCCGTCTGCTGCAGGGCTTCTCCGCCGGCGCTGAACTGGGCGGGGTATCCGTCTATCTGGCCGAGATCGCCACCCCGGGCCGCAAAGGGTTTTACACCAGCTGGCAGTCGGGCAGCCAGCAGGTCGCCATCATGGTGGCGGCCGCGATGGGCTTTGCCCTCAACGCCGTACTGGAGCAGAGCGCAATCAGCGACTGGGGATGGCGTATTCCGTTCCTTTTTGGCTGCCTGATCGTGCCGTTCATTTTTGTGCTGCGCCGTAAGCTGGAGGAGACCCAGGAGTTTACTGCCCGCCGCCATCACCTGGCGATGCGCCAGGTGTTCGCCACCCTGCTGGCGAACTGGCAGGTGGTCATCGCGGGGATGATGATGGTGGCGATGACCACCACCGCGTTCTACCTGATCACCGTCTATGCGCCGACCTTTGGCAAAAAAGTGCTGATGCTCAGCGCCTCTGACAGCCTGCTGGTCACGCTGCTGGTGGCGATTTCCAACTTCTTCTGGCTGCCGGTGGGCGGGGCGCTGTCCGACCGCTTTGGCCGCCGGCCGGTGCTGATTGCCATGACGCTGCTGGCGCTGGCTACTGCCTGGCCTGCGCTGACCATGCTGGCGAACGCGCCGAGCTTTTTAATGATGCTGAGCGTGCTGCTGTGGCTGTCGTTTATCTACGGCATGTACAACGGGGCGATGATCCCGGCGCTGACCGAAATTATGCCCGCCGAAGTGCGCGTGGCAGGCTTCTCGCTGGCCTATAGCCTGGCGACCGCGGTGTTTGGCGGCTTCACGCCGGTGATCTCCACGGCGCTGATCGAATATACCGGTGATAAAGCCTCCCCTGGCTACTGGATGAGCTTTGCCGCCGTCTGCGGTCTGCTGGCCACCTGCTACCTCTATCGCCGCAGCGCCGTCGCGCTGCAGACGGCACGTTAATCAGGGAGAGGATGATGCGTAAAACGACAGGAACCCTGCTGGCCACGCTGCTGCTGGCCGCCACCGGCGGCAGCGCGCTGTCCGCTGAGGTCACCGTGATGATCTCCGGCGGCTTCAAAGCGGCGCTGGAAAAGCTGGCCCCGGCGTGGGAAAAACAAACTGGCAACCATCTCGTGGTGATCCCCGGCCCGTCAATGGGGAAAACGCCGCAGGCGATCCCTAACCGCCTGGCGCGGGGCGAACACGCGGACGTGGTGATTATGGTCGGCGACGCGCTGACCAGCCTCGAGAAAGCGGGCCGAACGCAGCCGGATTCGCGCCGGGAGCTGGCCGACTCGCCCATCGGCGTGGTGGTGAAAGCGGGAGCGCCGCTGCCGGCCATCCGCAGCGCAGACCAGCTGCGGGCGGCGCTGCTGGCTGCCCCGTCGGTCGCGTACTCCGACAGCGCCAGCGGACGCTATGTCAGCTCGACGCTGTTCCACCGCCTGGGCATTGATGAGGCGATGCAGAGCAAAGCGCAGATGGTGGAGCGTATTCCGGTGGCCTCGGAAGTGGCGAAGGGACGTTATGCGATCGGTTTTCAGCAGGTGAGCGAACTGCTGCCGGTGCCCGGCGTAACCTTCGTCGGCGAACTGCCGGATAACCTGCAGTACATCACCCGCTTTGCCGGGGCGGTGACCGTCAGCGCCGACCACCCGCAGGAAGGAAAGGCGCTGCTAACCTATCTGGCCTCACCGGCGGCGCAGGAGACCATCCACGCCACCGGTATGCGAAGCGTGGCCGCCGCTGCGCCGGTCAGCCAGAAGGATACTGTTCAATAATCAGCTTCTCCAGCTCTGCCGCTACGTAGGACTGAATACGGCCGCTGAGGCGGATCAGGCCTACCGTGCGGGTGACCACCGGGTCGGTGAGCGGCACGGCGCGGAGAACGGAATGCTCCCCAGCGGGCATTGACATCGCGGGCACGGCGGCAATGCCGATGCCCGCTTCCACCATCCCCAGCATCGTGGTGACGTGGCGGGTTTCGCAAATGCTTGGCCGCGCCGGCGTCAGATGCGCCAGCTCCCGGTCGAGCAGCGTCCGGTTGCCGGAGACCCGATCGAGGCCAATATAATCCTGTTCAAAATATGCCTGCCAGCTGAGGTGCGTCCTGCCTGCCAGCGGATGGTCATGCCGACAGGCGGCGACATAGCGGTCGTCGGCCAGCGGGGTGAATTCGATGCTGGCCGGCAGGTTTTTGGCAAAGCAGAGCCCAAAGTCAGCCTGTCCGCTGCTGACCGCCTCGATCACATTCCCGACGCTGCTGTCAATCAGCCGGATACGCACCTGGGGATAACGCGCCTGAAAGCTGCGGATGATGTCCGGCATAAAGTAGTAGGCGGCAGAGGGTATCGTCGCCACCGTCACCAGCCCGGTGCGCGCCTTGCTGACCTGGCTGATATCCGCCAGCACCGTCTCGACGTGGGCCAGCAGCTGCTCTGAACGTTCGGCAAAATTCTGTCCATACAGCGTAAGGGTCACGCGGCGGGTGGTGCGCTCGAACAGCCGGTTGCCCAAGGCGGTCTCCAGCTTTTCGATGCGCCGGCTGAGGGCCGACTGCGACAGGCAAATGGATTCTGCGGCCAGCCGAAAGCTGCCATACTCCATCAGGGCGCGAAAGGCATAGAGATCGTTGAAGTCAAAATTTACGGGCATGGCGGCGGCATCCTTATCGGCTGTCTGACGCCTCGCCCCGTCCGGTGAGGGGCGATGGCGACGAAAATCGGCTCGGCAGGTGACTGGGCGCGCGGCTGACCGCACGCCGGGTCGTCAAACCTTGAGCAGTTTTACCGTGGCATCGATATCGATTTCGTCTTCCGAGAAGATCAGGGTTGTCCCCTGAAAGGTGGTGATCGCCAGCTTTTTCACCGAGCGCATCTCTCCCGGCTGCACCGTGGATTTTGGCCGGATGCTGTTCATCAGCAGCCCGACCGACAGCACCGCGTTTTCTTTATCCACGCGGGTCTCGACCGGCTCTTCTTCCCGGTAAACCACATAGGACTTGATGGAGGTCAGCTTCAGCCGCTCGCCGGCGATATAGATATATTTGCTCTCCGGAATGACCTTGACCGCGTAGGCCGACAGCCCTTTATTGTTGGTGGTTGGTTCGAAAGTCACCGCCGCGTCTTTCTTGATGAGATCGGGATTGGCGACCTTAATCACATGAAAATACCGGTTTTCGCCGTTTTCATCTTTGATAAATCCAAAACCTTTATCTTTAAACCACGTTGTGATTGTTCCGTTCATCGCCATTACCGTTCTTACTCGTTGGTTAACTCAAATTTTGCAGCGCGCAGTGTAAAGCACATTGCCTGCGCAGACCATGCCTTTACGATAAGTGTGGGTGATAAATGACACCGCCGCGAGGGCGGATCGTGCGCCAGCGTCGTACCGGCGGACAAAATGGGGTACTATCGCCGGCCACTCCTTCTTCGGGCCGCCTGATGTCCACCATTATCGATACCTTTGTCGCGCCGCCGTGCCGCGACCAGATCACCCTCTTGTATCAGGATGAACACCTGCTGCTAATCAATAAACCGGCCGGGCTGCTGAGCCTGTCAGGCAAAGATCCGCGCAACCTCGACTCTGTCCATCATCGACTGGTCCAGCGCTTTCCGGGCTGTACCCTGGTACACCGCCTTGACTTCGGCACTTCCGGTCTGATGGTGGTCGCCCGCAACAAGGGGATTAACGCTGCGCTGTGCCAACAGTTCAGCCAGCGCACGGTGGGTAAGGTCTATACGGCGCTGCTGTGCGGCCATCTGCCGGAAGACGAGGGGGTCGTGGAGGCGGCGATCGCCAAAGAGCCGGCCCGTTTCCCGCGCATGTCGATCAGTGTCCGGCACGGCAAACCGGCGCGTTCGCGCTACCGGGTCATTGACCGCCTGTACCAGACGCGGGAAGGGGAGAGGGCGCTGGCGCTGACGAGGGTGGCGCTTACCCCGGAGACCGGGCGCACCCATCAGCTGCGGATCCACTGTCAGCTGCTGGGCTATCCGATCCTTGGCTGCGATCTGTATGGCGGCCGGGAATTGCCGGGCACGGAACAGGCTCCGCGGCTGATGCTGCACGCCAGCGAGCTGCGCTTTGTCCATCCCGTCAGCCGCGAGCCGATGCATATCCAGCAGGCAAGCTCGTTCTGATCGCCTGCCGCCGGAAGCCCGCGATCACCACATCAGGTCGTCGGGCACCTTAAAGTCGGCGTACGGATCGTCTTCATCCTGTTCATCCTGACTCAGGGCGCTGTGCAACACGATGCAGCTGGCATCGCGCTGGGCAATTTTCTCTGCCACGACCGCCGGAATAATCGCATATTCCCCTTCAGGTTTGTTATCCACCGCCAGGCGGGCAATCGCCAGACGGCCGTTAATCAGCTGGGTTTGGGTGGTCTTGTCGACCATGATTTTTTTGATCAGATTATTATCGGTAAAGTTAAAGCCGATATCGCCCCGGGCGACCGTAATGCGGTTCATCTCAATCAGCTGCTTGACCTGGGCTTTATACTCTTTCGCCAGCACCGCCTGCTTTTGCTGCTCGCTGAGCAGTTTATCGCGCTCCAGCTGGGCTTTTTTATTCTCTTCCACCGCTTCCCGGGCCTCACGGGCCTGCACGCGGGATTTTTTCGCCGTTCTCTGGACTTTGGCCATTTTTTTGCTGCTGACCAGGCCGGCTTTGAGCATCTGCTCTTGTAAGGTAAGTTTTGTCATTTGCGTATCTGAAGCTTAGGAAACATCTGGCAAGTATACCTGCATTGGCGGAAACGACGCCAGACCCGCGGACGTGCTGGGCCGCTGTGGCCAGTAGCGCGAGACTGGCGGGGGATTACTCCCGGGGCTGGAGCTGATAAATCCAGGCGCTGACCTGCTGTCCATCGTCGGTGGTCACCTCAACCGACACCCGATCGTACCCCTCCTCAAACTCGTCCAGCATGGGCCAGTGCGCCGCCAGCCGGTCGGACAGGAACAGATAGCCGTTGACCCGCGGGCCGTTGGCGTCGAGGACGATCCCCGGAAAATCAGCGGCAGCGCCCCAGCCGCGCGCGTAAAAGGTGCCAGTGACGTAGCCCGGACGCCACTCGCCCCCGATCGTCTCCAGAATATGCGCATTGCTGCGACCGGGACAGAGCGTCCCATAGACAAATAACGGTTTCATTGTTCCTCTCGCGATCGTGACTTCATCCGCCCACAGCGGAAACCCAAAATACGGGGTAATGTAGCGCCTGGCAATGGCCGGGTGTTGATCCGCCACCTCAACCGCCAGCAGTACCTTGACGCTCGCTCCGCCCGCTAATCCTCGCGCTGACAGACATCATGATGACAACACATACAGACCTCCGCTATTAAACCGGTGGCGACCCGCGCACGCTGGCCGATTTTATTGCGCTGCGTGCAGAAATGAACAAGCTCAACCACCCGGCGCGGCCGAATATTAACTGGCCGTATGCCGAGCAGCTTGCCCGCGGAACACCTCACCGGCTGGGCGGAGGGCATGCGGCAGCTGCAACGGCTCGCCGGTCAGCTCAATGCCCTCGACGAGCAGAAGGGGAAGTACCTGACGGTGAGCGAACTGAAAACGGCGGTGTTTGCCATCATGCAGTCGCTTAACCGTGCCGTTCCGCTGGAGGAGCAGCTGCGCGAGCTGGCCGCGCTCCCCGCGGGTCAACCCTGGCCTGCCGCCCGCGGCAGCCTCGCCGAACTGCATCTGCAACAGCCGATCGTGGAGTATGCACTGCTGAAGCGAAAACAGCCGGCGTCGCCGCCCGCTGCGCTCCCCGAAACCGGTGAGCCCTCGGTGAGTGAGGCGGTGAAATAAAATGTGCGCATGGCAACATTTTCTTTACATCATGATTGCAAGAACCGAACGCCCTTCGTAGTCTGAAAATGATTTAAATATACCGTTTGTGTTTATATTGAAAATTTTATTTCAACCTCTAAGGGCATGCTATGAAGCACTGTAAAATCATCCTGTTAGTAGGCCTTCTGGCCAGTTCCGCTTCGGCATTAGCGGAGAAGATCGGCGTCTCGATGGCTTACTTCGATCAAAACTTTCTCACCATTATCCGTCAGTCCATTGAGAAAGAAGCTCAAGCCCGTCACGTCGATGTGCAGTTCGAAGACGCCCGCGGCGACACCGGACGCCAGGCCGATCAGGTGCAGAGCTTCATCGCCTCCGGCGTGGACGCCATCATCGTGGACCCCGTGGACTCCGCCAGCACCCCGCAGCTGACGAAGATGGCGCAGCAGGCCAGAATGCCGCTGGTGTATGTGAACCGGACGCCGGGGGATAAAACGTTACCGCCTGGCGTGGTGTTTGTCGGATCGGACGAGCGGGAGTCCGGTACATTACAGATGGAAGCGCTGGCGAAGCTGGCAAACTACAAAGGCAACGTCGCCATCATGATCGGCAATCTCACCGATGCCGGCGCGCTGCAGCGCACCAAAGACGTAGAGCAGGTGGTGGCCAAATACCCGGCGATGAAAGTGGTGCAGAAACAGCCGGCCAACTATTCCCGCAGCGAGGGAATGGATCTGATGCAGAACTGGGCAGGTAACGGGGAAGAGATTGATATTGTGGCGGCGAACAACGATGAGATGGCGATTGGCGCGGCGATGGCGCTGGAGAAGAGCCAGAAGAAGTTGCTGATCGGCGGGATCGACGCCACGTCGGATGGGCTAAAAGCGTTGGCCAGCGATAAGATCCAGGTAACAGTCTTCCAGGATGCCGTTGGTCAGGGCAAAACGGCCTTAGCGGTGGCGCTGAAGCTGATTAAAGGAGAAAAAGTCGAGTCCCATGTCTGGATCCCGTTTGAGTTAGTGACCAAAGAAAATATGCAGACCTATGTGGAAAAGAGTCATTAACGGCAAGGCGGAAGTGTTCGAACTTTGCTGATAAAACCGGGCTGAGAATGTGTCGCCCGGGCAATGAAACCGGAGGATAAGACATGGCAATGGCAAAAAGCGGTTATACGCTGCAGGTGATAAAGGCAGGGCAGCAGGGGCATGTTGAAATGAGGTGGGGGCATCTCGCGGAAGTCGATACGCGCGCGGCGGCGGCGACCATCGCGCAGCATATCGGGCGACCCTCGTCTGCGGCGGATCCGCAGGAGATTAGCCTGTCGCTGACCAATGCTGCCAGCGGCATCTCGGTGGAGCTTCATCACCCGGCCTCAGGGGAAAGCGCCACCCCGGCTTTTATTGAGGACGAGTTAAAAAAGATTGTGCAGATCGTTGATGGCTACGAAGCGGCAGAAGAGACCCATATCGTGGAGTAGCGCGCCGTCTGGCGCACGAAAAAAAATCCACGCCGGAGCGTGGATTTTTTATTACTCGATGGCGGCAGAAATGCCAGCCAGCGGGATCAGACGTTGAACAGGAAGTTCATCACATCGCCATCTTTGACGATGTAATCTTTACCTTCAGCGCGCATTTTACCGGCTTCTTTCGCGCCCTGTTCGCCTTTGTAGGCGATAAAGTCTTCATAAGCGATGGTCTGCGCGCGGATAAAGCCTTTCTCGAAGTCGGTGTGGATCTTACCGGCTGCCTGCGGCGCAGTCGCCCCTACCGGGATGGTCCATGCGCGCACTTCTTTCACCCCAGCGGTGAAGTAGGTCTGCAGGTTCAGCAGGGCGTAACCAGCGCGGATCACGCGGTTCAGACCCGGCTCTTCGAGGCCCAGCTCAGCCATAAACTCGTCACGTTCTTCATCGTCCAGCTCGGCGATGTCCGCTTCAACCGCGGCGCACACCGGCACCACCACAGACCCTTCCTGCTCGGCGATGGCGCGAACCTGATCGAGGTACGGGTTGTTCTCGAAACCGTCTTCATTGACGTTCGCGATGTACATGGTCGGCTTCAGGGTCAGGAAGCTCAGATAGCGGATGGCGTCTTTCTCTTCTTTGGTCAGATCCAGCGCGCGCAGCATACCGGCGTTTTCCAGCTGCGGCAGGCATTTCTCCAGCGCGGCCAGCTCAACTTTCGCGTCTTTATCGCCGCCTTTGGCTTTTTTGGAGACGCGGTGAATCGCGCGTTCGCAGGTATCAAGGTCAGACAGCGCCAGTTCGGTGTTGATAACGTCGATATCTTCCGCCGGGTTCACTTTCCCCGCGACGTGAATGATATTGTCGTTTTCGAAGCAGCGAACCACGTGACCGATAGCTTCGGTTTCGCGGATGTTGGTCAGAAACTGGTTGCCGAGACCTTCGCCTTTGGACGCGCCTTTAACCAGGCCCGCGATATCAACGAACTCCATGGTGGTCGGCAGGATACGCTGCGGTTTGACGATTTCAGCCAGCTTGTCCAGACGCGGATCGGGCATCGGTACGACACCGGTGTTCGGCTCAATGGTACAGAAGGGGAAGTTGGCCGCTTCAATACCCGCTTTGGTGAGCGCATTGAACAGGGTGGATTTGCCGACGTTGGGCAAACCGACGATACCGCATTTGAATCCCATGATTTAAATCACCTTAATCTTTGGATAATCAATCTGTTACAAGGAACAGATTGCAGAAAATTGAATAGCTTTGCCTATTATACACGGTGCGCGGCAAAAATGCCGCACGACAACGGCTTATTGCGCCTTAAAGGCGTGTAAACGGTTGGTCGCTTTGGTGAGACCATCCTTTAACCAGATTTCCGTACAGCGCGCCGCTTCGTCGACGGCATCATCAATCAGTTTCTGCTCGCTGGCCGGCGGTTTGCCGAGCACAAAGCCGACAACCTTGTTTTTATCGCCCGGATGGCCGATCCCGACGCGTAAGCGGTGAAAGTTCGGGTTATTGCCGAGCTTGCTGATGATGTCCTTCAGGCCGTTGTGGCCGCCATGGCCGCCGCCAAGCTTAAATTTCGCTACGCCCGGCGGCAAATCCAGCTCATCATGGGCAACCAGAATTTCGTCCGGGTTGATGCGATAAAAGGTTGCCATCGCGGCCACGGCTTTACCGCTAAGGTTCATAAAGGTGGTGGGCACCAGCAGGCGAACATCCTCGCCCGCCAGGTTGATGCGCGAGGTGTAGCCGAAGAATTTGCTCTCTTCGCGCAGCGGCGCGCGATGGCGATCCGCCAGTAAATCCACATACCAGGCGCCAGCGTTGTGCCGGGTGGCGGCATATTCCGCACCGGGGTTGGCCAGGCCGACAATCAGTTTAATGGTCACGTTTTCTATCCTGCATGGGGCATTCTCTGCCGCGTAGTGTACTGTCTGCGGGCGCGCTTGACAAAATTCTGGCTATAAGACAATACCGGCATTGATGATTTACTCACTAAATCATTAGAATTTGATATGGTTCATAGACTTATTTGTAAATTTTTGTCTATTCGCTGTTCACTAATGTGATCGTGGGCGCACTCCGCAGAAGAGACCTTGTCTATACTACACCTATAAGATTTGGGGACATTCCCTGGCAACCCAAAGTCCGGAGGTGACACATGAAACGCAAAAACGCTTCGTTACTCGGTAACGTACTCATGGGGTTAGGGTTGGTGGTGATGGTTGTGGGGGTGGGTTACTCCATTCTGAACCAGCTTCCGCAGCTTAACCTGCCACAATTCTTTGCGCATGGCGCTATCTTAAGCATCTTCGTCGGTGCTGTGCTCTGGCTGGCCGGAGCCCGTATTGGCGGCCACGAGCAGGTCAGCGACCGCTACTGGTGGGTGCGCCACTACGATAAACGCTGCCGTCGTAACCAGCATCGTCACAGCTAACCGCAACCGCATTTTCCGCATCGGCCTTCCGCGGCCGATGCGTTTTTCTCTGACTCTCGTTATCGCTTCTTCTTTTTCCCGCCATATTACGACCCCCATTCCGACCTGAGCTTCGTGATGCTATGGTTGCCGCCAAAAGTGAATATTAAGCGCGTTTTATACTTGACCCTGACGTTACGTCAGGCAGCAGAGTAGCGGACCTGGCCACAGAGAGGAGCAGTCATGTTAATTCAGGTGGGAGAGCTGGCGAAGCGCGCCGGACTGACGGTGCGTACGCTGCATCATTATGAACAGACGGGGCTGTTAACGCCTTCGGCCAGAAGCGAGGCGGGCTATCGGCTCTATAACCTGTCAGCGGTTCAGCGCCTGCATATGATAAAGGCGCTGGCGCAGACCGGGCTGACGCTCGCCACCATCAAGGACTATCTCGATCGGCAAACGCTGTCGCTGCCTGAGCTGCTGACGCAGCAGATAGAGACGCTGAATGACCAACTGCGTGATGTCGCCAGGCTGCGCGACCGGCTGTTGGCGCTGCGCGAGGCGCTGGCGAGCGGCAATGAACCCGATCTGGAGTCCTGGCTACAGACGCTGGAGTTAATGAAAATGTACGATCGTTGGTTTAGTCAACAGGAGTTAGCCGCGCTGCCGTTTGCGGCACAGGATGAACAGCGCGCCCAAGCGTGGCGCGAGCTAACGGAGGAGGTGCAGACGCTGATGGCGAGCGGCTGCCCGACGGACAGTCCGCAGGCGATGAGTCTGGCGACGCGCTGGATGGAGCGCCTGGAGCAGGATACAGCAGGGCGCCCGGAGTTTCTGACCCGCCTGAACGCGATGCATGCCGCCGAGCCGCAAATGGTTGAACAGACCGGCGTCACGCCGGCCATCATCGCCTTTATCACCGAAGCCTTTGCCGAAAGCAAACTGGCCATCTGGGCGCGGTATCTCGACGATGAAGAGATGGCGTTCACCCGCCAGCACTATTTCGACCGGCTACAGGAGTGGCCAGCGCTGGTGGCGAAGCTGCATCAGGCATGTCGGGAGGGTATAGCGCCGGATTCAGCGTCGGGTCAGGCGCTGGCCCGGGCGTGGCTTGAGCTGTTTCAGTCCTACGCCGGTACCCGGCCGCAGACGTTGCAGAAGTTTCGTCGGGCAATGGAGCAGGAGCCGCATTTGATGAAGGGCACCTGGATGACGCCGGCGGTGCTGAGCTGGCTACAACAGGCGACGGGGGCGTTGATGCGGCAGGCGCAGGGGCCTGCCGCCGGGTGATCACAGGTCAGCCAGCGCGGCCTGACGATCGGGGTAGAAGCTCAGGCGGCCTGGCAGCGGCTTGACGCCGGCGCGCGCTAACGTGCGTAGCGGCTGAAACTCGAGGTTAGATACGCGCAATTCACAGCCTTCCGGCAGCTTGTTCACAAAGCGCTGGAAGGCATCCAGACCGCCGGCGTCGAGAACCGGCACGGCGTCCCACTTCAGCACCACGATGCGCTTGCCGGCGATCCGGGTCTCCAGATCGTTGAATAAACCTTCGGCGGCGGCAAAGAATAGCGGACCGATCACCCTCAGCACCAGCACATCGTCTGGCACTTCGACGTTGACCGGCGCCAGATGCGTCATGCGCGCGATACGGCGCATAAACAACAGCGAAGCCAGCACGATCCCGACGCTGATGGCGATCACCATATCAAACAGCACCGTCAGCGACATGCACATCAGCATCACCACGATGTCGTCCTTCGGCGCGTGGCGCAGCAGATTGATGACTTTATGCGCCTCACTCATGTTCCATGCCACCATCAGCAGCAGGGCGGCCATCGCCGACAGCGGCAGCCAGGAGAGCAGCGGGGCGAGGATCAGCAGCGCCATGATCACCAGCAGGGCGTGGATCACGGCGGCAACCGGCGATGTGGCGCCGGCGCGCACGTTCGCCGCCGAGCGGGCAATCGCCGCGGTGGCGGTGATCCCGCCGAAGAACGGCGCAACGATGTTGCCTAGCCCCTGGCCAATCAGCTCGCTGTTGGCTTTATGCTTGGTACCGGTCATACCGTCGAGCACCACCGCGCACAGCAGAGATTCAATCGCGCCGAGCATCGCCATGGAGAAGGCGGCAGGCAGCAGCGCCTGCAGCGAAGCCCAGCTCAGGGTAAAGCTGGAGCCCGGCATATCCCAGGGCAGCACCAGCTGCGGCAGCAGCTGCGGAATGCCGTTGCCCTGAGTGCCGTCCGCCAGCTGATAGTGAAACTGCGAGCCGATCGTCGCCACATCGCCGCCGAGCAAGTTGACTACCAGCATCACCGCGCAGCCGGCCAGCAGCGCGGGGAGGTGGCCCGGCAGACGGATACCCAGCCGCGGCCAGAAGATCAGGGTGCCGAGGGTGACGACGCCGATGGCGGCGTCCCCGACGTTAATGGTCGGCAGGGCCATGGCCAGCGCGGCCACTTTCTGCAGATAATGCTCCGGCACATGGGGCATCTGCAGGCCGAGAAAATCCTTAATCTGCATGGTACCGATAGTGATACCGATCCCGGAGGTGAAGCCGAGGGTGACCGACAGCGGGATATATTCGATCAGGCGGCCAAAGCGCGCCAGGCCGAAAAGAATTAAAAAGATCCCCGACATCAGCGTCGCCACCAGCAGCCCCGCCAGGCCGAACTGCTGGGAAACCGGATAGAGGATCACCACAAAGGCGGCGGTCGGGCCGGAAACGCTAAAGCGCGACCCGCCGGTTAAGGCGATCACAATCCCTGCCACCGCTGAGGTATAGAGGCCGTACTGCGGCGGCACACCGCTGCCAATCGCCAGCGCCATCGCCAGCGGAATCGCAATGATCCCGACGGTGATCCCGGCGATCAGGTCACGCGTGAAGCGGGCGGTGGTGTACTGTTCTTTCCAACAAGCGTCGATGAGGGCGCGGAAAGGCATCACATGTGAGGAAAATAATCTGTTCACAATAATGTTTCATCCATGAGCGCATCATCTGTCAACTAAATGGCAGGTGAAGGAGGCATTGATCATTTCCACGTCATCTTTCGGGATGCCTCTGTGTTGGCTGCGTTCATTTACCCCGGTCACGTACTGCCTGTACGCTCCCGGGGATTCATTCACTTGCCGCCTTGACGCATGCCGAATGATGTTGTGGAAGAATTAAAAATGCAGAGACAAAAAAACCCGCCGCAGCGGGTTTTTGTGCTCGGCTCGATTAATGTTCGAACATAGCAGAGATTGATTCTTCATTGCTGATACGGCGAATAGCTTCAGCCAGCATACCGGAGAGCGTCAGAGTACGCACTTTATCCAGCGCTTTAATTTCTGGTGCCAGCGGAATGGTATCGCAGACGACAAATTCATCGATCACAGAGTTTTTGATGTTCTGGATTGCGTTGCCGGAGAAGATTGGGTGCGTCGCGTAAGCGAATACGCGTTTCGCGCCGCGCTCTTTCAGCGCTTCTGCCGCTTTACACAGGGTGCCGCCGGTGTCGATCATATCGTCGACCATCACGCAGTCACGACCAGCGACGTCGCCGATGATATGCATCACCTGGGAGACGTTGGCGCGCGGACGACGCTTGTCGATGATGGCCATATCGGTATCGTTCAGCAGTTTAGCGATAGCGCGAGCACGAACTACGCCGCCGATGTCTGGAGAAACCACGATCGGGTTGTCCAGGTTCAGCTGCAGCATATCTTCCAGCAGGATTGGGCTGCCGAACACGTTATCAACTGGCACATCGAAGAAGCCCTGGATCTGTTCTGCGTGCAGGTCAACGGTCAGCACGCGGTCAACGCCGACGCTGGACAGGAAATCCGCCACCACTTTCGCGGTGATTGGCACACGAGCAGAACGAACACGACGGTCCTGACGAGCATAACCGAAGTAAGGGATAACGGCGGTGATACGACCTGCCGAAGCACGACGCAGAGCATCAACCATAACAACCAGTTCCATCAGGTTGTCATTGGTGGGAGCACAAGTGGACTGGATGATGAAAATATCACCACCGCGTACGTTTTCATTGATTTGTACGCTGACTTCGCCGTCGCTAAAACGACCTACAGCGGCGTCGCCAAGAGAAGTGTACAGGCGGTTGGCAATACGTTGTGCTAGTTCCGGGGTGGCGTTACCAGCAAAAAGCTTCATATCAGGCACGAGAAGAACCTCAGGCATGCGTCCAGTGGTGGATGAATGGGCCAATAATGTGCGGGCTGGCGCCATTCGATCCAGTCGGTGTATTTAAAGAGCACGATGCAACGTCTGGAACAGGGTGACGTTGTCACCGTAACTCAATTTCCCCGGCTGACTCATGATCGTTGCGCCATCACAGCGCAGGAATCAGAGCAGGGCCTGCTTGAGCGGCGAGAGATTGACTCCGCGCGCCACAAAGCCATTTAGCCATGCCGGGGCAGTGTCCAGCACCTGACGGGCAGCGGATTCGGTGTTAAATTCAGCAAACACACAGGCCCCTGTGCCGGTCAGGCGTGACGGCGCATATTCTAACAGCCAGGAAAGCGCGGCATCAACCTCGCGAAAACGTTTTCTTGCGATAAGCTCGCAATCGTTGCTGAATTCACAATTTAATAACGTATTAATTGACCGGCGCGGGGTATTTCGTGGTAGCTCCGGGTCGCGAAAAATGATCGGCGTCGGAATACTGACGCCTGGATGAGCCACCAGGTACCATTTTTCCTCGGGTTCCACCGGCGTGAGAATTTCACCTACTCCCTCGGCAAAGGCGGCATGGCCGCGCACGAAGACCGGCACATCGGCCCCCAGCTGCAGACCAAGGGTCGCCAGCTCATCTTCCGAAAGCCCGCAGCCCCAGAGATGGTTAAGCGCCACCAGCACGGTGGCGGCATTGGACGAGCCGCCCCCCAGGCCGCCGCCCATCGGCAGGCGCTTATCGATACTGATATCGGCGCCGCTGCCCGCCGGCAGGCGGCCGCTTTCGCCGGCGGCGCTCATCAACAGACGCGCGGCGCGAATAATCAGATTTTCTTCATCCGGTACACCGGCCACCGGCGTCAGCAGACGCAGTTCGCCGTCAGCGCGCGGTTCGATGGTCAGCGTATCGCCATAGTCGAGGAACTGAAACAGCGTCTGCAGGGTGTGGTAACCATCGGCCCGCTGGCCGGTGATATATAAGAACAGATTCAATTTTGCAGGTGAGGGCCAGCGGCTCATCATTTCACGATCCAGTTATCCATCTTCAGCTTGATGCGCTGGGCGCCATTGTTTAGCTCGACATTAGACGGCAGGGCTGGCTGGGTATCGGTGGTGTAGCCGCCGTAGGTGACGTGCCAGGTTTTGCCGTTTTGCGTGTAGTTCAGTTCGCGCAGACGGTACCGATCGTCCAGCGAATAGTCGGTGGCGTCACCCGGCAGGCCGATGATCCACTGGCGCAGGCTGTTCAGCGGGATCGGCATCCCGGTCAGGCGGCCAATCATCTCTTCGGCATCGGTGGCGGTATAGGTCTGGCCTTTGTTGTCGATCAGCTGCACGCTGCCCGGCTGGGCGGTCAGCGACAGCTCGGTGCTGCCCAGCGGGTTAGTTAACAGCAGGCGATAGCGGTCCTGACCGGTTTGCTGCCAGAAGAAGCGGGCATAGACTTTTTGCTCGTCGGAGAGATAGGCAAACGCCCCGCGGGTCTGGAACTGGTTGAGGCTGCGAACAGCCTGCTGGTGCTGGCGCCACTGCGGCGAATCCGGGCTTTTGCCAGGCCCCTGGGGGGTATGAACAGAACAAGCGGTCAGGACGAGGCTGGCCAGCGGCAGCAGGCGGAACAGTCGATTCATAATGATGACAAATCCTTGATGTCTACAGTGAAATCCGGCGGCAGGGGAACAGCGGGCCGATTTGTGTAGCAGGTTACATTTATAACCCTTAATGCTAGCGTCGCCGGGCGATAGCGTCTACGTTCAAGTTGTCTGAAATCAAAAAATTAACCTTAATGGCGGTCTTGCTTTGGCTATTACTCCAAAAGGGGAGCCTCTCTTTTATTGATTACGCGCATCCTGTATGATGCACTCAGACTAACCTTAGCAACGCTGGTACTACTCCCTCACAATGACCCTTTTAGCTCTTGGCATCAATCACAAAACAGCTCCGGTCGCCCTGCGAGAACGCGTCACGTTTTCGCCGGAAACGCTCGATAAGGCGCTGGAGAGCTTGCTGGCTCAGCCGATGGTGCAGGGTGGAGTGGTGCTGTCGACCTGCAACCGCACGGAACTCTATCTCAGCGTCGAAGAGCAGGATAACCTGCAGGAAGCGCTGATCCGCTGGCTGTGCAATTACCACGGCCTCAATGAAGAAGACCTGCGTAAAAGCCTCTACTGGCACCAGGATAACGACGCCGTCAGCCATCTGATGCGCGTCGCCAGCGGCCTTGATTCGCTGGTGCTGGGCGAACCGCAGATCCTCGGTCAGGTGAAAAAAGCCTTCGCCGATTCCAGCCGCGGCCACCTCAACGTGAGCGAACTGGAGCGGATGTTCCAGAAATCGTTCTCGGTGGCCAAGCGCGTGCGTACCGAAACCGATATCGGCGCCAGCGCCGTTTCCGTCGCCTTCGCCGCCTGTACCCTGGCGCGGCAAATCTTTGAATCCTTGTCGAGCGTGACGGTGCTGCTGGTCGGCGCCGGTGAAACCATCGAACTGGTGGCGCGTCATCTTCGCGAACATCACGTGCGCAAAATGGTGATCGCCAACCGCACTCGTGAACGCGCCCAGGCGCTAGCGGAAGAAGTGGGCGCCGAGGTGATTGCCCTTAGCGATATCGACGAACGGCTGAAAGAGGCCGACATCATTATCAGCTCCACCGCTAGTCCGCTGCCGATCATCGGCAAAGGCATGGTGGAGCGCGCGCTCAAGGCGAGGCGTAACCAGCCGATGCTGCTGGTGGATATCGCCGTCCCGCGCGACGTCGAACCGGAGGTCGGTAAACTGGCTAACGCCTACCTCTACAGCGTCGACGATCTGCAAAACATCATTCAGCATAACCTGGCGCAGCGTAAGGCCGCGGCGGTGCAGGCGGAATCGATCGTCGAGCAGGAGACCAGCGAATTTATGGCATGGCTGCGCGCGCAGAGCGCCAGCGAGACCATTCGTGAGTACCGTTCGCAGTCTGAGCAGGTCCGTGAGGAGCTGACGGCGAAGGCGCTGGCCGCGCTGGAGCAGGGCGGCGATGCCCAGGAAATTATGCAGGATCTGGCGCGTAAGCTCACCAACCGCCTGATCCACGCGCCAACCAAATCTCTTCAGCAGGCCGCCCGTGACGGGGACGACGAACGCCTGCATATTCTGCGCAACAGCCTCGGGCTGGAATAGCGCACCTTTCTCTTATTTTCAGGACAGGGTGAATTCACGCCTATGAAGTCTTCTATTGTTGCCAAACTGGAAGCGTTGTACGAGCGCCACGAAGAAGTGCAGGCGCTGCTCGGCGATGCCGCGACGATTGCCGATCAGGATAAATTCCGCGCGCTGTCGCGGGAGTATGCTCAACTGAGCGATGTGGCGCGCTGCTATACCGACTGGCGTCAGGTGCAGGAGGATATTGAAACCGCACAGATGATGCTCGACGATCCGGAAATGCGCGAAATGGCGCAGGAAGAGCTGCGGGACGCCAAAGATAAAGGCGAACAGCTGGAGCAACAGCTGCAGGTCCTGCTCCTGCCGAAAGATCCCGATGACGAGCGTAACGCCTTCGTGGAAGTACGCGCCGGGACCGGCGGCGACGAAGCGGCGCTGTTTGCCGGCGATCTGTTCCGCATGTACACCCGTTACGCGGAATCGCGCCGCTGGCAGGTGGAGATCCTCAGCGCCAACGAAGGTGAACACGGCGGCTTTAAAGAGGTGATCGCCAAGATCAGCGGCGACGGCGTCTACGGCCGGCTCAAATTTGAATCCGGCGGCCATCGCGTGCAGCGCGTGCCGGCCACCGAGTCGCAGGGGCGTATCCACACCTCCGCCTGTACGGTGGCGGTGATGCCGGAGCTGCCGGAGGCGGAAATGCCGGATATCAACCCGGCGGATCTGCGCATCGATACCTTCCGCTCCTCCGGCGCGGGCGGGCAGCACGTTAACACCACCGACTCGGCGATCCGTATTACCCACCTGCCCACCGGCATCGTGGTGGAGTGTCAGGACGAACGTTCTCAGCATAAAAACAAAGCCAAGGCGCTGTCGGTGCTGGGTGCGCGGATCCGTGCCGCCGAAGTGGCCAAGCGTCAGCAGGCGGAAGCCTCCACGCGCCGCAACCTGCTGGGCAGCGGCGACCGCAGCGATCGCAACCGTACCTACAACTTCCCGCAGGGCCGGGTGACCGACCACCGCATCAACCTGACCCTTTACCGTCTGGATGAGGCGATGGAGGGCAAACTCGACATGCTGATTGAGCCGATTGTCCAGGAACACCAGGCCGATCAGCTGGCGGCGCTGTCCGAGCAGGAATGATGACCTTTCAGGCCTGGCTGCAGCAGGCAATCGCCCGCCTGGCGGAGAGCGACAGTCCGCGACGCGACGCCGAGATCCTGCTGGGACACGTCACCGGCCGGGCGCGCACCTGGATCCTGGCCTTCGGCGAAACGACGCTCTCCGCTGACGAGGCGACGACGCTGGAGGCGCTCCTGCAGCGACGCCAGCGCGGGGAGCCCATCGCCCATCTGGTCGGGCAGCGGGAGTTCTGGTCGCTGCCGCTGTTTGTCTCCCCGGCGACGCTGATCCCCCGCCCGGATACCGAATGTCTGGTAGAGCAGGCGCTGGCGCGTCTGCCCGTCGCGCCGTGCCGTATTCTCGACCTCGGCACCGGGACCGGCGCCATTGCCCTGGCGCTGGCCAGCGAGCGTCCGGACTGTGAGATCACCGCGGTGGACGTCATGCCGGACGCCGTGGCGCTGGCGTTGCGTAATGCCGCCCATCTGGGCATCGCTAACGTGACGATACGGCAAAGCGACTGGTTTGCCGCGCTGGCCGGGCAGCGTTTCGCCATGATCGTCAGCAATCCCCCCTATATCGACGCTGCAGACCCGCATCTCGCCGAGGGCGATGTGCGCTTTGAGCCGCTAACGGCGCTGGTGGCGGGCGATGAGGGGCTGGCCGATCTGGCGCAGATTATCCGCGAGGGGCGGCAGTATCTGCAGCCCGGCGGCTGGATGCTGCTGGAGCATGGCTGGACCCAGGGCGAAGCGGTGCGCGAGCTGTTCCGCGAAGCGAGCTATCTGGACGTCGCGACCTGTCGCGACTATGGCGACAATGAGCGTCTGACCCTCGGACGTTTACCCGACATGGAGAACGTTGGCTGATGAACTTATTCACGGCTGTCCTCTATCTGCACATCGCCAGCGTGGTGGTGTCGGTAGGATTGTTCGTTTTACGTTACTGGTGGATGTATCACCAGAGCCCGCTGCTGAACCAGCGGTGGGTGCGAATTGCGCCGCACTGCAGCGATACGCTGCTGTTTCTCAGCGGTGCGGGATTAATGGCGATAACGCACTACCTGCCGTTCACAGAAGACGGCGCATGGCTGACTGAAAAGCTGTTTGGCGTTATCATTTATATCGCATTAGGTTTTATCGCGCTGGGCCGTCGTCGTCCGCGCAGCCAGCAGAGCCGCTTTATCGCGTTCCTGCTGGCGCTGGTGGTGTTGTTTATCATCATTCAACTCGCCATCACAAGAATACCGATACTGGGGTAGGTCATGGGGTCATTAGCGGATTTCGAATTTAACAAAGCGCCATTGTGTGATGGCATGGTCCTCATTTCTGAACAGGTTCGCGACGATTTTCCGACGCGTTTTGTCGAGGAAGAGCTGCAGCGGCTGCTGCGCCTCGCGCAGGAGGAGATTGCGCCTTCGTGGGACCAGGAACGCCAGATAGAACGCCTGCTGGCGCTGTTTTACGAGGAGTGGGGCTTTGGCGCCTCGCAGGGCGTTTATCGTCTTTCCGACGCGCTTTGGCTGGATAAAGTGCTGGTCAACCGTCAGGGGAGCGCGGTGTCGTTAGGCGCGATCCTGCTGTGGATCGCCCAGCGTCTGGGGCTGCCGGTGGTGCCGGTGATCTTCCCGACCCAGATGCTGCTGCGCGCGGACCCGGAAACCAGCGAAGAGATGTGGCTGATTAATCCGTTCAATGGCGAAACCCTCGACGAACATACTCTGGAGGTATGGCTGAAGGGCAACATCGGGCCGGTGGCGGAACTGTTTAATGAAGATCTCGACGAAGCGGATAACGCCGAGGTGATCCGCAAGCTGCTGGACACCCTGAAGTCGGCGCTGATGGAAGAGCGGCAGATGGAGCTGGCCCTGCGCGCCAGCGAAGCGCTGCTGCAGTTTAACCCGGAAGACCCGTATGAGATCCGCGACCGCGGGCTGATATATGCCCAGCTGGATTGCGATCACGTGGCGCTGCTGGACCTGAGCTATTTTGTCGAGCAATGTCCGGAGGATCCGATTAGCGAGATGATCCGCGCACAAATCAACACGATTTCGCACAAACAAATTACATTGCATTAGTCTGGAACCATTCCGGTTACACCCTGATAAGGCGAACTTATGAAACAAAAAGTGGTTAGCATTGGTGATATCAACGTAGCGAACGACCTGCCGTTCGTGCTGTTCGGCGGGATGAACGTGCTGGAGTCACGCGACCTGGCGATGCGTATCTGCGAACATTACGTCACCGTTACGCAGAAGCTCGGCATCCCCTACGTCTTCAAAGCCTCCTTTGATAAAGCCAACCGTTCCTCCATCCACTCCTATCGTGGGCCGGGTCTGGAAGAAGGGATGAAGATTTTCCAGGAGCTGAAGCAGACCTTTGGCGTGAAAATCATCACCGACGTTCATGAAGCCAGCCAGGCGCAGCCGGTGGCTGACGTCGTGGACGTGATCCAGCTTCCCGCCTTCCTCGCGCGCCAGACGGACCTGGTGGAAGCGATGGCCAAAACCGGGGCGGTGATCAACGTCAAGAAACCGCAGTTCGTCAGCCCGGGCCAGATGGGCAACATCGTCGATAAGTTCATCGAGGGTGGTAACGACAAAGTGATCCTCTGCGACCGCGGCGCTAACTTCGGTTACGACAACCTGGTCGTGGATATGCTTGGCTTCGGCGTGATGAAGAAAGCCTCCAACAACTCGCCGGTTATCTTCGACGTCACCCACGCGCTGCAGTGCCGCGACCCGTTTGGCGCTGCCTCCGGCGGTCGCCGTGCGCAGGTGAGCGAGCTGGCCCGCGCCGGTATGGCGGTAGGTATCGCCGGTCTGTTTATCGAAGCGCATCCGGATCCGGACCACGCGAAATGCGACGGCCCGTCCGCGCTGCCGCTGGATAAACTGGAGCCGTTCCTCAAGCAGATGAAAGCGATTGACGATCTGGTGAAAAGCTTCGACGAGCTGGATACCAGCAAGTAAGCCTGACCTCATCAGTTAAAAAGCCTGCCGGCGTCAAAACCGGCAGGCTTTTTTTTCGCCCGGACTCCGCCGGGCGGGGAAGCGAGGTCAGGCGAAAATGGTCATCAGGTAGGCGGCGAAAAGCGCCAGATGGGCCGCGCCGTTCAGCACATTGGTGCGTCCGGTGGAGAAGGAGATATGGCACAGCACCAGCGAGGCGACCATCACCACCATCTCCGGCGCGCCAAGGCCAAAGCGCAGCTCATTGCCGGTCAGGAAGGCGATGAGGGTGACTACCGGGACCGTCAGTGAGATGGTGGCCAGCACGGAGCCGAAGAACAGGTTCATCGCCCGCTGTACCTGATTGTTGAGCACCGCTTTGAGCGCGCCAAGGCCTTCCGGCGACAGGATCAGCAGGGCTACCAGGAAGCCGGTAAAGGCCACCGGGGCGTTCATGCTGGTCAACAGCGTTTCCAGCGGGTTGGCGTTCATTTTCGTGACGGCGATAACCGCCACCAGGTGCACCAGCAGCCAGGCGGTATGCCACCCGCTGCTGTGGGCGGAGGGTTTACCGTGGTGCGGGTCGTCATCGTCGCCGTCGTCTTCATGCTCATAAACAAACAGACTCTGATGGGTTTTGGTCTGAATAAGCAGGAAAACACCGTACATGGCCGCCGAAATCACCGCCACCAGCAGCGATTGCCCGGTGCTAAAGTTCGCGCCCGGCAGCGCCATGGGAAACACCAGCACGATAATCGCCAGCGGAAACAGGGCGATAAGATACTGCTTAATGCCGAACAGATTCATATATTGGGTGGCGAATTTACGCCCGCCCAGCAGCAGGGAAAAACCGACCAGACCGCCGGTGACGATCATAATGATGGAGTAGAGCGTGTCACGCATCAGGGTCGGCGCGGCGTCGCCGGTGGCCATTAACGCCGAGATCAGACTGACCTCAAGGATAACCACCGACAGGCTGAGGATCAGGGAGCCATAGGGTTCGCCCAGGCGGTGGGCGAGAACGTCGGCGTGGCGGACCACGCTGAAGGCGCTGCTTAAAATACCGACCAGCGCGAGGATGTTAATCGCGATAACCACTGGCAGTGACTGGCTGCTGCCCCAGAAAAACAGCACCGCCAGCGCTAGCACCGGAAAGACGAGGGAGGACTCCTTATGGCGGGTTTTTACCGCCTCATGTGCATGGGTCATGAACCATCTCCATTTATGCAGGTGTTATAATTATAAAAACGCAGGGCGATAAAGTAACAGATTTTGCTAAATTGCCGCTGGATTTTTACTTAAGTTTACGGGTATCGAGAGATATCTTGATTAGTTTATTATAATTTGCGATTACTCTATTTTTATTATTAATATTCAGATAATTACTAAAATTTATTTTTAACTCATCATCGGCTTGATAGCCTGCCGCCTGCGTTCCAGACTTAAACTTTATGCTCAAACAGGAGGCCATAATGCCCTATCACAGTAAACAAGAGCTCCCCGACAGCGTTAAGCATGTTCTGCCTGCCCATGCGCAGGAAATTTATAAAGAAGCGTTTAACAGCGCCTGGGATCAATATAAGGATAAAGACGAGCGGCGCGATGACGCCAGCCGCGAAGAGACGGCACACAAAGTCGCCTGGGCGGCGGTGAAGAACAGCTACGAGAAAGGCGATGACGATAAGTGGCATAAGAAAAAATAATTGCTGACGCCGCTTTTACGCTTGCCAGCGCCCCGCTGATTGCTTATTGAAAGATAAAGCTGGATAATATTTCAGCAATATTGACGGATGCATGAGACGAACGCCGGGAAGCGGGCAGTGGCGGAGGTAGTAAACAGTGTTAACTCGTGATTTCTTGATGAATGCGGATTGTAAGACAGCGTTTGGCGCTATTGAGGAATCGCTACTCTGGTCGGCAGAACAACGCGCAGCCTCGCTGGCGGCGACGCTGGCCTGCCGCCCGGATGATGGCTCAGTATGGATCTTTGGCTACGGTTCGCTTATCTGGAACCCGGCGCTCAATTATCGCGAGTCCTGCACCGGCACGCTGCCGGGCTGGCACCGCGCGTTTTGCCTGCGGTTGACCGCCGGGCGCGGAAGCGCCTGCCAGCCGGGACGCATGCTGGCTCTGAAAGAGGGCGGCCGGACTACCGGCGTCGCTTATCGTCTGCCGGACGACACGCTGGAAGAAGAGCTGACTCTGCTGTGGAAACGAGAGATGATCACCGGCTGCTATCTGCCCACCTGGTGCAAGCTGGAGCTGGACGACAGGCGAACGGTAAATGCTTTGGTGTTTATTATGGATCCGCGTCATCCGCTGTTTGAGCCGGATACCAGCGCCCAGGTCATCGCTCCGCTGATCGCCCGGGCCAGCGGGCCGCTCGGGACCAACGCCCAGTACCTGTTTTCGCTGGAACAGGCGTTAAGTAAGCTCGGGATGCACGACGCCAGTCTTGATGATCTGGTGGCCAGCGTCCGCGCGCTGTTGGGCGAGAGCCCGACGCCAGGCCTGGCCTGAGCGCGCGGAAAAGAAAAACGCCCGGCATGGCCGGGCGGGTGTTCTGTCAGTGACGGTCAGGCTGGCACGTAGCTGATGGAGTGCTCCAGTGACTGGCTGTGACTGTCGATAAGCACGTTCCAGGTGCCGCTGTAGGGCACCGTCAGATAGGCGCTGTCCCGATCCTGCACGCTCAGGATATCCGCATGGCTGTCGCCAGGGACCTTCGCGCTCATCAGATGAATATGGCAGCGCTCTGAGCACCGCACCACCAGCGTGTCACCGCCAAACAACGTCAAACTTGCTTTTACCATCGCCATTTTTGTACCCCGTTTCTGTCCTGCTACAGCATCCTGCCCACCCAGTCCTCGCGTGATATTGTTCACACTTTGCTCTGTGCATCACACCAAACGGCGCGGGTCGGGATGCTGATTTTGATCAAAAAAAGGGATAAAGATTAAACAAAAATGACGTTGTTCCTGAAAGCATTCAGCTAACGTTTTTTTCGCCTCTTCAGGTGGCGAAACCTGATATTTCCTGCCGTTCGGCACCCCAAATTCAGAAGGTCAGCACTTTATCTGCCGCCAGGGTCCACTGGGCCAGCTCAACGAGAGTGCCAACCTCCACCCCGTCAATCAACGGCAGTGCGCTGACCCCGCGGCCGTCCGCGCAGGTTTTGCACAGCTTCACGGGAACCTGCTGGGCGGTGAGGATCTCCAGCATCTGCTGCACATTATAGCCTTCCGCCGGCTTCTGCCCGCGCAGCCCGGCGGTGACCGCGTCGGACATCAAAAACAGCTTGAGGTCGAGGTCGGACTGCTGTTCGCGCAGGGCAATGGCCAGGCGCAGGCTGTTGAACAGGGACTCGCTGCCGTAGGCGGCGCCGTTGGCGATAATCACAATACGTTGCATACAAACTCCTTCTTAAAGGCACGGTTATTGCTTTACCGCAGTATAAAGCGTTAACCCGGAGGAGGGGTATGAATAATACGACTGGTCACGCGGACGAGGCGACGGCCTGGCTGCAGCTGGCGCGCCGCCTGCAAAAACAACAGCTTCAGCAACTAGCCCGGCTGGGCGAGCTGGCAAGTCAGCTCAGCGCGCTGGTGCATATGCTGCAGTGCGAGCGCGGGGCGTCGAATATTTTTCTTTGCTCGGGCGGCCAGCTGTACGCGGCGGAGTGTCGGGCGGGTGGGGCGCTGGTTGATGAGCGGCTGGCCTTGTTCTATGCCGCCCTCGAACGGGCGCGCGCGGTCGCCGGCAGCGCGCTGTGCTGGCGCATCGCCCGGGCGGTAGGCGATCTGGCGCAGCTCCCGGCGCTGCGTGAGCAGGTCAGCCGCCGGCAGGTAGCCGCTGAAGCCGCGACGGAGCAGTTCAGCCGTATTATCCGCCATCTGCTGAATATCGTCCCGCAGCTCAATGACAGTATTGACGACCCGCCGGTAGCCGGGCGTATGGTCGCCCTGTACAGCTTTATGCAGGGAAAAGAGCTGGTGGGTCAGGAGCGCGCGCTGGGAGCATTGGGCTTTACCCGCGGCGAGTTCAGCGACAGCCTGCGCCAGCAGCTGGTGGACCGTATTGACGGTCAGCAGCCCTGCTTCGACAGCTTCCTGGCGCTGGGCAGCCCGGCGACCGTCCAGCTGTTTACTACCCAGTGTCAGGCCGGTCTGGACATAGAGCAGCTGCGGCGGATCGCCTGCACCCGCCAGCCGGCGGCAGACGGTGGGGAAACGGCGCTGCGCTGGTTCGGCCTGCAGACCCAGCGGCTTGAGCAGCTGCGCGAAGTGGAAGAGCAACTGATCGACGATCTGCTGGACGCCACCGACGCGCTGTTAGAAGACGACGCGCCTGGCTGGCTGGCCGGGGAGGAGAGCGACAGCGTGACGCCGCGGCTGGATAAACAGCTGCTGCCGCTGGTGCGCCAGCAGGCCTATGAGCTGCAGCAGCTCTCCAGTCAGCTGGCTTCGCTGAAAGACGCACTCGAGGAACGCAAGCTGATCGAAAAAGCGAAAAGCCTGCTGATGACACACCAGGGGATGCCGGAGGAGCAGGCCTGGCAGACGCTGCGCAAGATGGCCATGGACAAGAATCAGCGGATGGTTGAGATAGCCCGCGCGCTGCTGATGGTGAAGGCGATCTGGCCAGTAACTCCAAAGGAGTAGATGCACAACCGATGGGCATTTGCTGCCTGTCGGCGGTGCACTTTTGCCTGACAAACCGACCCGGGCGAAAGGAAAAGCCCGCCCGTGCGCCATTGCTAAAGCTGGCATCCTCTTTGCATTAGTTATAGTGAGTGAATAAAAGTCCGGGCGACGAACCAATGGCGGTTCGGGTGTCCGTGGATAAAGGCGTCCTGCAGTGCGTATGCACTGTCGGGCGCTTTTTTTTTGCGCGTGTGGAGCGGATATGAGCGATAAATTTTCAATTTCACGGCGGCGCTTGCTGCAGGCAGGGGCCGCGCTGGGCGGCGCGATGCTGCTGCCGGGCGTGATGCAGGCCGCGTGGGCCGGCGGCTCGGACAGACCGGAGCAGACCACCGTGCGGGTCGGGTTTATTCCGCTGACCGACTGCGCGCCGCTGGCCATCGCTGCGGCGAAGGGGTTTGACAAAAAATATGGCATTAGCCTGGCGCCGAGTAAGGAGGCCAGCTGGGCGGCGGTGCGCGACAAACTGGTGGCCGGTGAACTGGACGCGGCGCATATTCTCTATGGCCTGCTGTACGGACTTGAACTGGGGATCGCCAGCAAGCCGCAGGCGATGGCCAATCTGATGACTCTCAACCGCAATGGTCAGGCCATCACCCTCTCCAGCGAACTGCAGGAGAAAAGGGTGACCGACCTCGGCGGTCTGAAGCGGCTGATCGACCGCAGCGCGCCGGGCAGCTACACCTTCGCCCATACCTTTCCCACCGGCACCCATGCTATGTGGCTCTACTACTGGCTGGCGAGCGCCGGCATCGATCCCTTTAACGATGTGCGCACCGTCGTGGTGCCGCCGCCGCAGATGGTGATGAACATGCGCATCGGCAATATGAGCGGCTTTTGCGTCGGCGAGCCGTGGAACGCCCGCGCCATAAACGACCGTATCGGCTTCACCGCGGCCACTTCCCAGGATATCTGGCCCGAGCATCCGGAAAAGGTGCTGGGCGCCCGTCGCGACTGGGTGGAACGCCAGCCGAACACCGCCCGCGCGCTGGTGGCGGCCCTGATGGAGGCGCAGCGCTGGATCGCCGCCTCGCCGGAGAACACCCGGGAGACGGCCCGCCTGCTCGCCAGGCGCGGCTGGCTCAATACCAAAGAGCAGTACCTCACCGGCCGGATGCTTGGGGAGTATGACAACGGCCTCGGCCGCCGCTGGCAGGATCCCCATCCGATGCGCTTTTACGCCGAGGGCGAGGTGAGCTTCCCCTGGCTGTCGGACGGGATGTGGTTCCTCACCCAGTTTCGTCGCTGGGGGCTGCTGAAACAGGCTCCGGATTATCTCGCGGTGGCGTCGCGCATTAATCGCATCGACGTCTGGCAGGCTGCCGCCCAGGCGGTAGGGGGGATCAGCGCGCCGGCAGCCACGATGCGCAGCAGCACACTGATGGACGGTACGGTCTGGAACGGGTCCGACCCGGAAGGCTACGCCCGCCATTTCGCTATTCAACGTAAGGGGGCATGAGATGAAGCAGGCACAACGTAAGCAACCGGCCGTCAGCGTGGAGAACGCGCCTGGCGAAGTGATTCTCCTGCCGCCGGTGCAGGTCCGGCGCACCACGCCAACCGTCACGCGCTGGCTGCGTGAGCTCATCCAGCGCCTGCTGCCCCCGCTGCTGGGGCTGGGGGTGCTGCTACTGGCCTGGCAGCTGGCGGCGATGCACAGCAAAGGCTTTCCCACGCCGCTGAGCACGCTGGACTCGGCGCTGACCCTGTTTGCCGATCCGTTCTATCAGGACGGGCCGAATGACATGGGCATCGGCTGGAACGTGCTGGCTTCCCTGCAGCGCGTGGCGGTGGGCTTCGGCCTGGCGGCGCTGGCGGGCATTCCGCTGGGGTTTTTGATCGGCCGTTCGCTGTTCTTCGCCCGCATGTTTAATCCGCTGATTGCTCTGCTGCGCCCGGTCAGCCCGCTGGCCTGGCTGCCGATTGGCCTGCTGCTGTTCCAGAAGGCGGAGCCGGCTTCCAGCTGGACCATTTTTATCTGCTCCATCTGGCCGATGGTGATCAACACCGCGGAAGGCGTGCGGCGGATCCCGCAGGACTATCTCAACGTCGCCCGCGTCCTCCAGCTCTCGGAGTGGACGGTGATGCGCAAAATCCTCTTTCCGGCGGTGCTGCCGGCGGTGCTTACCGGCGTGCGCCTCTCCATCGGCATCGCCTGGCTGGTGATCGTGGCGGCGGAAATGCTTACCGGCGGGTTGGGGATCGGCTTCTGGATCTGGAACGAGTGGAACAACCTCAATGTGGAAAACATCATCATCGCCATCGTCATTATCGGCGTCGTCGGCCTGCTGCTGGAGCAGGGCCTGATGCTGCTCGCTCGCCGCTTTAGCTGGCAGGAAAAATAAGGAGCCAACATGAAACCATTAATTCAGGTGCAGGCCGTCAGCCAATGCTTCAACACCGCCAGCGGCGAGTTCCTGGCGCTGCAGAATGTCTCCTTCGATATCGTCGAAGGGGAGACCATTAGCCTGATCGGCCACTCGGGTTGCGGAAAATCGACTCTGCTAAACCTGATCGCTGGGATCACGACCCCTACCGAGGGCGGACTGCTGTGCGATAACCGCGAAATCGCCGGGCCCGGGCCGGAGCGGGCGGTGGTTTTCCAGAACCACTCGCTGCTGCCGTGGCTGAGCTGTTTCGACAATGTGGCGCTGGCGGTGGATCAGGTGTTCCGTCGCACCATGAGCAAGCATGAGCGTCGGGAGTGGATTGAACACAACCTCGCGCGCGTGCAGATGGGTCATGCGCTGCATAAACGGCCCGGGGAGATCTCCGGCGGCATGAAGCAGCGGGTGGGTATCGCCCGGGCGCTGGCGATGAAGCCGAAAGTGCTGCTGCTTGATGAGCCCTTCGGCGCTCTGGACGCGCTGACCCGCGCCCACCTCCAGGACACGGTGATGCAGATTCAGCAGGAGCTCAATACCACCATCGTCATGATCACCCACGACGTTGATGAAGCGGTGCTGCTCTCCGACCGGGTGCTGATGATGACCAACGGCCCGGCAGCGACGGTCGGCGAGATCCTCTCGGTCGATCTGCCGCGTCCGCGCCACCGCGTTCAGCTGGCGGACGACAGCCGGTATCACCATCTGCGCCAGCAGATCCTCCATTTCCTGTATGAAAAACAGCCGAAAGCGGCGTAAGGAGGCGGTCATGACGCGGCGACTGGTGGTGATCGGTAACGGCATGGCGGCCACCCGTCTGGTGCAGCGGCTGGTTGAGCGCGACCCTGCGCGGTTTGCCATTACCGTCGTCGGCGACGAGCCGCACCCGGCCTATAACCGCATCCAGCTCTCGCCGCTGCTGGCTGGCGAAAAAACAGCGGCGCAGCTCCCGTTGCTGCCGGCGGAGTGGTACACCCGGCACGGGGTGTGCCTGCGGTCTGGCGAGGCGGTGGATGAAGTCGATGTTGTGCAACGGCGGCTGCGCATCGCGGAGACCTGGCTGCCGTGGGATGAGCTGGTGTTCGCCACCGGTTCGCGGCCCTTTATCCCGCCGCTGCCGGGCATTGATCGTCCGCAGGTTATGCCCTTCCGCACCCTGGCGGACGTGGAACGTATTCTGGCGATACCCGGCCCGGCGGTGGTGATTGGCGGTGGGGTGCTGGGGGTGGAAGCGGCGGCGGCGCTGCGTCGCCACGGCGGGGAGGTCACTCTCCTGCATCGCGGCGGCGGATTAATGGCGCCGCTGACCGACGCTTTTGCCGCCGATGAGCTCAGGCAGCAGCTTGAAGCGCGCGGCATTCGCTGTGTGCTGGAGTGCCGGATCGCCGCCATCGACGCCGACGGCGTGCGGCTGGCGGATGGGCGCGTATTCCGCGCCAACAGAGTGGTGCTGGCGACCGGCGTGCAGCCCAACAGCCGTCTGGCGGCGCAGTCCGGTGTGCTGTGCCAGCGGGGGATCGTGGTTGACCGCCAGATGGCCGCCTCGCTGCCGGGGATCAGCGCCATTGGCGAATGTTGCGAAATTGACGGCCAGACCTGGGGGCTGGTGGCTCCCTGCCTGCGCCAGGCCGAAGTGCTGGCGGATCGCCTGTGCGGCGTCCCCGGCGCGGGCTTTGTCTGGCAGGACGCCGGCACCCGGCTGAAGGTCACCGGCATTGAACTCTTTAGCGCTGGCGAGCAGCAGGCCGGCGAACAGGATGACATTTTTACCAGCTGGGACCCCATCGACCGCCACTATCGTCGCCTGCTGCTGCGCGACGGCCGCCTGCGCGGCGTGCTGCTGATGGGCGATTGCACTGCCGCCGCCGCGCTCACCGCGCGCCTGGAAAGCGACGAGCCCGCCACCGCGGACTGGCTTTTTGATCCTTCTTCAACGCAGCCGCAGGCTGCAGGAATAATGACGATGACGAAACCTGTATTAGTGCTGGTGGGACATGGCATGGTCGGCCACCATTTTCTCGAACAATGCGTGAGCCGCAACCTGCATGAGCAATATCGTATCGTGGTGTTTGGCGAAGAGCGTTACGCCGCCTACGACCGGGTGCACCTCTCCGAATATTTCGCCGGACGCAGCGCCGAATCGCTGTCGCTGGTGGCCGATGATTTCTTTCACCGGCACGGCATCGAACTCCGCCTCGGCAAGGCGGTGGCGACGATCGACCGCGACGCGCGGCTGGTGCGGGACGCCGAGGGACATGAAACCCACTGGGATAAACTGGTGCTGGCGACCGGCTCCTATCCCTTTGTTCCGCCTGTCCCTGGCAACGATCTCGACGGGTGCTTTGTCTATCGCACCCTTGACGATCTGGACCGCATCGCCGCCCATGCCGCCGCGGCGAAGCGCGGGGTGGTGATCGGTGGCGGCCTGCTCGGGCTGGAGGCCGCCAACGCCCTGAAACAGCTGGGGCTGGAGACGCACGTGGTGGAGTTTGCCCCGAACCTGATGGCCGTCCAGCTGGATAACGGCGGGGCGGCGATGCTGCGGGAGAAGATCGTCGCCCTCGGCGTGGGGGTGCATACCAGCAAAGCCACCACCGCCATCGTGAGCGAGGCCGACGGCCTGCGGCTGAACTTTGCCGACGGTGGCACGCTGTTGACCGACATGGTGGTCTTCTCGGCGGGGATCCGCCCGCAGGACGCGCTGGCCCGCGGCTGCGCGCTGCAGGTCGGCGAGCGCGGGGGGATTGGCATTGATGGCCAGTGCCGCACCTCTGACCCGGACGTGCTGGCGATAGGCGAATGCGCCCTGTGGGATAATAAAATTTACGGCCTGGTGGCGCCGGGCTATCAGATGGCGCGGATCGCCGCAGCCACCCTCGCAGGAGAGGACGCCTGCTTTAGCGGTGCCGACATGAGCACCAAACTGAAGCTGCTGGGGGTTGACGTGGCCTCGTTTGGCGATGCGCAGGGGCGCACGCCGGGCTGCCAGAGCTATCAATGGACCGACGGTCCGCAGCAGGTTTACAAAAAAATCGTCGTCAGTCAGGACGGCAAAGCCCTGCTTGGCGGCGTGCTGGTGGGGGACGCCAGCGACTATGCCACGCTGCTGCAGATGATGCTGAACGGCATGGCGCTGCCGCCGCGTCCGGAGAGCCTGATCCTGCCGGCGCTGGAGGGGGCCGCGCCGAAGGCGCTGGGGGTGGCGGCGCTGCCCGACAGCGCGCCGATCTGCTCCTGCCATAGCGTCAGCAAAGGCGATATCTGCCAGGCGGTGAACAATGGCGCGGGGGATATGGCGGCGATAAAAAGCTGCACCAGAGCGGCCACCGGCTGCGGCGGCTGCAGCGCGCTGGTGAAACAGGTGATGGAGTACCAGCTGGCGGCGCAGGGCGTCGAAGTGAAAAAAGACGTCTGCGAGCATTTCCCGTGGTCGCGCCAGGAGATCTACCACCTGGTGCGGGTCAACCATATCCATACCTTCGAGCAGCTGATTAGCCGCTACGGCCAGGGGCACGGCTGCGAGGTTTGTAAACCGCTGGTGGCCTCGGTGCTGGCCTCCTGCTGGAACGAATACCTGCTGAAGCCGGCGCACCTGCCGCTGCAGGATACCAACGATCGCTATTTCGCCAACATTCAGAAGGACGGAACCTATTCGGTGGTGCCGCGGATGGCGGCGGGGGAAGTGACGCCGGACGGGCTGATCGCCATCGGGCAGATCGCCAAACGTTATCAGCTCTACAGCAAAGTGACCGGCGGCCAGCGCATCGACCTGTTTGGCGCGCGGCTGGAACAGCTGCCGGCTATCTGGCGCGAGCTGGCCGACGCCGGGTTTGAAACCGGCCACGCTTATGGCAAGTCGCTGCGCACGGTGAAGTCCTGCGTCGGCGCAACCTGGTGTCGCTACGGCGTGCAGGACTCCACCGGGCTCGCGGTGCGGCTTGAGCATCGCTATAAAGGGCTACGCGCCCCGCACAAGATCAAGATGGCGGTCTCTGGCTGCACCCGCGAGTGCGCCGAAGCCCAGGGCAAAGATATCGGAGTGATTGCCACCGACAAAGGCTGGAATCTCTACGTCTGCGGCAACGGCGGAATGAAACCGCGTCACGCCGACCTGTTTGCCAGCGATCTCGACGAAGCGACGCTGATCCGCAGCATCGATCGTCTGCTGATGTTCTATATCCGTACCGCCGACCGCCTGCAGCGCACCAGCACCTGGATGGACAACCTGGAGGGCGGCGTCGCCTACCTGCGGCAGGTGGTGCTGGAGGATAGCCTCGGCATTGGCGAGGAGCTGGAGCAGGAGATGGCCCGCATCGTCGACAGCTACCAGTGCGAGTGGCAGACCACCCTCAACGATCCGCAGCGTCTGGCGCTGTTCCGCTCCTTCGTTAACAGCGACCAGCCCGACGAGGCGGTGCAGCGCCACGATCTGCGCGGTCAGCCGCAGCCGTTGCCTGCTGAAGCGTTGCCCGAAGGCGAACTCCCATCCCGGCCGTGGCAGGCGATTTGCGACCTTGACGCCATTCCGGCGCAGGCGGGGATCGGCGCCCGGTTAGGCGAGCGGCAGATCGCCCTGTTCCGCTTCGGCGATCGGGTGTATGCCCTGGACAACCGCGAGCCGGGCAGCGCGGCCAACGTGCTGTCGCGGGGGCTGTTAGGGGACGTCAGCGGGGAACCGGTGGTGATCTCCCCGCTGTACAAACAGCGGATTCGCCTGCGCGACGGCTGGCCGTGCGACGGCGGTGAACAGGCGGTGCGCGCCTGGCCGGTGAAAGTGGAAAACGGCAAAGTGTGGGTGGGCAGCCAGCAGCTGCTGGCGCGAGCGGAGGCCTCATGATGAAGACCATCCGAACGACCTGTCCCTACTGCGGCGTAGGCTGTGGGGTGCTGGCGAGCGTAGATGACGCGGGGCGGGTGAGCGTGCGCGGCGACGACCAGCACCCGGCCAACCTCGGCCGTCTGTGCGTCAAAGGGGCTGCCCTCGGGGAGACCACGGGCCTGGCGGGGCGGCTATTGGCGCCGGAGGTGGACGGCCAGAAGGTGACCTGGCCTCAGGCGCTGGCGGAGACCGCTTCTCGCCTGCAACAGGTTATCGACCAGCACGGCCCGCAGGCGGTGGCCTTCTACGCCTCCGGCCAGCTGTTAACCGAGGATTACTATGCCGCCAACAAGCTGATGAAGGGGTTTATCGGCGCGGCGAACATCGACACCAATTCGCGGCTATGCATGTCGTCGGCGGTGACCGGCTACAAGCGGGCCTTTGGCGCCGACGTGGTGCCCTGTAGCTATGAGGATGTGGAAAACAGCGATCTGGTGGTGGTGGTCGGCTCAAACGCTGCCTGGGCGCATCCGGTGCTGTACCAGCGTCTGGCGCAGGCGAAGCGGGGCAATCCCCGGTTGCAGATCGTGGCGATCGATCCCCGACGCACCGCCACCTGCGAGATCGCCGATCGCCATCTGGCGCTGGCGCCGGGAAGCGACGGCGGGCTGTTCGTGGGGTTGCTTAACGCCCTGGCGCAGGCCGGAGCCTGCGTCGACGGTTTTCGCGATGGCTCGCAGGCGCTGGCCGAAGCGAGTGGCTGGGACGTGGCGAAGGTGGCTGATTTTTGCGGCCTGGCTGCCGATGAGGTGGCGGGTTTCTATCGCGATTTTATCGCCGCCCCGCGGGCCATCACCCTCTACACCATGGGAATTAACCAGTCAGCCAGCGGCAGCGACAAATGTAATGCCATCATCAACGTCCATCTGGCTAGCGGAAAGTATGGCCGCCGCGGCTGCGGCCCCTTTTCGCTGACCGGTCAACCCAACGCCATGGGGGGGCGCGAAGTCGGCGGGCTGGCGACGATGCTGGCGGCGCACATGGATTTTGTGCCGGCCGATCTGCAGCGGCTGGCCCGCTTTTGGGGAACCGAGCGGCTGGCGCAGACCCCGGGGTTGACCGCCGTGGAGCTGTTTGCCGCCATCGGCCGCGGCGAGGTGAAAGCGGTCTGGATCATGGGCACCAATCCGGTGGTGTCCCTCCCCGACAGCCACGCGGTGAGCCAGGCGCTGGCCGGCTGTCCGCTGGTGATCGTCTCGGATGTTGCCGCTGAGACGGATACCGGACATTTCGCCCACATCCGTTTTCCGGCGCTGGCCTGGGGCGAGAAAAATGGCACGGTCACCAACTCGGAGCGGCGCATCTCCCGTCAGCGCAGCTTTCTGCCGCCGCCGGGGGAGGCGAAAGCGGACTGGTGGATCATCGCCCGAGTGGGGCAGGCGCTGGGATATCGCGAGGCGTTTGCCTGGCAGCATCCGCATGACGTTTTCCGCGAGCATGCGGCGCTGTCCGGTTTCGAAAACGACGGCCAGCGGGCGTTTGATATCGGCGCGCTGGCGGATCTCAGCCGCGAGGCGTGGGACGCCATGGCGCCGGTCCGCTGGCCAGTCAGCCGCCGCCGCGCCGACCTGGATGTCACGCGCGGCTGGCATCGCGATGGCCGGTTGCGAATGGTGCCGGTGACGCCTCAGCCGACCCGGGCGGCAACCGATGTCTTTTATCCGCTGATCCTCAACAGCGGGCGGATCCGCGATCAGTGGCACACCATGACCCGCACCGGTGCTGTGCCGCGGCTGATGCAGCATATCGCGGAGCCGGTGGTGGAGGTGGCGCCGCAGGACGCCGTTCGCTACCAGCTTGTCGCCGATGGGCTGGCGCGGATCTGGTCGCGCCATGGGGTGATGGTGGCGAAAGTGGCGATCAGCGAAGGCCAGCGCCCCGGCTCGCTGTTTGTCCCCATGCACTGGAACAATCAGTTCGCCCGCCAGGGGCGGGTGAATAACCTGCTGGCCGCCGTCACGGACCCGCATTCCGCCCAGCCGGAGAGTAAACAGGCGGCGGTGGCCATCGCCGCCTGGCAGCCAGCCTGGCACAGCGAACTGTTTTGTCGCGAACCGCTGCTATTTCCTGCGGCCTGGCACTGGCGGCGGCGGGCGGCGACAGGAGTGCTGCACTACTCGCTGGCCGGGGAGGCGTCAGCCCGCCAGTGGCTCAGGGTCTGGTGCGAGCAGCGCGGCTGGCAGCTGCAGATAGCAGACGGCGGCGCAGTGTGGAACCTACTGGCGTGGCATCAGGGGAGGCTGATGCTGGGCTGGTGGAGCGATGCGCGCGAGCCGGCGGTGGATAGCGCGGGAGTAAGCGCCGCCTTCGCCACGCCGCCGTCCGATGCCGCCCGGCGCCATGCGCTGCTCAGCGGCCGACCGGACGCTGCCGCCGCGCCGCCGGGTCGGATTGTCTGCAGCTGCTTTGGGGTCGGCGAGCGGGCGATCGGCGAGGCCATCGCCAGCGGCTGCGCCAGCGTCGGGGCTTTGGGCGCCAGGCTGAAGTGCGGGACCAACTGCGGCTCCTGCGTGCCGGAGCTCAACGCGCTGCTGGCGACGCAACCGGCCCGCGCCGGGGCCTAACGGCGCGGCGATATCTTCTGTGGTTGGGCGACAGATTGCCCAACCGGTTTCAGCATATTCCTGGAATTGTCCGCAAGGCTGCGGGAGAGGGGAAAAAACGATAAACTAAAACCATCTTCCAATTTTTTCTGCGAGCCCGCGCAAAACCAGTTGATGCCTGTGTCGTACCGTTTGCTGCCATCCCTGATCTTTCTCCTGCTGCTGCCGGGCTTTCCCGTCTGGGCGCTGACCGCCAGCCACACCACTCTTACTCCCCAGGAAGAACCTTCCTTGCCCGATTTGGGGATCGCCCCGCAGGTCGATGACGACGCCAGACACTTTGCCGAAGTGGCTAAGAAGTTCGGCGAGGCCAGCATGAGCGATAACGGACTGACGGCGGGCGAACAGGCGCAGATGTTCGCCATCAACAAACTCGGCAATGAAGTGAGCCACCAGCTGGAGAGCTGGCTCTCGCCATGGGGCAACGCCAATGTCGACCTGCTGGTCGATAAAGAGGGGAAGTTCACTGGCAGTAAAGGGAGCTGGTTCGTGCCGTTGCAGGATAACGATCGCTACCTGACGTGGAACCAGTATTCGGTAACCCGGCGCGAGAACGATCTGGTGGGCAACATTGGGCTTGGCCAGCGCTGGCGGGTCGGCGGCTGGCTGCTGGGCTATAACTCGTTTTATGACAAGGTGCTGAGCGAAAGCCTGGCTCGCGGCAGCGTCGGCGCCGAGGCGTGGGGAGAATATCTCCGCCTGTCGGCGAACTACTACCATCCGCTGGGCGACTGGCAGCTGCGGGAGAATCAAACCCAGGAGCAGCGGATGGCCGCAGGGTATGACGTTACCGCCCAGGCGCGACTGCCGTTTTATGAGCACATCAACACCAGCGTCAGCGTCGAACAATACTTCGGCGACAGCGTCGATCTGTTTCACACCGGCACTGGCTACCATAACCCGGTGGCCGTCTCCGTCGGGCTCAATTACACCCCGGTCCCGCTGGTCACCGTGACCGCCAAACATAAGCAAGGGGAAAATGGCGTCAGCCAGAATAACGTTGGCCTGAAGCTCAACTACCGCTTTGGTGTGCCGCTCAAGCAGCAGCTGGCGGCGGACGAGGTGGCGTTCAGCAACTCGCTGCGCGGCAGCCGCTTCGACAGCCCGGAGCGGGATAATCTGCCGGTTGTGGAGTATCGGCAGCGCAAAAATCTGACGGTCTATCTGGCCACGCCGCCCTGGGATCTACAGTCCGGGGAGACGGTGCAGCTGAAGCTGCAGATCCATAGTCTGCACGGTATCAAGTCGCTGCACTGGCAGGGCGACACCCAGGCGCTCAGCCTGACGCCGCCGGTGGATGCCCGCAGCCCCGATGGCTGGAGCGTGATTATGCCGGTGTGGAACAGTGAACCGGGCGCCGCGAACCGCTGGCGCCTGTCGGTGGTGGTAGAGGATAAACAGGGGCAGCGCGTCTCATCCAATGAGATCGCCCTGGCGCTGACCGAGCCGCTGGTCAAGTTCACCACGCCAGGCGTCTCCTGGACGGACTCGCCTTAAAAAATTCGCTCCTGGTGGACCCATACCGCGGCTTCCACCCGGGATTTGAGCTTCATTTTCTTCAGCATGTGCTTGACGTGCACTTTGACGGTGCTTTCGGTGATATCCAGCCGGCGGGCGATCATTTTGTTCGGCAGCCCCTGGGCGATCAGCTTGAGGATGTCGCGCTCGCGCGGGGTCAACTGGCTGATGTCGCGATCGGAGGTGGCGCGGTTGGCGCGCAGGCTGGCGGCCAGCACCGGGGTTAACGCTTCGCTTAATACCATTTCTCCGGCGGCCGCCTGCTGCAGCGCTTTCAGCAGATCTTCCGGCTCCATGTCTTTCAGCAGATAGCCATCGGCGCCGCGCTTGAGGGCGGTAACAACGTCCTCTTCATGGTTAGAGACGCTGAAGACCACCACCCGCCCAGACAGCGATTTCTCACGCAGTTTGTCCAGCGTTTCCAGGCCGTTCATGCCCGGCATATTGAGGTCCAGCAGGATCAAATCCGGATCCAGCGACTCCGCCAGCTCGATACCTTGCGCGCCATTGCTGGCTTCGCCAATCACCTGGATGTCCGGCGCCATGCTAATCAATTGTTTCACGCCGGTGCGCAGCATCGGATGGTCGTCAATGAGAAGGATGGTTGCCCGTTCCTGTTGACTCATGGGGGTCTCCTTATTGGATGGAAAACGTTTTTTCCGGGATAAACGTGACGATCACTTCGGTCCCGCCGGTTTCCCGGCGCCGAACCTGACAGTCGCCGCGCAGGCTTTGCGCGCGATCCCGCATAATAATTAAACCGTAATGGTTACTCCGCTCGGCGTGGTCCGGCACGCCGCGGCCGTTATCCGCCACTACCAGACGGACCTGGTTATCGCGTTGTGACACCGTCACGGTCACTTCCGTCGCGCTGGCATGCTTCAGGGCGTTGCTTAACGCTTCGCGGGCGATCTGCAGCAGGTGTATGGCCTGATGCGACGGCACAAAGCGCGGCGGAAGCTGATAATCAAGTTGCACCGTAAAGCCGAAGTGGGCGCTGTACTCCTGACAGCTGGCCTCCAGCGCCGGGCGCAGGCCCGGCTCGGTCAACTGCAGGCGGAAGGTGGTTAACAGCTCCCGCAGTTGGGCCCACGAGGTATTCAGCTCGTTACGAATTTGCCCCAGCAGCTGGCGGCTCTCCGCCGGCAAAGCGTCGCCCTGCATCTGCAGGCAGCTGACCTGCATCTTCATACAGGATAGCGACTGGGCGATGGAGTCATGCAGCTCGCGAGCGATAGTGGCCCGCTCTTCCATGACGATCAGCTGCTGCTGTTTCTCCTGATGGCGGTCCAGCGCCAGAGTGCTGGTCAGTTGTTCAACCAACGTATCCACCAGCTGCTGCTGATCGTGGCTGAGATGACGGCCAACCGGCAGCGTCGCCAGCAGGATGCCGTACTGATTATGCGCATCCGACAGCCGCCACTTCAGCGTTGTGCCGCCATCCGGTAGCGGCGGCAGGTTGCGTGGGCAGAGGTAGCAGCCCATGTCATCACATTCATTATCCGAGTGGCAGGTAAACTCCTGATGGTTGTCTTCATCTTCCAGATCGTAGACCCGCACCTCGATATCGCGCAGCAGCGTCAGACCCTGCAGACCGTTCAGCACCGGCGAAATGCGTTCGCAGAGCGGGGCGTTGGCGTGCAGCCGGCGGTTGGCCTGCCATAAGAAGGCGAGGATCTCGTTCTTCTGTTCCAGCCCGGCGGTCTTCTCCTGCACCCGGCGCTCCAGCACGGCGTAGCTTTCCGCCAGCTCTTCCGACATGTTATTTAGCGCCATGCCGAGAGTCGCCATTTCGTTGCGCCCGCTGATGTGCGCCCGCTGGGTGAAATCACGCTGGCTCACCGCTCGCGCCATGCTCAGCAGCTGTTTCCATGGCCGCAGCAGCCGCGCGCGTAGCCAGATGATGGTGAAGATCAGCAGTAGCGCCATGCCGATGGCGAGGAGGCGATGGATCCAGACTACCCGTTCGATACGCTGCTCGGTGGTATGGTCGAATGCGGTCACCAGCTGGTCGATACGATCGACAAAGTCGGCGACATCCTGGGCGACCTCCGCCTGGTTGACCGCGCGCTGCATGCCGGGAGCCAGCGCCAGCTGCCAGTACTGCTGCAGGGCCTGCAGCTGGCGCTCCTGTCCGTCGCGGCGGGCGGAGTTTTGCAGCTCCGGACTGAAGACGGTGGCGGTCATATCATCGACCAGCTTTTGATCGTGTTCATTCAGCGGGATCGCCGCCAGCAGCCGGTAGCTCTGCATGCGTAATGACCCGGCTTTGTTAATGGCGTGCGCGCTGCCCTGCACGCCGTTGACCAGGCGCGCGGAGATCGCCATGCCGGCGACGCCTGTAAGGGTGGCAAGCAGGACGATCAACGCCAGTTGATTGACCAGCGTCAGCGGGGTAAAAAGACGTTTTAACATGGAATGCGTGGCTCCTGACCGGTCGTGTCTCCGGGAGTGGCGCTTATTCTCGGCTATCCCCTGGAGTATACCCATACCCCCAAAGAGTTACTCCTTAATTGTCGGTGGTAGGCACCGTTGGGAGAGGGGTTATACGCATCCCGGCAGCCGTGTGAAAAACCACACTTTTTTTCCCACCATTCTCTACTCACTTCGGAGCATGGTCTATTTTTGCACAAATTAGTCCGCGCTTTTCCTTTGATTTATATCAACTTACCGCCCCGGGCAACCCCTAAGGTAGCGGCAGGAAATATGAATAATCAGAGGTATCTATGAGTCAATCTTCCCTCCCGGAGAAGGCTAATCGCTCGGTCATTACCGACTGGCGGCCTGAAGATCCTGAATTCTGGCAACAGCGCGGCCACCATGTGGCGAGCCGCAATTTATGGATCTCCGTTCCCTGTCTGTTACTGGCGTTCTGCGTATGGATGTTGTTCAGCGCCGTTGCCGTTAACCTCAACAAAGTGGGCTTTCAGTTTACGACCGATCAGCTGTTTATGCTGACCGCGCTGCCGGCGCTCTCCGGCGCGTTGTTGCGCGTGCCTTACGCCTTTATGGTGCCGCTGTTCGGCGGCCGTCGCTGGACGGCGTTCAGCACCGGGATCATGATTGTGCCGTGCGTGTGGCTGGGCTTTGCGGTCCAGGATACTTCCACGCCGTTTAGCGTCTTCGTCATCATCTCTCTGCTGTGCGGCTTCGCCGGGGCCAACTTCGCCTCCAGTATGGCCAACATCAGTTTTTTCTTCCCGAAAGCGAAGCAGGGCGGGGCGCTGGGCGTCAACGGCGGCCTCGGCAATATGGGCGTCAGCGTGATGCAGCTGGTCGCACCGCTGGTGGTGTCGGTCTCGGTGTTTGCCATTTTTGGCGGGACCGGCAGCCAGCAGCCGGACGGCTCGATGCTGTATCTGGAAAACGCCGCGTGGATCTGGGTACCTTTCCTGATTATCTTCACCCTGGCGGCGTGGTTCTTTATGAACGACCTGTCCGCTTCCAAAGCCTCGCTGAGCGAACAGCTGCCGGTGCTTAAACGCCTGCATCTGTGGATCATGGCGCTGCTCTATCTGGCGACCTTCGGCTCCTTTATCGGTTTCTCCGCCGGTTTTGCCATGCTGTCGAAAACCCAGTTCCCGGACGTGCAGATCCTGCACTACGCCTTCTTCGGTCCGTTTATTGGCGCGCTGGCGCGTTCGATGGGCGGGGCGATCTCCGACCGTCTCGGCGGTACCCGCGTGACGCTGGTGAACTTCGTGGTGATGGCTGTCTTCTGCGCGCTGCTGTTCCTGACGCTGCCGACCAATGGCCAGGGCGGCAACTTCATCGCCTTCTTTGCAGTGTTTATGGTGCTGTTCCTTACCGCCGGGCTGGGCAGCGCCTCCACCTTCCAGATGATCTCCGTGATCTTCCGTAAGCTGACCATGGACCGGGTGAAGGCCCAGGGCGGCAGCGAAGCCCAGGCGATGCGCGAGGCGGCGACCGATACCGCGGCGGCGCTGGGCTTTATCTCCGCCATTGGCGCCATCGGCGGCTTCTTTATTCCGAAGGCGTTCGGTATCTCGCTGGATCTGACCGGCTCGCCGGCCGGCGCGATGAAAGTGTTCCTGATCTTCTATATCGCCTGCGTGATCATCACCTGGGCGGTATACGGCCGTAAGCGTCAGTAATTCGCCGTAGTCGATGTCGCTTCCTAAAGGCGCACTCCTGAGGGAGGCGCCTTTTTTACTGGCTTTATTAGTTACAACATACTAATGAGTGTTTTTATTCGTTTTGACCACTGAGCCGGGAAGGGACGGCTTGCCAGCGTCACCGCTCTACCCCTTAATACCTCCCTGGTGAACCATCCCGCGTCTGGCGAGCTATTTTTCGCTAAAAAACCTTAAAAAACATCAAATTAAAAAACTGAGTTTTGTACCACCTTGGTGGTAATTGCCAATTTGCGCCACGTTAACAAGCCAGTCCGTATTGATCGCTATCAATTCCCGCCCGCTTTCATGGCGTTACCTTCGCTGCAAATCCAGCAATGTCGATTTATCAGAGAGCCGTCAGGCTCCATATCAGGAGAAACCCGATGAGTAAATTCCTGGACCGGTTTCGCTACTTCAAACAGAAGGGTGAAACCTTTGCCGATGGGCACGGCCAGCTTCTAAACACCAACCGGGACTGGGAGGATGGATACCGTCAACGTTGGCAGCATGACAAAATTGTGCGTTCCACTCACGGTGTTAACTGCACCGGTTCATGCAGCTGGAAGATTTATGTCAAAAACGGGCTGGTGACCTGGGAAACCCAGCAAACGGACTATCCGCGCACCCGTCCGGACCTGCCAAACCACGAACCGCGCGGCTGCCCGCGCGGCGCCAGCTACTCCTGGTATCTGTACAGCGCGAACCGCCTGAAATACCCGCTGATGCGCAAACGCCTGATGAAGATGTGGCGGGAGGCGAAGGTTCAGCATAGCGATCCGGTCGCGGCATGGGCCTCGATTATCGAAGACGCCGACAAAGCCAAAAGCTTCAAACAGGCTCGCGGTCGCGGCGGGTTTGTCCGCTCCTCATGGCAGGAAGTGAACGAGCTGATTGCCGCCTCCAACGTCTATACCGTGAAAACTTACGGTCCGGACCGCGTGGCCGGCTTCTCGCCGATCCCGGCGATGTCGATGGTCTCCTACGCCTCCGGCGCCCGTTACCTGTCGCTGATCGGCGGCACTTGCCTGAGCTTCTACGACTGGTACTGCGACCTGCCGCCGGCCTCGCCGATGACCTGGGGCGAGCAGACCGATGTGCCGGAATCCGCCGACTGGTACAACTCCAGCTATATCATCGCCTGGGGCTCCAACGTGCCGCAGACCCGTACCCCGGATGCGCACTTCTTTACCGAAGTTCGCTATAAAGGGACCAAAACCGTGGCCATCACTCCGGACTACGCCGAAATCGCCAAGCTCTGCGATCTGTGGCTGGCGCCGAAGCAGGGTACCGATGCCGCGATGGCGCTGGCGATGGGCCACGTGATGCTGCGTGAGTTCCATCTTGATAAGCCGAGCCAGTATTTCACCGATTACGTGCGTCGCTACACCGACATGCCGATGCTGGTGATGCTTGAGGAGCGCGACGGCTATTACGCCGCCGGCCGCACGCTGCGCGCGTCCGACCTCGTGGATTCCCTTGGTCAGGAAAAGAATCCGGAATGGAAGACCGTCGCCTTTGACGAGAAAGGCGATCTCACCGTGCCGAACGGTTCCCTCGGATTCCGCTGGGGCGACAAAGGCAAATGGAACCTCGAACAGCGCGATGGCAAAACCGGCGAAGAGATTGAGCTGCGTCTGAGTCTGCTCGGCAGCCATGACGAGGTGGCGGACGTTGGCTTCCCGTACTTCGGCGGCGAAGGTTCTGAGCACTTCAACAAAGTCGCTCTTGAAAACATTCTACTGCACAAACTGCCGGTCAAACGCCTGCAGCTGGCCGACGGCTCCAGCGCGCTGGTGACCACCGTGTACGATCTGACCATGGCCAACTATGGCCTGGAGCGCGGTCTGAACGATGACAACTGCGCCGCCAGCTATGATGAAGTGAAAGCCTACACCCCGGCCTGGGCGGAGAAAATTACCGGTGTCTCCCGCGCGCATATCATCCGTACCGCCCGCGAGTTTGCCGATAACGCCGATAAAACCCATGGTCGCTCAATGATTATCGTCGGGGCGGGTCTCAACCACTGGTTCCACCTCGACATGAACTACCGCGGTCTGATCAACATGCTGATCTTCTGCGGCTGCGTCGGCCAGAGCGGTGGCGGTTGGGCGCACTATGTGGGCCAGGAAAAACTGCGTCCACAGACCGGCTGGCAGCCGCTGGCGTTCGCCCTTGACTGGCAGCGTCCGGCACGCCATATGAACAGCACCTCGTACTTCTACAACCACTCCAGCCAGTGGCGCTATGAAACCGTGACCGCGCAGGAGCTGCTGTCGCCGATGGCGGATAAATCCCGCTACAGCGGCCATCTGATCGACTTCAACGTCCGCGCCGAGCGGATGGGCTGGCTGCCGTCGGCGCCGCAGCTGGGCGTTAACCCGCTGCGCATCGCCGATGAGGCGAAAAAAGCCGGCATGACGCCGGTGGATTACACCGTCAAATCCCTGAAAGAGGGCTCGATTCGCTTTGCGGCGGAGCAGCCGGAAAACGGTAAAAACCATCCGCGTAACCTGTTTATCTGGCGTTCCAACCTGCTGGGCTCCTCCGGTAAAGGCCATGAGTACATGCTCAAATACCTGCTGGGTACGGAGAACGGCATTCAGGGCAAAGACCTTGGCAAGCAGGGCGGCGTGAAGCCGGAAGAAGTCGAATGGCGAGATAACGGCCTCGACGGCAAGCTGGACCTGGTGGTGACCCTCGACTTCCGTCTGTCGAGCACCTGTCTCTACTCCGACATCGTGCTGCCGACCGCCACCTGGTATGAAAAAGACGACATGAATACCTCGGATATGCATCCGTTTATTCATCCGCTGTCGGCGGCCGTTGACCCGGCCTGGGAATCGAAGAGCGACTGGGATATCTATAAAGGTATCGCGAAGAAATTCTCAGAACTGTGCGTGGGCCACCTCGGTAAAGAAACCGACGTCGTTACGCTGCCGATCCAGCATGATTCCGCCGCGGAAATGGCGCAGCCGCTGGACGTCAAAGACTGGAAGAAGGGCGAATGTGACCTGATTCCGGGGAAAACCGCGCCGCATATTATTCCGGTCGAGCGTGATTATCCGGCGACTTACGAGCGCTTCACCTCTATTGGTCCGCTGCTGGAAACCATCGGCAACGGCGGGAAAGGCATCGCCTGGAATACCCAGAGCGAAATGGACCTGCTGCGTAAGCTCAACTACACCAAGGCGGAAGGCCCGGCGAAAGGTCAGCCGAAGCTGGAGACGGCCATTGACGCCGCGGAGATGATCCTCACCCTGGCGCCGGAAACGAACGGTCAGGTGGCGGTGAAGGCGTGGAAAGCGCTGAGCGAGATCACCGGCCGCGAGCACGCGCACCTGGCGCTGAACAAAGAAGACGAGAAGATCCGTTTCCGCGACATTCAGGCGCAGCCGCGGAAAATTATCTCCAGCCCGACCTGGTCAGGTCTGGAAGACGAACACGTCTCCTATAACGCCGGATACACCAACGTTCACGAGCTGATCCCATGGCGTACCCTGTCCGGTCGTCAGTCGCTGTATCAGGATCACCAGTGGATGCGCGACTTTGGCGAAAGCCTGCTGGTTTATCGTCCGCCGATTGACACCCGCTCGGTGAAAGCGGTGATGGGCGAGAAGTCCAACGGCAACCCGGAGAAGGCGCTGAACTTCCTGACCCCGCACCAGAAATGGGGTATCCACTCGACCTACAGCGATAACCTGCTGATGCTGACCCTGTCACGCGGCGGACCGATCGTCTGGATGAGCGAGGCGGATGCGAAAGATCTGGGGATCGAAGATAACGACTGGATCGAAGTGTTCAACGCCAACGGCGCCCTGACGGCGCGCGCCGTGGTGAGCCAGCGCGTACCGGCCGGGATGACCATGATGTATCACGCACAGGAACGCATCGTAAACCTGCCAGGCTCTGAAGTTACCGGCCAGCGCGGCGGGATCCACAACTCGGTTACCCGTATTACGCCGAAACCGACCCATATGATCGGCGGCTATGGCCATCTGGCCTATGGCTTTAACTACTACGGCACCGTCGGCTCCAACCGCGATGAGTTTGTGGTGGTACGTAAGATGAAGAACATTAACTGGTTAGACGGCGAAGGCAATGACCAGGTACAGGAGAGCGTAAAATGAAAATTCGTTCACAAGTCGGCATGGTGCTGAATCTCGATAAGTGCATCGGCTGCCACACCTGCTCGGTCACCTGTAAAAACGTCTGGACCAGCCGGGAAGGGATGGAGTACGCCTGGTTCAATAACGTGGAGAGTAAGCCTGGCGTCGGTTTTCCGAACGACTGGGAAAACCAGGAGAAATGGAAGGGCGGCTGGATCCGCAAAATCAACGGCAAGCTGCAGCCGCGCATGGGCAACCGCGCGATGCTGTTAGGTAAAATCTTCGCGAACCCGCATCTGCCGGGCATCGATGATTACTACGAGCCGTTCGATTACGACTACCAGAACCTGCATAACGCCCCGGAGAGTAAGCACCAGCCGATCGCCCGTCCGCGCTCGCTGATCACCGGCCAACGGATGGACAAGATCACCAGCGGTCCGAACTGGGAAGAGATCCTCGGCGGCGAGTTTGAAAAGCGCGCCAAAGACCAGAACTTCGACAACATGCAGAAGGCGATGTACGGCCAGTTCGAGAACACCTTCATGATGTATCTGCCGCGCCTGTGCGAGCACTGCCTGAACCCGGCGTGCGTCGCGACCTGCCCGAGCGGCGCCATCTATAAGCGTGAAGAAGACGGCATCGTGCTCATCGACCAGGACAAGTGCCGCGGCTGGCGGATGTGCATCACCGGCTGCCCGTACAAGAAGATCTACTTCAACTGGAAGAGCGGAAAGTCCGAAAAGTGCATCTTCTGCTACCCGCGTATTGAATCCGGAATGCCGACGGTATGCTCCGAAACCTGCGTGGGCCGAATCCGCTATCTCGGCGTCCTGTTGTATGACGCGGATGCGATCGAAAATGCCGCCAGCACCGAGAACGAGAAAGATCTCTATCAGCGTCAACTGGACGTGTTCCTCGATCCGAACGACCCGAAAGTGATTGAGCAGGCGCTGAAAGATGGCGTACCGCAGGGGGTGATTGAAGCCGCGCAGCAGTCGCCTGTCTGGAAAATGGCGATGGACTGGAAGCTGGCCCTGCCGCTGCACCCGGAATATCGCACCCTGCCGATGGTCTGGTACGTGCCGCCGCTGTCGCCGATTCAGTCCGCCGCCGATGCCGGCGAACTGGGCAGCAATGGGATCCTGCCGGACGTGGAAAGCCTGCGTATTCCGGTGCAGTATCTGGCGAACCTGCTGACCGCCGGCGATACCCAACCGGTCCTGTTGGCCCTGAAGCGGATGCTGGCGATGCGTCACTATAAGCGGGCGGAAACCGTTGACGGCGTTGTCGATACCCGCGCGCTGGATGAGGTGGGCTTAAGCGAAGCGCAGGCTCAGGAGATGTACCGCTACCTGGCGATCGCTAACTACGAAGATCGTTTCGTGGTGCCGAGCAGCCATCGTGAACAGGCGCGGGAAGCGTTCCCGGAGAAAAACGGCTGCGGCTTTAGCTTTGGTGACGGCTGCCACGGCTCTGACAGCCAGTTCAACCTGTTCAACAGCCGTCGCATCGACGCCATCGACGTGACCAGCAAAACGGAGCCGCACGCATGATTGAACTTGTGATTGTGTCGCGCCTGCTCGAATACCCTGACGCTGCCTTATGGCAGCATCAGCAGGAGATGTTCGAGGCGCTTGCGTCATCAGAGAAACTCAGCAAAGAGGATGCTCACGCGCTGGGCGTTTTTCTGCGCGATCTGCTGACTCAGGATCCGCTGGATGCCCAGGCGGCCTATAGCGAACTGTTTGACCGCGGCCGGGCCACCTCGCTGCTGCTGTTTGAACACGTGCACGGCGAATCCCGCGATCGCGGGCAGGCGATGGTTGATCTGATGGCGCAGTATGAGCGCCACGGTCTGCTGCTCGATAGCCATGAGTTGCCGGATCATCTGCCGTTGTATCTGGAGTATCTGGCGCAGCTGCCGGAAGAGGAAGCGCTTGGCGGCCTGCGGGACGTTGCGCCGATCCTCGGCCTGCTCAGCGCGCGGCTGCAGCAGCGCGAGAGCCGCTATGCGGTGCTGTTCGAACTGCTGCTGAAGCTGGCAAACACTCAGGTCGACAGCCAGAAGGTGGCGGAGAAGATTGCCGACGAAGCCCGCGACGATACGCCGCAGGCGCTGGACGCGGTCTGGGAAGAAGAACAGGTGAAATTCTTTGCCGACCAGGGCTGCGGCGAGTCGGAGATTTCCGCTCACCAGCGTCGTTTTGCCGGAGCCGTGGCCCCGCAATATCTGAATATCTCTAACGGAGGACAGCAATAATGCACTTCCTGAATATGTTCTTCTTTGACATTTATCCGTACATTGCGGGTTCAGTGTTCCTGATCGGCAGTTGGCTGCGCTACGACTACGGTCAGTACACCTGGCGCGCCGCCTCCAGCCAGATGCTGGACCGTAAGGGAATGAACCTGGCGTCGAACCTGTTCCATATCGGCATCCTCGGCATTTTCGCCGGCCACTTCCTCGGCATGCTGACCCCGCACTGGATGTATGAATCCTTCCTGCCGATCGACGTCAAGCAGAAGATGGCGATGATCGCCGGCGGCGCCTGCGGCGTGATGACCCTGGTGGGCGGTTTACTGCTGCTTAAGCGTCGTCTGCTCAGCCCACGCGTGCGTGCCACCACCACCGGCGCGGATATTCTGATCCTCTCCCTGCTGATGGTGCAGTGTGCGCTGGGTCTACTGACGATCCCATTCTCTGCCCAGCATATGGACGGCAGCGAAATGATGAAGCTGGTCGGCTGGGCGCAGTCGGTGGTCACCTTCCACGGCGGTGCGTCGCAGCACCTGGATGGCGTGGCGTTTATCTTCCGCGTCCACCTGGTGCTGGGGATGACCCTGTTCCTGCTGTTCCCATTCTCTCGCCTGGTTCATATCTGGAGCGCGCCGGTAGAGTACCTGACGCGCAAATACCAGATTGTCCGCGCCCGTCGCTAACTGGCCCGCGACCGCTGACTGACCCCGCCCTGGCGGGGTTTTTTTTCGCCCCAGCCGAGGTTATTACCGGCGGCGGCAAACAGAATAAGCATCCCGCCGAGCAACTGCACAGGGGTTAACGCATGATGGAAGACCAGATAGTCGACCCCCATCGCCACCAACGGATAAATAAAGGAGAGCGAACCGGTAATGGGCGTCGGCAGCTTCTGTATCGCGCTATATAAAAGCTGATACATGATCCCGGTATGGACGACGCCGAGGATCAGCAGATAGCGCCAGGGGAAGCTGGCAGAAAAGTCGGGCATTTGCACCAGCGGCAGCAGCATCACGACGCCGACGAGCATCTGAATAAAGGCAATATGCTGAGCAGGGAGCGGATGCAGTTTGCGGGCGATGATGGCGGTCAGGGCATAGAAAAATGCCGCGCCTAATGCCAGCAAAACGCCGGCCGTGAGACTTTCGCCGTGCGTCGGGGCAAGCTCGCTTGACAGCAGGATCACCACGCCGCCGAAGGCCAGCAGTAACCATCCCCATTTTACGGCGCTGACCCGTTCCCCCAACACCATGCCCATCAGCACCAGCATAAACGGCTGGGTGTTGTAGACCACCGTGGCCATGCCAATTGAAATACGCGAGTAGGCGGCAAACAGCAGCAGCCAGTTGATGACCAGCGCGATGCCGCCAAGTACCGCGAGGGCGAGGGTGAAGCGCGTGAGACGACTGAAGGGCTGGCGGCTGAGAACGATAAACAGCAGCAGGGTGAGCGCGCCAATCAGGCAGCGCCAGAACACCACATCAATTACCGGCAAACCAGAGAGCAGCACGAACGCGCCGATCGAGCCAGAAATTATCATCGCCAGGCTCATTTGCCAGACGCCGCGGGTAATTTGCATATTTCACCTCCAGAAGTTTTCCAGTATTGTGCGAAAAATCCTGACAGCCTGACATGGCTGAATTAAGGCAAACAGGGGGAAATCCCTTTCATAATTAGGTAAAAAACATGAATGACGTACTTGATGAAATTGACCGGGCGATCCTTACTTGCCTGACTCAGGATGCCAGAGTCTCGTTGAAGGTATTGAGCGCGCGGGTGGGGCTGACCTCGCCGAGCATCGCCGAGCGGGTGAAGCGCCTGGAGGAGCGGGGCGTGATTCAGGGCTATGGGGCGCGGGTGAATCTCGCCGCGCTGGGCTACAGCCTGCAGGCGCTGGTGCGGGTTCGGCCGCTGCCTGGTCTACTGCAGAAGGTGGATAAATATATCCAGGCGATGCCGGAGTGCATCGAAAGTGACAAAGTGACCGGAGAGGATTGTTTCGTGATGCGACTGGTGGTGCGTGATATTGCCCAGCTGGATACGCTACTGGACGGCCTGGCCGAATTTGCGCAGTGCAATACCTCGGTGGTGAAAAGTTCGCCGGTGAAGAGGCGACTGCCCCCGCTGTGAGTTTTCCCGGAGGCGGTGCGGCGCACCTGACCGGACTACCAGACGGCACACCTGTAGCCTCGCTAAGCGAAGCGCGAGCGAGGAGATAGCAGAACAGGTGGCTGACGAGAGTGCAACAGCGGTGGGGGAAGGATGACTCGGCGCTAAAGCACCTCGCCCTTCGGGCCGTTGCCTGCGGCAACGTTCTCTCGCTACGCTCGAGTCGAACCTTAGTCGAAGCTTCTCATCCTTCCCCGTAGGGCAGAATATAAAGTATCGCAAGTGGAGTAAGCTGGGTAATACATGAAGGGATGGTGGTGGGGGAAGGATAACTCGGCGCTAAAGCGCCTCGCCCTTCGGGCCGTTGCCTTCGGCAACGTTCTCTCGCTACGCTCGAGTCGAACCTTAGTCGAAGCTTCTCATCCT